>JAUPUG010000014.1 GCA_030917685.1 Patescibacteria group bacterium | reverse complement strand
CCCCCTCCCTCCACCAACTGAACGTCTACAGTGTTTACCCTCCCTGTGGACTTGGTTGCTGCTACCTTTAACTCACTCCTCAGTAAATTAGGATTGATTTGATTAAGAATAATATATGATGTAAGTGCAAGAAGTAACCCAATGAGTGCATCCTGTATTCTACCTTTACCATCACTCTTCCCTTGTATTGAATCAGTAGATACATATTGTAGTCCACCCACTACAATCATTACTAATGCCAACCCTGTAGCTACAGCAATACCTATACGGTACATATTGTTTAGATATACACCTAACCCACCATCTGAGATATTCACTGAACCACTTGGGAAGAATGTCTTTATGGGAGCAAGGAGGGTGTAGGAGAGGCCACCAGAAGTGTTTGATGTGGAGTTTTGGGAGGTTTGTTGTGAAGATTGCTGCGGTGATTGTGATGTAGAGGGAATTGTAACAACTGGTGTATCTATGGGTGTGCTTGATTTTATAACTTCTCCAGGGGTTAGTGTTCTTTTTCCCGTAAGTGCATCTATAGGACCAGTACCTTCATTGGTTTGATTTGTAGAAACACCTTGTACAAACTCTTGTAATTCTTCGACGGTTTGGGGTATACCTGTTGAATTATTTGTCTGATTCTGATTAATAAAATTTAAAATATCTTGAGACTGCTCATTTGTGTAGACAGTTTCTGAAAGTGAAGTCGAAGGTAATATAAAAGATAGAGCTAATAGTGATACAAAGAGTAATCTGAATGTAGAAAACATATACTATCAGTATATCAAATATTTCTTTCGCCGCCTCTCTACTGTCCAAACGTACTTCTCTTCTCATTAAATAGTAGATCAAGTCCTGCTGTTGCTTTTTGTAAAATCTTTGAAGGGTTTCCAATTGTGACTGTTACACTCGCACTGCCCTTTTTATCATCTTTTCTACGGAAGATGGCTGAGTTTTGATATTCAGGTATCGCAAGGGCTGCTGTATTTAAGTTCCATTTGTATGTTACACCTGCATTTTTTCCATCGGTACTAAAAAAGAAAGGAATAAGTGATAGTTCAACTTCGTCGCTTTTGGCTGTGTATTGATTTCGTAGGGCTTTATTAAACAAAATCCCGTAAACAGGACTATCTTCGTACATTAACGCTTGTGGAAAAATATGGGAAATCTGAAAACCATTCATGCCCTTAAATGCTGGGTTTGATGCGGCATACACCTCCGCCTGTACAAGTGTGGGTTTCAAAATGATATCCCCTGTGAAGTCGTAAGAACTTTTTCCAAAACCTGAATTTTCTCCATCAACAGTTCGGTCAACTTTCCAATTATATACAACCTCTGATGGATCGACTCTTTTGCCCCCAATAATAATGTTTGGTAGGGCTATAAAAGTCACATTTGATTCAGGAGTAAAGAGAGCTTTTCCTTTGTAAAATGGAGGTGTATAGGTGTTCGCTTGCCAAAGAATATCAACATCAACTGGTGCAAATTGGAAACTTTTTGTAATCAAAGGTGCGTTAGTTGGAAAGGCTTCAAAATCTACAGTTGTGAGTTTTCCACTATCTCCCATTATAAATGTGAAATCTTTTTTACCAATGCCTCGAAGTTCCACTACCCCATTAATCCTCCATGTTATTAGAGTTGTATTAAGGTTGATGTCACCATATAGATTTGTTGTGATAGTGACGGTGTCACCTGGTTTTGGTATCTCGGGTGTTATTTCAGTTACAAGTTCCTCTTTGATTTGTGGAAACTTTGAAGTAAATGGAATACTTGGGTCTCCTATGCCCGGTTCAAAATCTGTAGCCGTATTGTTTGATGTGTCTACTTGCGTTGTTTGAGCCGAAACCTTATGAATAGAATATAAAGAGACACACAGAATAATGATTGTAAGGACACACAATTGTCGGAGTATTTTTCTAAAAATGGTTCGCATTAAAATGGTCCTCATATTGTCTATAAGTATAACAGAAAGTATATCAAAGTTTATTTGATATGAAGTTTTTCTTCAGCTTTCTTTTCAAGAGAGACTAAAATTACATTTAAAACGTACTGTGGGAGAATCGATAGAACAGGAATAAAACTCACACAAAGTGTTCCCCAGAATTTTATAAGGGTTTTTGTACTCCTCATCTCTATACCTCTTTTTTTGTATGCAAAATAAAGATACATTGTTGCTAAAGGAAAAACTGTTACCGCTATAATTACGTTTCCTACCCCAGGGATTAAACTCAATAGTCCATCGAATACATCAAAAATTAGAGCAATACCAGACATGGTAGCGATGTCTACATAACTTAATTTTTGGACACCTTCGGTTTTTTGAAATTTGGCATTTCTCGGACCTCGAACTTGCCCTTTTAATTCATCTTTTTCATCTAGTTGACGTATTCTTTGTGAGATAAGACGTTGTCTACGAGCTTGTTGTTTGTATTCCTCCCCTCTCTCACCCATTCCTTCAAGTGTATCTTCCGCAAAGTCGCTTTGGTCGGCAATAATATCCCCACTAGCAGAACCAGTTCTACTCCCTGTAGATATTTTATCTGTACTAGCGTTGTAGGGACTGTTTGGGTCGAGTACTATCATAAGTACTATTGTACATTATTTTGTTATTGAATTGGAGTCGCTGGTTCAATCTGTTCGTGATACTGAGAATTTGGCACTGTTGGCTGTGGTGATGTATCGAAGTTTTGGATTGGATTGCTCGCTATTGGTGTCTGTAATTCTTCCGCTGCCTTTATATCCGCTACGTTTCTCTTTCCTTCAGCTTCCATATTGTCCATAAAAGTATTACTTGCGTTGATATTGCTTGCTGTTTGGCTCTCTGGTACAAGTCCTTTTGCGGCAAGGTCTGCCTTAGCTTTTTTCATATTAAGTACTTGTGAAGGAGATGATGTAATGATTTGATCTTCGGTATAAGACGAAATAACTTTGATAGCAACGTGTTTAAGTCCTGCAAAGAAGATTCCCTCTCCTACATCTGACTCTAGGAGTAGATATTTTTCTTCGTCGGTAAGGTTGAATGTTTTTGCAACAATATCAATAGATGATGGTGACTGCTTCAACAGGAGCTGAATAGACGAGTTTGTAATAATAGGTAGTCCATAAGGTGACTTTAAGAAGTCTTCCACGTCCTGAGTGATTGTAGCGAGTCCTAGATAGTATTTTCGTCCTCGTTTAGCGAGACCATACAAGAAAGATGCTGTATCCTCTGATTTCATCATCCACCACGCCTCATCAATAACCATAAGTCTTCGCTTAAGCTCTTTTCGGATCTGATTCCAAATGAAGTGCATTACGATATACATCGCTACTGGCTTGAGCTCATCTTCCATGTCTCGCATTGAGAACACTACGAACTTTTTGTTGATATCTACGTTTGAAGGACGGTTAA
This sequence comes from Patescibacteria group bacterium, assembly GCA_030917685.1. Lineage (GTDB taxonomy): Bacteria > Patescibacteriota > Minisyncoccia > Phycocordibacterales > CAIZLB01 > VEQN01. The sequence continues at coordinate 64 of JAUPUG010000014.1, read as the reverse complement.
TGAATCCTGCCCAAGTACCTTTTGTATACTTTGTAAGTCGTTGTACGAGTGATTCTCCTCCTTC
>JAUPUG010000013.1 GCA_030917685.1 Patescibacteria group bacterium | reverse complement strand
GCATTACGATATCCAAAACAATTGCATCTGGAATAAATCCGCCCTTCAATTTTTCAAAAGCCTCTAAGCCATCACTCGCAACCGTTACATCAAATTTCTCTTTCTGAAATTTGATTGAATACATGTTTAAAAGAAACTTGTCATCATCTACTATCAGTATTTTATATGGTGTAGTTCCGTTCATGACATTAAGTATACCAATGTTGCTACGTATATATCTAATAAGTTTTACACAGTATTGACCCGAACTGTCTTTATGTATTCTCTAGACCTAAGATTAGAGTGTATTAACCTCCTCAAAAGGAATAATCTTTGCGAGAGATTTCAAGATAGCATCTTCTTTCATGGTCAAAAATCCTTTTTTTCTAAGTAGATCATAAATACTTGGTTCAGTTGGATCTTTAAGAATTAATCGTTCCAAATCCTTATCCATTTCATATACTTCAAATACCGCCTGTCGTCCTTTTGTACCCTTTGGACAATCTGGAGTTGGTGAGATTTCATATATTTCAGTAATAGGAGGTAATGTATTCTTAAACTCCTGTGGCAAGTCCGCAAACTTTTTCTCAATATACATCTTAATACTATCTTCTACAGGTACCGCCTTTACTGCAGGTGCATATGTCTTTCCAACAAGTCGTTGCGCCATCCCCAGGATCAAAGTTGGGGCGATAAGGAATGGATCAATACCCATATCAATGAGACGAGGAATAATACCAATTGAACTATTGGTGTGAATGGTTGAAAGTACCAAGTGACCTGTAAGAGCCGCTTGAATAGCAAGCTGTGCTGTTTCTTTATCTCGAATCTCTCCCACCATAATCACATCAGGGTCTTGTCGGAGTGTCGTACGGAGACCTGAAGCAAATGTATATCCGATTTCAGGATGCACTTGAGACTGACTCATACCTTCAATATTATATTCAACTGGATCTTCAAGAGAAAGTACATTTTGAGTTTCTCGATCGATGGCGTTGATCATAGAATACAATGTCGTGGTTTTTCCAGAACCAGTAGGACCAGAAATAAGAATCAAACCATACGGCTTTTGTAATGCACGTTGAATCATATCGAGGTCACGCGGGGTCATACCCAATTTATCAATAGGTTGAACTCCTTTTTGCTGGTCGAGGATTCGCATCACCACCTTTTCTCCAAAATATGTTGGGAATGTCGATACACGGAAATCGATTTTACGGCCGTCAATACGTGCTGAAAAACGACCGTCTTGTGGTTTACGCTTTTCATCAAGCTTCATATTACAAAGCACTTTGATTCGTGCGACTACGGCATCATGAACTTTAAGTGGAAGGACCAAGCTTGTATTAAGGCTTCCGTCCACTCGAAAACGAATACGTACTTTTTCACGAAGTGGTTCGATATGAATATCAGACGCCTCACCTTCGATGGCGTATCGAAGAGTAGTAGCAACAATTTTTGTTACTGGGGCATCTTCTACAATATTTATTTGTCCATCTGCATTCGTCTTTGTGATAAGTTCATCATCTTTGTTTGCTTCTACGGTGGTTCCGGCAAACTCTGATTCTAGATCTCCAAGTGCTTTAGTAACTTCACCTGTGAGTCCTTTATATGTAGCAAGCACCTTTTGAAAATCATCTTCAGATACTACATATATCTTGAAAGGCATATTAACTTTTGATGCAATGAAGTTTAATGCATCACGGGCCTCAATGTTATCTGGATCAACTACACCCACCTCAAGAACACCATCTTTAACATCTATAGGAATAATTTTATAGTGAACAGCAGACTCTTCTGGTATGTATTTTAAAATCTCAAATGGAACCTCACGATCATCCAAAGAGATACTTGGAATATGCAATAACTGACTCTTTGCTTTTGCAATAGCTCCTGCAGTTATCCCCTTTTCACGTAAAATATCTTCTACGGGCTTTCCAGTCGATGTAGACTCTTCTTGTATATATGTAACGTCATCAGCAGTAATGACATTTTGTGTTACTAATGTTTCTAGAAAATTCATAGGTAATATATCTTCTTATTTATCTTGTACGAGCAGGAGTTTTAACAGGGGCTTTAGCTGAAGTAGCAGGTTGATCTGCGTCTGTCTGCCCTCCATTAGTTGTCTCTACAGATGAGATATCTCCACTAAATATATTTGTAGCCTGACCTACAGAACCAGTATCTTCAAGAGGGGCAAAAGGGTTTGGACGACCCGCTTCTTGAGGAAGAATCTCACGACTCCAATCTTGAAGTCCTTGAAAGACAGGATCAGCGAATAATGCGAGATTAAGTTTAATATTCTGTATTGCCAAAAGCTGAGTCACGAATTCTTTTCCTGGACCATCAAGATTTGCATTGACAGGAGTTTGTGTAGCAGTAGCCGAAGTGCCCACCGCCTGCTTTGATACCCCACTTGCAGGTACATCCTTTTTTCCAGATATCATAAAGGAGTAACCAACGAAAGCTAGTATAACGATTCCGACTATTATGAGTATTGTTTTTATATTGAACATAATTTTATAATGACTTATTTGAGCCAATACGTTTGTAAGGTCACATTAAATTCATATTTTCCTTCTTTGTTCGATGCGAATGTTAATGCAGTAACATCCACCAAACGCTGACTCGCCTCTAGGTCTCTCAAGAAAGAGAGGAAAAACTCATACGTTGTGTTTACAGAAAATGAAAGTGCTATCGTCCCGTATTTTTTTGCATCAGGACCAGCTACAGCAACAGTACTACTCTTTGTAGAAGCTCCCCCATCATTTATTTTTGTATTTCGAATTCTCATTCCATATTTTCCGGCGATATTATCAATATCGATTATCAAGCCTACGTTTTCAACACCATCTGGTAGCATTTTACTTATTTTTTCAAAATCTTCTTGAGCAATCTTCTTTCTATCACTAGTCAAAATCTCTCGCACCGCCTTTAACTTCGCTGCTTTATTGTTTGCTTCAACAATTTTCTCCTGATCGATAATATCAAGCTTAAGGGCTGTATACTCACGATTGGTATAGCCAAAAAATAGCCCAATTGCTGCAAGTATGAAAATGATTGGCATTATTTGTCTCATTATCGTGGATTAGTTTGAATAAAACCCTGCTCTCCATCTGGGTTTGACTCTGCGGAGTCAGTATCGGGGTTTGTTTCATTAATAATAGGGGTCTGTGAGTTGCCAGTAGGACCTGTGGCACTTGGAGATGAAACTTCTGCTGGAGCAGATTGTTCATATTCTTCTTTCTTCAATTTGTAGTAGTCAACCAGCAATGGATCAACTCCAGCACTAAAGCTAAATGAAACATTACCTTGTGTGTCGAGTGTCAGATCACCAAACAATGGGCTCTTAAATACATTCTTAAAATTTGGGTTTGTAAATTCCTTTGCTTGTAAGGCTACCGTTTCATAACTTCGAGCCTGACCTTTCATTGAAATAGATATTTTGTCATCAATTCCTGTATAGCTAAAATCGCTAAACCGGGTGTTTTTAAGTGTTACGTTTGAAAGCACATAAAACAAAGTCGATACACTTTTGTGTTTTTTGAGCAGGAAATCTACTGCATTAATTCTGTCGTTCAATCGAGTTAGTTGAGCAATAGTGTTTGGATCGAAAGCATTCTTATTGAGGGCAAGCTGCTTTTTTCCTTCTTCAATATTCCTATTTATAATCTGACCGTAGATAAAGACACCCCCTGCAGAAGCAACACTTGCCATAAAGATAATAAAAGCGAGCAAGAAAAAGATACTAGAGCTCGACGTTCGATGAGGAGCTTCATCTGTTACTGGCTGTTTAGGAATGAATGATGTTTGAAATTTTGTTTCCATGAGCTTTGTACTTTTATTCTTTTGTATTATATCACCTACATAAAAGAAACATCAACATAGTTATCCTACTTATGTACAAGTACACTAATTTGACTCTTGCAGCTTACGGAGTGCTAGTCCAAGAGCTGTAGAGAATTCGAGTCCTGTTATCTTGAGCACGTCCTCCAAGAACGCTGGTGATTCTACTTTACTAAACGGATCACCCATTACTACTTCACTTTGAAAATTGGCTCGTGCAAGCTCCAATACCCCTTTCATTGCCACCCCACCACCAGTCAAAATAACCTTACTTATAGCCTTGTTGAACTTCCTCTGATAGTTAAGCGTCACGGTATTGGCCTCAGAGAAAATAAAATCTAACGTGAGTGATATTATTTCATAAATATCTTTTTCTTCAGCCGGAGAACCTGAACCTAAGTTTCTTTTCATATGTTCAGCTCTATCAAATGTAACATTCAGACCTTTTGAAATACTCATAGTAATCTCTTGTGACCCTCTATTTATAATATGAGAATACTTTACAACACCCCTCTCCAAAATATAGATTTTGGTTGATGAAGCACCCATATCAAAAATCATTACAGGAGTCGTCTCACCTGCAAGTAAGGCACGGGTTGAACTAAACATCTCAATTTCAAAGAAACTGGTATCGAGGTTTGAGTTCTTCACAATCTGACTGTATGTACTTAGCACGTCGTTATGAATAGATACAACAAGTACCTGTACTTTTTTTGTATCAGCCTGCATCTCATTATTTTCATCATCAACACCGTGCGCAAAATCTAGATCATGATCAAACTCAGTTGGCACAACCCACCAGTCCATCGTAACCTCACTAATGGGTACTGGGATATATTTTCGAGCTTCCAGTGGAATCATTTCTTGGAGCTGTTTTGGTTCTGCAGGAGGAAGTTCAATGAGTGACACAAGGCTGGATTTAAAAGGGATAGAAACGCCAGCTGCGTTTGATGTCACATTTGACTCTTTAATAATATCTCGTATTGCTTCAGCAATTTTATCTGCAGGGAGGTTGGTAACTTGACCAAGCGCAAGACCTGCATATGGACCAAGAGAAAGCTCACCATACGTTTCAAGTACTGCTCTACCTTTTTTCTTGCGTAGTTGAACTACCTTTATGGATGATGTGCCTACATCAATACCAATCACACTCTCATTTGGACTTTTGAATAAATTTTGAATGAAGTTTGACATGATTTACTATGGGTATTTTGTTTTCACTTTCATACTATACATTCATATGCACAGTCAGGCGCACAACTACACCTGTATAGAATACTTTAGTATACATTATATATCAGTAAACGAAGTTTGAAAATATTTTATTTAAAATTCATCAAAATTTGAAGTGGGTCGTGGTATCAAAGTGTATATGATGACCATAATTCTGCACTTTGGCACTTTTTTCTTAAATATCCTATTCCCTATTAACAGAGCTCAAAGCAAGCAACCAAAAGGACAAGTAAAAACTATCAATCTCAACAATTTGGATCTGTGTCGCGACATATCTAGAATGCATTCACATGGAGATGTAATGTATGCATTGGAGTACAAACAAAAGTCAATTAAAAAAATGCTATGGGATTTCAAATACTACCTAAATAAGGATGCTCTGCAGGCATGTACATATATATTGTATGACCAACTACTAGCTGATGCCTCTGATCGAGTAGGTAAGATTCCTTTCCGGGTTCCACATGTCTTAATACATTACCCTTCTTCAACATATTTTAGAGACGACAAGAGTTTTGACCACATGAAAGAACTTATGCTTTTATTGGATACACTTCAGAATTCAGATGAACCCTTTTTTACTTGTTGCGTCCATGCGGTATTACCTAGACAAGGAGTATCGTCCGATATAAGCGATAATGCACACACACCTCAACATCTAGGCACACGTCGACAAAGATTCGAATGGTCTAAGTGGCGATTTGTCTTATCCCCCGCTTTTGAGAAATATATGCAGGAGCGTACATATAGAAGTTCACCAAATACACAAATATCACCGGTCACATACATATACTGTATCGACGATGTAGTGACCACAGGTGCAAGTATGCAGTCGGTATCAGATATGTTGCATGAAAGATTTGATGTAGAGATTCTGAAGTTTTGTATTTGTCATTAATAGGTCATATGGTATCGTACATGCATATAGGCGCATTTGGCGTAAAAAATGGAGACGTGTCGGAGTGGTCTAACGTGCCTCTTTGCTAAAGAGGTGGGCCTCTTATAGGGCCCCGGAGGTTCGAATCCTCTCGTCTCCGCTAATGACTGCGCAGGATATCTGCGTAGTAGATATCCTGCGCAGTCATCTTGTATGAGAACAAGTGATGAGAAAGACGGAGCGCGACGGCGCGAGTCGGGGTCGCAGAATTTTTCAGCAGAAAAAAATCTGCGACCGAATCATTACTATTTCTTCCTAGAAGCTTCTATCTCGCTATCCCAAATAATCGGATACTTTTTAAAAGTTCCTGCTTCTTTTATTTTTACAAGCAGTTTGCTAATCTTGTCACTAATACTCTTTTTCTTTTTAAGAATCTTATTTTTCATAATTTCATATATTTATTTAAATAATCTCCCTATACTGCGGATAATTTCCCCGCACCGCACTCTTCCAAGCCAATGTCTCATTCCCGTTACCCAAATGGCTCTTGTGATATACAAGCAGGAGATGTATTTTCTTAATATCTTTGTGAAGTGCGACGATACATCTATTTCCTCCACCATGCCTTGATTCTTGCGTTCCAGATATCTTAAATTCAACCTTACAAATACAAACTTCCCTACTTTTATCAGATATTACTTCTGCAATAGATTTTTGGAGCAACACATCAAAACTTTAAAACTCTCTCCGCAAAGCAGAAAGAGTAATGTCCCAAGCATTTTTATATTTCTTCTCAAATGCTTTTATATAGTGCTTTTCAGCAAAAGTTTCAATGGTGAGTTCATGTGTATTAATAGACATCTTCTGAATCTTCTTGAGTTATTAATTCGTACGGAATAATTTCATTATCTAAACAAATTGCATACGGTAATTGGTTGTGCGTAAACGCAACTATTTCTTTAGTGTTTTTTGATTTCCATTTTACAGAAATCTTCTCTATAAGCTTTTGTTCTTCTTTGCTGACTAGGGTTAGGGCATTTTTCTTTGCATTTCTTGTCTCTGAAATGAGCATTGCACCATCGTCTGTTGGAGTTATGGAAATCTGTCCATCCTCAAACAACTCATCAATTGCACGAAAATAGACATCTGGTACAGGACCGTGTTTTATTTTCCGATATTGCATACCACTCATACTTTCGAGGTGTGTATAGAACCAAGAAAAATCCGCTAAATACACAAGTTTAGCAAGCTTTGTCTTTGGTATTTTTCCATCTTTCGAACTTGCACTTCTAATATATGACAGAATCATCTGCTTATACTTTTCGTAGTTTGGCACTACCCTGTTTTCAATTTGATCTAAAGATATACCAAAGATACTTGAGACTTTTTCTGCCTCACCGAATGTAAGCTCTCTTTTACCTTGCTCTATAGAAACATATGAGGGACGCGACATACCGAGACGATCAGCAATACTAGATTGCGAAAAACCTTTCTCAGTTCTCAAATCTTTAATCATTTTGGAATATGAATTACCCATGTGAAAAGTATATTCTATATTGTAATAAAGTCAAACATTAGATTGTACGTTTTATTTACATTTTATTCATATATTCTTTAGATACTTTTTACCAAAATTTTATATTCCCCGCCACCCTGTTGTGGTATATAATTAGATCACCATGAAAACATTCAACACAATCGTAAAAGTTATTTTGACTTTATTACTCATTATGCCTATTTTTGGAATACTTGGTTTTTTCCCAGAACCAACAGCTGACATGTACACAAATACGACAGCGTTCCAGTTTATACAAATTCTAATGGCTTCTAAATATATTATGTATATGGAAGGAATTACATTTGCAGTTGTACTATTTTCTATCTGGACTCGAAGAGAAGCTCTCGGTGCTCTCCTACTCCTACCGTTCACATTTAATATTGTAGGATTCCACGCCTTTCTTGATGGTGGACCATTTACAGGTGGAGCAGTTATGGGAAATGTTCTCCTCTTGATTAATGTGTACTTCTTGTGGGTATACCGAAATCAAATTCTTCCACTTTTTCAAAAAAGAGCGTAGACCCATGCATCACATGTCTGATTAGAAAATAGACTATCTCTTACTAATAAGATTCAAGATAAGACTTACAATCTTATCTTTTTCTTTTGGATCACTACTCGCCACTAAAATAGTCAGAGCGGTAAGGGCAGAGGGCGTGATCTTAGTTGTATCTAGGAGTTTTGATTGTTTAAGAAACCAGACAAACGCAAACGCACCACTTCTCTTATTACCATCTACAAATGGATGGTTTTTAACCATAAAATACAAAAGATGTGCAGCTTTTTCCTCTATGGTTTCATACACGTCTTTACCACCGAAAGCTTGCATCACATTTCCAACAATTCCTGCGATAGAATCTTTCACCCTTTCTTTTCCAAATATATCTGTAGCCTCTGATTTTTTGATGAGTTCATCTTTGAGTTGTGTTAGACCTCCTTGTATCTTATCAGTAGTTAAGGTTACTTTCTTTTTAGTTAACTTACCTTTACTGAGTTGATCTTTGTCATATGCATCGAGAGATAACCATGTGTCAGCAAAAAGTGAAACAAGCTCTACTACGTCGCTATTGTTAATAGTTTCGGAAGTGGGCAAAAGTTTTTTGATATCCTCGACGACATGCAAAAACTGAGCGTAATTTGATGCGATACGTCTTCGATTTATTGCAAAACCATCTACAATATATGAACGGAGAGTTTTAGTTGCCCATTGACGGAATTTTGTGCCAACGACTGAGTTTATTCGATATCCAATAGCAATAAGCATGTCAAGATTATATATATCGACTTCTCGATGAACCTCTCTTCCTGCCTCATTTTGAACTAGTTCCATTTTGGAACTAGTTGCCGATCTATTCAATTCTTTATCCTTATATATATTCCCAATATGTTTTGAGATAGCCTGTGGATTCACATTAAAGATTTTGGAAATTTCCATACGAGTTGCCCAAACTGTTTCATTCTTAATATCAGTTTTCAACTCGAGAGCCCCACTTTTAGTATTGTATGTAACTAATTCAGATTTTATATTCTCTTTTTTCATATTTTAAATCTTACCATACACGCCTAAATTTAAGTTCAAAAAATTCTAAAGATTAACTAGGATTATATTTCCGCAATTTCCAGTTAGCCCCACTTTGGAACTAACTTCCAAATTCACACCACCCTCACCGGAAGACGAGATTTAATTTTCACTCGCAATTGAAGGGTTGTTTCAGCTTTTATTTTTGAAGTATTGAATGGCCCACCATTCTCTACTTGGACTAGCGACCAACCGACGCTACTTGTCCTACGTATTCGGCTTGAGTACACGATTCTGCAGTACGTTGACTCAAACACTACTGAATACGGGGTGATTCAGTTTATCTACACCCACTATTGAACAATATCATTGTTATGATCTTCAAAACTGTTTTACTTTGCCCTTTTACATTTCAAACATGCAATATCTTCTTGTTCAAAAGATATTTCTGCCACTTCCTGTGAAGATGTCGATAGAAGGACATCTCAATATGATTTATACATGTATGAGAGATATCTCTACTATCGCACTTTCAATGACGATTTATTTTGAAAAAGATTACGCACTTTTTGTGGTGTAATTAAGTCTAGATTCCCTCAACGTACATCTTAAAATTATTTAAGATTGTCTGCCACCCAGTTCTTTGCATTTCTTCAGAATTCTCATTTTCAGGATCAAACATTTCAGTAACTTTTGTCCGTATGCCATCAAATGATTCAAATTCAACATTCCATTTCCTTCCATCTTCCATAGTTAGATTCAAGGATTTGTTTGGAATAATAGAATCAATCGTACACACAAAATCAAAGCCAGCAGATCCATCTTTTGCTTCCATTCGCGACTTGTATACACCACCCTCTTTCAGGTCAGTATGGGCACTTGGGCAACACCAGTCATCTGATGCAAAATTCCAATTAACGATATGCATAGGGTTTGTAAAGCAATCCCATACTTTTTCTTTGGGAGCATCAATATTTGAAGTTATAGTTATTTGAGTCATTTATGCAAATCATTATATACTGTATGTACACACTATGGCCATACACCCAAAATGCGACCGTTGCGGAAAGACGCTTTCAGACTATGGAGCAATATTACTTAGTCCACCTGATAAGAAATCAAAAGTTACTAAATACCATATCTGCAAAATGTGTTACAAAGATATCATAAAGAACAATAAGATTACTATTAAAAATTCGTATCAAAAATAATTCATCTTTAAACACTATGCACTGGACCATCTTCGCACTACTATCAGCAATCTTCGCAGGAGCTGTTGCAATACTCGGCAAAATCGGACTCAAGGGTGTCGACTCAACACTTGCCACCTCCCTACGTTCTATTGTGATGGCGACTTTTCTGGTATTGGTATCTTTGTCTTTGGGTAAATTCAATAGTCTAAATTCAATCGACAATAAAGCACTCTTTTTTATAGTTGCATCTGGTATTGCAGGAGCACTCTCATGGCTCTTTTATTTCTTTGCTTTAAAGTTCGGACCAGCAAGTGGTGTGTCAGCAGTAGACCGAACAAGTGCAGTTTTTGTACTAATACTTGCTGTTCTCTTTCTTGGGGAAACACTTACATGGATGAAAGCAGTTGGTGCATTACTTATTGTTGGAGGTGCAATTTTGATGATTTTGTAAATCAAACTTTTTAAGGTAGTATAGCCCGTATTGGAGGCGTGGATGAGTGGTTTAAATCAACAGTTTACTAAACTGTCGATCCCGAAAGGGATCCGTGAGTTCGAATCTCACCGCCTCCGCAACAAAAGGCTCAGCAATTAAGTAATTTATACGCCTGCGGCAGGATACGAACTTTGATATAATAAAATTATGAAAAAACTCATTATTTTGGTATTTGTAATAATTGTTGGAATTGCTGTTTTTATATTTGTTCAAAAAGAAAACATTTCATCTGAAAGTCAAAACAATCCTGCAACGAATAATAATCAGGTTTCGCCTACTCTTCAATCATATAGCGTACCGACTCTTTCAACGGATAAGAAAAGTATTAGTGCTGACGGAAAAGTTTTGTTATCAATTGATAATGATACAGTTTTTAACTGGTTTCAAACCAAAAGCCAGTTATGCGACTCATATAATATAGACACGACGACCGATAGAAAGGCATTTTGTGAAAATAAGTCATCTTTTAAAAGTCTGACTAGATTTTCTTCTATAGCAATATCTCCAGATAAAACAAAAATTGGTTTTACTATAGAAAGTGATACTCTATCACCCGATACTGTCGTTGGATTTTTTAATCGTACTACTGGCAATGTAAGCCTGCTCACAAATTATTATTTAGGGAATGAATTTATTGATTTTTCTCCTAATAGTGCTAATTTTGCTTACAAAGGTGGTTGCTGGGAAGCAATATGTGCATTTTACATTAAAGATTCTGAGACACTGAAAGACAAAATTGACTTTATTCCTCAGGAAGCAGACATGCGAGGAAATTACGTGTTTGTGAAATGGCTTTCAGATAATCAATTCCAGTACAAAATTGATGCAGAATCAAAACAATATTCATTTTAATTTCAAGAAAGATAGATTTATTTTAAGTTCTTCCTATATACTCTTTCAATTAACAGTTCTAAATATATCTAATCACTTCCGCTTTTGAAAATTGTGCCGTACCTGCTAGGTGCGGTATAATTTTTACAATGAAAACCTACAAAAACGTTACCGAATACATCCAAAAGGCTGAGGATGAGAAGCAAAGCATCCTCAAAGAAGTACGTGGGATTGTACTAGCGACAGCACCCGATGCAATCGAAGAGATATCATACGGAATGCCTGCATATACATGGAGAGAAAAACCACTTTTCTATTTCGCCGCCATGAAAGGACACCTCGGACTATACCCTACTCCTGGACCGATACTTGCACACAAAAAATTACTTGCTGATTTTTCTACATCAAAAGGATGCATCAGAGTTTCATACAAAGAGAAAGTTCCTAAGGTGATAATCGCAAAGCTGTTGAAGGAAAGAATGAGAGAGATCAAAAGCGACGAGAAAAATACAAAAGCTAAAAAGGTAAAAAAAACTAAATAGTCTTACATAGCCTTTCGTATATCCTCAAACGTACCTCCTACTTTTTTGCCAGGGTTGAATATGTTGTGCGGATCAAATATATCTTTTGTCTTTTGAAATAGTTCTACAATAGAATCACCGAACTGTTGTCGAAGATATGGAGTTCGGATAATACCATCATTGTGCTCTGCGGTTATAGAACCCTTGAACTCATGCACCAATGAATATACTTTCTTTGATAGATCGAGAATTACATCAGCAGAGTATGGTGATTTAAGATCCATCAGTGGAATAATATGGAAATTACCATTACCCAAATGACCTTGTACTGCATAGTCCAACTTATATTCATCAATCAACGCTTTTACACGAGGTAGAAAATCAGGTAAATATTCTGGGTTTACAATGATGTCATCGATGAACGGAGCGGTTCTCTTACCTTTAACATGTTTTCGGAGGAGATTAAAACTCTCATGTCTAATTTTCCAATACTTTTCAGCCTCTGCACTAGTTCTAGCAATTCGAGACTTGAATCCAAAGTGTTTTATTTTTTCTTGAACTTCAGTTAATTTATTTTTTATCTCCTCTTCAGAATGTCCTGTAAATTCAACCATAAGAATCATCTTTGGCACTCCACCAAAAAGTACCATGAAGCTTTCTGGGATAAATTGTAGACCAAGTTTTATCGCACCCCAGAATCCAAGTTGTTTGAAGAAATCAAAGAAAAATCGAATTGCCAAAATCATACTTTTATCATCATAGGTTTCAAGACTGTCAGGCTTGAACGGTACTATCTCAGCTACCAATTTCCCTATCTCATGTAATGAAGGCAAAAATACTGCGAGTACGTTTGAATACGGCTCAGTTGGTACAAGTCTAAATGTAATCTCTGTTACTATCGCTAA
>JAUPUG010000012.1 GCA_030917685.1 Patescibacteria group bacterium | reverse complement strand
TATGAGGCATCCTGCGTATCAAACCTAGACTTTAACCTAGGGTGGGTTCTCTGTGAGCGAAACCAAGGTCGCACTCAACTCGAGATCCCTGATGATATGTATTGAAGTTGATACAACAAGACACCTGAGTTCATTATATACCTCCATAGGATTTTGCAAGACTTTACATCATCACTCAGTCCGTTTTCTAATTACTTCACCTTCCCCAAAATATCGCTCATATCAGGCGCGTATAGAATCTTGTCAGAAACGATTGAGTAATCCACAAGTTCCTCGTCAGTAAACCAATGTTCAATCTCATCTTCAGCTTCTTTAACTGAACCAGATGCATGCACCAAATTTCGTATTGAACGATTGTCAGTTTCAGACATTTGATATGAATCAAGTACAAAATCTCCTCGAATAGTTCCCACGTCTGAAGTAAGAGGTTCTGTTCCTCCTGTTATCTTTCGCACAATCTTCACGGCATGGGCACCTTGCCAGACCATCGCTATTACGGGACCACTAGTAAGATACTTCACCAATCTACCTAAAATACTATGAGCGATTTCTAGTGGATCTGTTGAAGGCGGAGTCTGCCCCTTGTCTACAAAGCCCTTTATACTTTTCTCTCCTACTGCCTGTAGCCACCCAGCGTCAAGAGTGTAGTGTTTTGAAACCATGTCCTCTGTTGGGACCATGAGTTTCATACCCACAAGCTTGAGCCCAATACGTTCATATCTACCAATAATTTCCCCAATAAGTGTTCGCTGGATACCGTCTGGTTTGATAATGACCAGTGTGCGCTCGTCTTTGTGATGTGTTGGTGTGTGAGTCATGCTGACACTATAACATATGAGTGAGAGCTGTTTTAAAATACTTTACACTCGACAAACAAATTCTAAAAAAACAAACCATACACACTCAAAAAATACGTTTTTACGTATCCTGCGAACATATCATCCAAGAAGTACCCTATAGCCAAATAGATAAAAGAGAGTAGTAATACAAAACAAATAAACTTCAAAACAGAGAGGAGTTGTCGATACGTATCTGAACTAGATATAAAAAACATCGCCAACAAGATTAAGAGTATTAAACAAATTGAAATAACAAAGAAGAACAAGTCTAAGTTTAAGTATTTTTCATTAAATAATATTTCTAGAAAATCATTCATAATGTGTTTTATACAAGCCCTCTTCAGGCACTACTGGGCAGGATTTTGAGGTGTCGACGCGGGTACAGAATTTGACAAAGAGGCTGATGAAATAGGTGCTGCGGACATTGGTGCAGGGCGCACAAAAGTCTGACCAAGTGATGCCATAGGCGCGACAGGCTCCTTCTTATATTTTTCCATAATCAAATCTTCAACCAATGTTCTATCTTGTCCATACTTGAGATATGAAAGCTCTTTTAGGTTATCCACCACATCAGGAGTCCCCTTATCTGGCCAAGTAAATTCAACATTGAACGGACGGACTGGTTTTCCTCCTGAGAGCATCTTTATATAACAATTCATATTGTCGATATTCATAATATCGTTTGAAGTAAACACTGGTTCAAATTGTTTTTCCAAAAACTCGGCATCCTCGGCACCCACTCGGAATACACCCATATTACCTACGTTTCCAAACACCGCGTCTTTGATATTGTCGTCGAGCTGTGCAATGAACTGATGAGCCATAGTAAGAGAAAGTTTGTACTTTCGAGCCTCAGAGAGAATAGTCGCAATAGACGGTGTAGTGATGTTCTGGAACTCATCTATATATAGATAGAACGGAGGCACTTCTTTTCCAAACGAATCTACTCGAGAGAGTGCTGCCATCAAAATTTTACCTACAAGAATAAGACCAATAAGTGATGAGTTAATATCACCGAGACGTCCTTTCGCTAAATTTACAAGCAAGATTTTCTTTGAGTCCATTATTTCACGGAAATTGAAGCTTGATTTTTCCTGAGCGATGATTGGTCGCATAATGTCGTTCGCCAAGAACACATCAAACTTACTGGTGATGTACGGCACCATGTTTTGGAGCGACCCTTCCCCACCTGCTTTCTCGGCAATCTCTTTCCAAAACTGTACAACTACAGGATTTTTACACTTACTAATTTTCATATCTCGGAAACTTTTCACAGCCATCACTCGTGATACATCGAGAAGTGTACATCCACTGTCTGGATCTTCGATTACTAGCATTGTCGCATTTCGGAAATATTGCTCGAACATCGGACCCATAGATTCAGGTACTCCACCGTAGAGTTTTTGGAAAATACTAAAAAGCTCATTCACTACAAAAGTCTTTTGTTCTGGATAATCTCGATTGTATTCGAGCATATTGAGAGACATTGGTCGATCAGTATGACTTGGATCAAAATAGATGACATCTTCGTATCGCTCCTTTGGAATATGAGCAAGGATATCTTGAACATCAGAACCGTGTGGATCAATAAAACACACACCATCACCATTTTTGATGTCCTGAATAATCATATTTCGAAGCATTGTAGACTTACCTGTACCTGTCTGACCAATAACATAAAAGTGTCGAAGTCTATCTTCAGGAGTTACGTATATAGGTGTATCAATATTTCGATGCTTGTTAGTACCGAGGAATAAGTTTTGGTGCGTCTTTTGGTTACCTCGCGCGTCTGTACCAAATCCTTTTGTTTCAGCACCTGGCATACCAAGTGGAGCCGGAGCACTTCCCGCTTTTGATTGTTTGAGCTGATGAGTACCTGATACAGATTCCGTTGGGAAGTGCATGATAGTAGTAAGCTCTCGCACTGATACTGGTACTGAATGTTCCTTATCAAAAAGACGATATGAATAATTGTGTGCCAATTCTGCTAGCGCGAATTCTTTTACTCGATCAAACTTCAAACCGTTTCCAAGTGAATTTTCAAACTGACCAAATGAAGACTCAATACTAGTGATAATATCCTCGGCTCGCTGACGGTTAGCAGCTGAAGCAAGAATACGAAGATTGGTTTCAATAACAGGAGTTTGAATCTTTGCAGTTATCTGTTCGACAGCAATAGAGTCAACCACTTTTGGTTCCTCTTTCTTTTCTTTATCTCCCTTTGTAATTTCTTTATATGTTTCTTTAGTAAGTTCTTTGAATCCTTTTGTAAAATTACCCCAAAGTGTATGTCGAATGTCAGTAGCTTTTTTTACTGACTCACCCTTTTGAATCGCATCAAGCGCTTCTTTATACTGCTTATTGTAATAGTCTCCAGCTGGATTGAATACAATCTGAACTGCAGCACCCTCACCATCTTTTGCAATCTTAGAGAGTGCATTCAAGATAACGTTGAGCGGATCATAATCAAATTGCTCGTATGTCTTTATAGGGAATATCTCTCGACGAATTTGCTTTCCAGTAGAGCCGACTGAAAATCCTTCTTCATTGAAGATATTATAATTGTCTTTTTTCTCTGCCAGTTTCGCATTTGGGAATATAGAGAGAAATTGCTTCTCAAATATATCTCGCTTTTGATCAGGTACTGCGACGTAGAACACGAACTCTTCCCCACCATTTGCGACAGCAAGTTCAATTGTGAATTGATTTTCAACAAGCTCTGTGCCATATGAAGCTTTTCCAGAAATAGAAAGCATACCAGCATAAAACTGTTCCATCGAAGAAATAAGTTCTTTGAGGTTTTTACGTTTTTCTTCGGCATCACCCTTTGATTCTGGAAGCGCTACTTCATAGAGAGTTTGTTTGAGTGCTTTAGCAACTGGAAGTGTCTCTTTGAGGCCATGTGATGGGTATCCCTTTTTAAGATACTCTACGAGGAATCTATGAAAGTCACCATCTATATGAGGGCTATTCATTCCTCTTGCGACTTGTATAGCATTGAGTACACCTTTTTCTTGCATTATCTGCATCAGACCCTCCATTCTCTTATCATGCATTTCAGGGCTTAAATCAAGGATAATCTCCCATTGCTCCTGCGCAGGCATTTTGTAATGCTCATGCAAAACTCTGTCTGCATCTTGTACGCTATAGTTTGCGATCTCTGAGTCTATTATTGCAGAACGTTCTTGTTGTCGTGCTTCTGATTCTGGGTGAGAGACTAAGTGTTGCTCTCTACTTTGTACAACCCCGCGCAAATAGTCGAGTTCTTCTTGAATAGAAGCAAACTGTTTATTTTCATACACCGCAGATGAATTTGCAGAAGAAGTGTTAGAGTTGTTTGCACCCGATTCAAATGGCGAATTATTAGAATTAGATTGCGAGAATTTTTCCTGTTGCATGCTTCGTATATTATAGCGTGAGATACGTAGAGCGTGAAGTTATTTGAAGAATTTTACTTGTACATGCAGTTATTTAATCTTTCTTACTTTTCTTTGTACTTTTTTTACCGTTAGATTTCTCTTGATTCTTACCTTTCCTACTCGCCTGAGCAGCCCCTTTGTGATTTCTAGGATATGTAGGTAAATATTCTTCGAGAAGTGCCACTTTGTCTGCAAGCGTCATATCTTTCTGTTCAAATGCACCGTGTTCTCGCTCACATTTTTCCCAAGTCATGTCTACTTTTTCTCCTACTGTTGCAAGTCTCCATTGATATTCACCTGCCATGACTGACATATGACGAACTACATCAGCATTGAATTCTTCTCGCTGTTTCTTGAGGAGCTTTTCGCAAAACTCTTCCATATCCTGGCGAAATTTATATCGCTGGAGCTCTGATTCTTTTCTAAATTCATCAATGAGGATAGCTCTAGAATTTTCAAGCTCCTTATGTAATTGTTCTTGCTCTACACACATACCCGCATACTATCATCTAGACATGAAGCGAATATCAAAAAATTCTAAAGAAACTTGTGAATAAGTCATTTCCGAAGCCTCAATTAGCCGTAGAAATATACAATAAAAATCAGTAGTGGGAAGTTGGCAGATTTTATGTTTTTATTGACCGAGTTGAGCGTGAATCACAGGTAAACCATTTTCGATTTTCATTATATCTAAATCTTGAGATCTTATACCCTCTTGATCAAAAGAGATTCCTCCAGATACACCTGTCAGATTTGATTTCTCCATATTACTAATCCATGTATTTTTATTTTCATCATACGATTTGATAAGCACATTGAAGGAATCATATCCAGAATCTGCAAAGGCTGGAGGAGGCGTTCCAAATCTAGTTTGATACTCTCGTGAGAATATTGAGGTATCACCTGAAGACAGCCATACTGAGTAACCACCGTTAAGCACATTGAGGTTGCCAAGTATTTTTTTATACGTCTCTAAGCCTGTTTGCAATTGCACATCTATCATATAAGTCATATCTCTCTTTGTCAGAATACTTATATTTTTAACCAACAACGCACCTGTTTCAGGTAATCCGAGTATTACAACCCCATCGAAATCACCCCTTGCGATTTCTGATGCAATTGATCGTATATTCTCTTTATTTGATACTTTCATTGAGACCAGTCCTTCATTTTCATTTCTATAACCATTCAAAAAAGCACTGTGAAACCGCTCAAAAGGTTGACCGTTTTCATACACTACCGCCACCTTTTTAAGGTTTGTGTTCTTATCTACATACTCAGCAAAAGCCGTGATTGGCATTTCTGGAGATGGACTAATCTGAAAAATTGAATCTTTTGCTACCCCATCGCTTTGAATACCAAATTGAATTGTCGGAATATTCATTTTCGTAATATCAGAATGAACAGCATCAATCGTTGGTGATGAAATATTGATAAGGGCATCAATGTTATCAACGGCGGTAAGTTTCTTAAAGGCTGAAATACCCTTTTTAGCATCAAAAGCATCATCTTCTAGTATTAAATTGATTTTTACACCAGGATTTTCTAGTTCATATTTCTCTTTTGCTAGCTTTATACCATTTGCAAAACCCTCCCCAATAGTCGCAAACTGCCCACTCAAAATACTTATGGCACCTATCGTTATAGTATTCTTACTTTCTACTTTCTGCGTTTGTGAATAATTATTTTGTTGAACTCCAACATAACCTGCCGTAATAGCCAGAACAAACACCACTCCCCAGAGAATTTTTTTAAAATGCATTTTGAAATTCGTTAAATATATATTAATTCGTCAATTCTACGCATATGGCTTAGTACTGTCATATTTCGTTTTGGGCAGACTCGCAAAACAGCATAATATGTTGATTATTAAAGCTTATATGGTATATTGCACAATACGGTAATATCCGTATAGATATGAGCAAAAATCCAAAGATCAACCCTGAAAATACATTCAAATTGAGTAAATCTGAACTTAAAGTATTCAATTATTTGCGAGATAATAATTATTCCATCAACCGTTTTAAACACACTGGTCTCTATAAATCAGGTGAACAACTCTCCCCTATTTCGATTTCGCTTAAAATGCCGAAGATGACCTGTTTTGATGCAATCCAAAAACTCATCGAGAGAGGTTTGGTGTTAGAAACAAAGAAAGCTAATGCTAAATACTATTCTTTGTTAGATGCAGACACGGTAACCAATAACATCAGAAAGTATTATAATACTCAAGCAGTTGAAGAAAACAATGTTGAGAAAAGCTATTCTATCCCAGGAGAAATTACAATATACAGAGGACTAGAAAATTGTCACTCAATATGGAGAAAGATCGCAGACTTGCATAAAGGCGATAAATTAATTTCCATACAACCAAACTCATCAATCAAAGAGACAATGAAAAAACTTGGTATAAAAGCTCTATACCCAAGCAATGATGCACTGAACTCAAAAGGAATAATCAACGAGGCAATAGTTCACGACACCTGTTATGAAGAGATGTACAAATTGCTAAAACAAGAAGCCGGTTATGATTTCGCAATTAACGAACTTGAGAAAGCATCTCACCGAGTTTCGAATATTACTGTAGTCGATTCAAAATACTTACAAAGTCCAACTGAACTATTTTTTATGCATAATGCTGCTTATTTTGTAAACTGGAAAGACGAAGTGGCGATTGAGATAAAGAACAAGACAATTACCAACTTCCTACATGAGCTGTATGAGTTAGCTAGAGGATACGGTAAAAAGATAAATCAACAAGAATATACGCGAGCATTAATTGCTAAGATTAGGAAGGGTAATCTTGCTATCTAAACCTCCGTCAAAACCTCTGCACCATCAGGTGTAATCACAATAGTATGTTCAAAATGAACACTTCTCTTTCCGTCTTTTGTCTTGATGGTATATCCATCTGATTCGAGGCGGATATGTTCTTTACCTTCGTTGAGAATTGGTTCAATAGCAATCACACTACCTGGTACAAGCACTGGACCTTGCCCTTTTTTACCAAAGTTTGGAATGAATGGATCTTCATGGACAGAAAATCCTACACCATGTCCACCTAGATATTCAGCCATACTAAATCCATATGTCTTTTTATAGTACGCGTTAGCTTTTTCAATTTCTGCACCAATATCCCCTGTCTTAATTCCACTTGGATATTCAGTTCGCCAATTCTTGCAAGCTTCAACCGCAGCATTCAAACATTCTCGTCCAGCTTGGAGAAGTTTTCGTCCTCGTTCATCTGTCTTATCTTCGCCTCCGGCGCAAATAGTAATGGCACTATCAACAATTCTTCCCTTGTATGAAATACCCATATCGAGTGTTACAAGGTCTCCTGGCAAAATCACCTGAATCTTTTCATTAGGGATTCCATGGACCACCACGTCATTTATAGATAGGACCAACGCTGCTGGAAATGGCCGGTCAGCACCCTCTGGGGTATAACCAAGAAATGCTGGAGTAGCCCCAGCCTCAGCAGTGAGTTTTCGTGCTAGGTTTTCGAGGTCGAGGGAATTAATAGTCTTTGGTTCTCCGTTTGAACCTGCACTTGAATCTGTGCTCGGGGTAAAAGCAGACTGAACCTCAGCGTCCAAAGCAACTAGAATATTAGCCAGTATTTTACCTGCCTGTCGTAGGATTTCAATATCTTCTTTTGATTTCGTTTGTAACATTACTGATACTTTACACCAACATGGGTTGAATAAAAAGAGGCTACACGTAGCTTGCACATTCGTACATGATACAATTATTCTATGCAAATATTAGCTGTGGCATATTCTTTAATCATTAATTACGTATCAGTTCTCGCTATTACTCATTTTGATATAGATAGACTAATCCCTTTTGGTCAGTTCCTCTCTTTTCCAATCTCACAAATACTTTCTTCAATAGTTGGTATATCTTTGTATAAATATTTACACAAAAAAGCCATCCATCCAGGTCTTTCAGTACTATATATCGGCGGATTACTTTTCACGACTCCGTATATTATGTATGGATTCCTTGATTTTGTTGATGGCGGTATTACAGTGTTACTGGGACTTATACTAATCTTCGTAGTATTTTACATAGTATCTAGCAGAAGCAGCACTGTCCTTCAACCTACTACTCAAGACAATCAACAGAATGTTACCAATCCCCGAAGTACTGCTTCGATTACATTTGACATACTCCTACTTGCGCTGACAGTAGGAGTATGTATTCTTCTGTTTTTTATGATGTTCTGTGGAATGGTCGGTGACGCTTCTAGAATAACTTTAGGATGCAAAGCTGTTGAAGTTTCGATGATGTTTACTCCCCTACTTGCTATATTCATATTTGCATTAATTTCAGATATTATTCGTCCTTTTTTACAAGACAAACATAGAGTATTTTTTTTAATCTTTATACCTCTCCTCGTCATTGTTCCTATCGTAATAATGTACATGGAAGGGCAAGGTAAAGTTTATAAAACAAAAAAGGAATTTCAGAATTATATATCTGAAGTAGAAAACATAAAGCTAGATGACGACAATCCAATCCTTAGAGATTGTTCAATTAAAGATGTCCGCGTCATAGCTCAACCAATATTTGTAGATGATCGAGAAAACAAAATATATTCAAAAGAAGGAGAATATGGATTGGAATTTAGTATTCGATTCCCGGGAGTTGCAGATGAGAGCGACACGACTACCTATAATCTTATGCCAAAATATCGATACAAAATTAACCCTTCAGGAATACAATTTAACATAGAAGAGTTGCTAGACAAGACAGTTCAATGGCATCGTAATTCTTCAGAAGGAAGAGTACATACAGTATTTGACCTCCTAACGTATCCAAACCCAATTACTGCAAAATGTAGTATTCCCCCACAGATAAGTAATAGAGATGCACAATATTATGCCTCTACGGTACGTATTCACTCACTAGTAGGAGCAAAAGGGCAAGAATTAGAATTTTCTAAATACATAAATCAGTATTTTGCCAAAGATATTTTATTGATTAAAAATATTCCTGCAGAATAATCTTGTTAATTTGATTTCAATTTACAAATCTGCATACACCTCCCTACCAACTCAACCCCTTCACAATACTCTGGGTAACCTGATCAATAGTCTGTTCACCACTTACATGTACAAAGTTATAGCCAGGATTTTGTTCGAAATATTTGAGTGCAGGGAGAACATCGGTATCAAACCAATTCAAACGATGTTCAATAAGCTCAAGACTTGAATCATCCTTTCGTCCCTCTATTTTACTTCGAGTAAACAGGTGTTTTTTTGACCATTCTCGACTTACATCAATATATATCACTGTAGGTTTAGCCCTCTTATAGAAAGAAATAGCAGAGTCGAATACGAGTGCTTCTTCATATGAACGAGGCATACCATCAACAATGAGATGTTCTTCACCTGTCATTTCCTCAATGAGTACATGAGCCCAATTCCAAACAGCGAGAAAGTCAGGCTGTCGTCCACCAGTATCTGTAATATGTGACGCGAGCTTGTTAGTATATCCAGGAAGTTTTATAAATTCACGAAATCGTGGACCTGTTTCAAGATACATAATCTTTCGCTTTTCAGAATCCATTTTTTCAATATGCTCACGCAAGATTTTTGCTTGTGTCCCCTTTCCACATCCTGATCGTCCTATGAAAATAAAAGTTTTTGGTTGTTGTGTAGGTTGCATGTAAATTATCAAAATTATTCGCGTACTTTTATTTTTATAAAATTAGCACGACGTATATATGTATACAAATTATATCACACCAAACCAGGCTCGTTTTACAATTGCACTATATAAAAGTATATCTACAAAGTTTTATCATCTTGCACTAATACAAATATACCAGTAGCAAAACTAAATAAAGACATACCAACGAATACAACAGTGAATCCGAAGTGCTGAATTGTATAACCACCGACGAGTGAAGCAACTCCGATAGCAATAGCGGTAAAACCCTCCCAACCGCTCCAATCTGATAGCGAGTCTTCTTTATTTGAATATTTTGTAAATAGACTATCAAAAGAAGGGTTCACCATCGCTACAGATATACCGAGCAAGATTTGCACCAAGAGAAGCTCAAAAAAACTTGATACGAATGCAAATAGTAAAAATGAAAGTGATCTAAGGAGAATGCCGGAAGCATACAGCAATCTTTTGTTTTTAATTGATGACTCAACTGATGCGGATGCCAAAATCAATACCCCAGACACTATCGAAAATACAGCCATCGAAGCACCTGCCATTTCTATAGTCCCACCAATCTTCTGTACATACGTTACATAAAAAGTGCTAAATATTCCAAATATAAATGAGCCAAGTGTACTAGTTATCAACAACAATTTAATCGCTTTGTTATATAGGCTTAATTTCATATACTCCCTCTTTTGTTAACTTATAGTTTTAAATCATATCACACCAATAATACCGACCTCGGTTTTTGGTCGAGGTCAGTGTGAGAAATTAATTATACAGCTATTTTATCTGCTTCCACTGTATACCAAATATTTCTTCCAATAATCTCGCAATTGCTTTATTTTCAATCATTACTCCAACTTTATCTTCGAACGAGAAAAGATAAAGTCTATCTCCCACTATATACAGCGACGCTTTCTGTGGATCCATAGGTAACTGCTTGATTGTTCGCCCTAAAACATTTTCCGGACTAGAAATCATAAAATCATCCTCCCCCTGACCTATAAATAGCTTTGTGTTTACCTTCAACTGAAATCTTTGTTCAACAAAGTTTTGAAGATATTCCCGATCTAAAGCGTCGGCGAATTTATTCACTCCATATCCTTTAAAATCGGTAAATCCTTCTTTTTTGTATAAATCTATAATACTTTCAAACAATCTCTTTAACCCATTCTTGCCTTCGTAATATTCAAATTTTGGAAAATTTCTACTTCGCTGTTTGAGTGCTTGAATCGTCGGAATCTCCTTAATTATTCTTTCTTTGTTTTCTTCAATATCTCTTTTTTGCTTATCCAAAACAACAAGGAGGTCTTCTGGATCGGCAGCAAACTGTTTTGTGCCGAACTTTTCACTCTGCTTCACAAATCTCTGCTCAACTAATCGTTCGAGAATACTATAAACAGTCTGGCGAGGAAGGTTCAATTCTTGGGCGATTTGAGATGCACTAACGCTACCCAACGGAAGCAGGGTTTTATACACATCGATCTCCTTATCAGAAAGGCCTAGTTTTTTAAGAAAATCTTGATTCATATGGTTTTAATAGGTATGCCGACGATTTATTTCGTCACATAACAGTACTATACCTTGAATAGCCATATTTATCAAGGTATATTGATGACGATATCTAAATTACACATAATATTAAAAATATGAATAAATCTTATATTTGGAAGGTGGCCGTAACAGCAGGGATAATTCTTTTGTTCATTGGAGGTTACTCCTCTATCAGTAAAAATAGTGTATCCGGTGAATACGGAAATACAGCTGGGCACACAGCAAAAATAGGAGTATCCCTCCCCCTCACCGGTAAAAGCGCCTCAATTGGAGAGCGTGTTAAAAATGCAATCACTCTAGCCCAAGAGGAAATAAATAGTTCTTCAAATGGTAGTACATACAAAATAGATTTGATTTTCCAGGACGACCAAGGTGAATCGACGCCTACTGTAAACACAATACAGAAATTGATACAAACAGATAAAGTAAAAATTATATTAGGTTTGATAAAATCAGATCCACTTCTAGCAATTGCACCCATTACAGAAAAGGAGAAAGTAATCGTTATGAGCCCAACTGCCGGAGCTGATGCAATCAGCACTGCGGGTGATTATATTTTCCGTACTATTGAAACAGCTATTATGCATGGAAAAAAGAGCGCCTCTCTGTTTAGAGAACTCCAGATACATAAGGTTGCGGTTCTAACAGCAAATGCGTCAAACGCACAGACTTACAGTAAACATTTTAAAGAACAGTTTGCTTTATCTGACGGCCAAATAGTAGAAGATACGAGCTACCCTAGTGAACAGACTGACTTTAAAACTGATATTGCGAAAGCTATCAAAAGTAATGCTGGCGGAATATTTATAGGAGTCGGAACAGCAAAAGAAGCCGGTCTAATTGTTAAACAGTCTAGAGAGCTTGGATTTAAAGGAGTAATCGTTGCGAGCGTTGCAGCTGATGCCCAAGAATTTTTTAACACCGCAGGCACATCAGCAAAAGGTACCTATGTTATTGCTAGTCCATTTAATACTAAAAGCAACCTTGAAGCTAAAAAATTCGGCGAACAGTATTATGCAAAGTACGGTACCCATCCAGATGGTTTTGCAGCTAACGGATACGATGCGTTGAAGCTATTATCTAAAGCGGTAGATATATGCGAAGGAACATCTGATACCGCCTGTATACGAGATTACTTATATTCAATTAAAGGTTATGAGGGTGTAGGAGGTACAATTAGTTTTAACAGTAATGGAGACGTGGTAAAAGAGCCTCAAGTTAAAATTGCAGAGAATGAAGCATTTAAAGTTTGGAAATAAATTACTCCAACGCACCCAAAAACACTTTCTTAAAGATTCCACTATCCACCACATCTTGACCCTTGCCCTCTACAACTATTTTTCCTTTATCAAGCACATATGCCTTATGTACGATTGGGAGTAGTGACTTGAGATTATGCTCCACCACTACAATAGCCATTCCCTTTTTCTTGTTTATCTCGCTAATTTTTTCAAAAACTTCCTGTACAACTTTTGGAGCGAGTCCGAGCGACGGTTCGTCGAGAAGCAAAATACGCGGATCAGTTATGAGCCCACGTGCAATAGCTACCATTTGCTGTTGTCCACCCGAAAGTTCACGTGACTTCTGATGAAGTTTTGAACGAAGCGCTGGAAATAATTGCAAAACCTCTTCTACTCTCTCTTTAAGTAGACTTCTATCTTTCAAAGTAATACCTCCAATTTCGAGATTCTCAAGAACAGTAAGATTTCCAAACACTCGCTTACCCTGAGGAACAAGTGTAATACCCATTGGTACCATATGGTGAGGCTGACGCATTTCTTCACTGATTTTGTTTTGTCGCCAATATATACCACTGTGGTTTTCACTACTAGTTTCTGATAGTGGAGCGAGTCCGAAAATAGCTTTTAAAATAGTTGATTTACCTGCACCATTTGGACCCATGAGCGCCACAATCTCACCTTCTCTAAAGGCAACAGAAACATCATCCAGGGCTTTCACTCCGCCGTATGACACACTCACATGTTTGAGTTCAATAAGGTTTTCACCTTTTTCACCCAAGGTCTCTTTTTGATTTTTATGTTGGTTTTCCATTTATTTCGGTTTTTAATAGTATACAACAATGATATAGTTAAGAGTATATGAACCCAGAAACACAACCTACACCACCTATAGAGACCGAAGAGGCAGGATTCGATTCTATACACCCAGCGACACATGAGACTGTATTAACAGAAGTAGATCCAATAAACCCCGACGATGTTGATGCACTTGATTTTATGAGAGCAAAAGAGATGGAAGAGGAATACAGTAAAAGATACGTATACGCTGGCAAAACCGAAAGAGCAACTAATAGAAATCCATACGAAGAAAAAAGGAAGCTAATAGAGCTACTCCATAATTCAATAAACCCAAATAGTAGCAATCCTTACACAGAAGGTGAGCTTCAGTGTATCTACCTCTATCATGTAATTATAGGAGGAAGTCTTTCTAGTAGTACTCGAGATGGTTTCCCAATGGATATGCAATATGATGTAGATGGAGGATTAATAGAAAAATTTATATTATCTCTTCCTGAAGTTCCAGTTACTGAGTAAGTTTAAATTGAGAAGTAATTCAACATGATGAACCCGTACCTTACACAAACCTCGCTTTTAACTTCAAAGCGTTGATGTCTGTTTTAACATCGTTATTGATCTCTTTTTGTTCATTCCATCTCCTCTCTGAAGCTTCTATTTGCATTTTGAGTCCTTCAGCGAGCATGCGTACCTCTGACCTGAATTCTTCTACCATCACACCAATGTTTCTTTCAAGTTGTTTTCTCTGATCGTCAAATAACACTACAACTGCGTCTTTAAATTCCCTCACTTCTTCAGTAAGCTCATTGAATTCCGTTTTTGTGACAAAGTTTTGATCTTGGATATATTCTTTTGTTACATAGTTTTGACTTTTTAGATACGTTACTAAATAACCCCTTGTAACAGCCTGGTCTTCCTCAGTGATATGATATTTTATATCTAACGCCTTTTTATTCATTTTATTTATATTTTAATCTTAATATGGGCAAAGTCTAGCAAAGCGATATGAAGGCAATATCAATAAATAATAAAGAAAATAAGGCTAAAAAAGCGAGAAAAAGTTATACACAAGTTTCTTTTTAAGAACTAAACAACCACCGCAGTACCGCTCACATTTACCATTAACATTCCTCCGTGTGAACCTACAGTTTCATAATCGAGATCTACTCCAACGATTGCATTAGCACCAAGTGCCGTAGCATTTTGAATAATTTCAACAAGAGCTGCTTCTCGTGCTTTCTTTAATTCCCCCTCATACATTCCAGAGCGTCCTCCAAAAAAGTCAGTAAATCCAGCAAAAATATCTTTTACCACATTAGCTCCGAGGATTACCTCTCCTGTTACGAGTCCTTTATATTCTTTTATTGGAGAACCTTCTATAGTGTTTGTAGTTGTGATTATCATGGGTTTATTAAGCTGTTGAGCCTGTAACTTTGTTTAGTTAATATTCCACCATTCTATCACACCCTACTCCCCCAAATACGCCTCAACCACATCTTTTCGTCCTAGTACTTCCGCTACCTCACCCTCAGCAAGTAGCTCACCACTATCCATCACAATCACACGGTCTGATAGCTCTCGTATCAAATCCATATTGTGTTCAATCAAAACCACAGTCGCGCCCTCTGATCGGAGTTCTTTCATAATTTCAGAAACTAGCTTTACCATTTCAGGAAAGAGTCCTGCATAAGGTTCATCAAAAAATACGATTTGAGCTGAGCCTATTTCTCTCATGGCGAGCACTCGAGCGATTTCAAGTAATTTTCTCTGACCATACGATAGATTCACCGCAAGCTTATCGCGAAACTTCCAAATACCCACTCGATGAAGCACTTTCTCAGCGATAGCTAGATGGTATGTACCGTGCTTCTCAAAGATACCCTTAAACCAACCACGACATGTTGTGACAACAAGAATATTATCAAGCACAGTCATCTGCTCAAAGAGACGCACTTCTTGGAATGTACGAGTAATTCCATACACCGTCATATCTTTTGAGCTAACCTTCTTGAGTCCCACTTTACCAGCAACAATAATCTCACCTGCTGTATGAGGAACAAGACCTGTCAGAAGATTCACGAGAGTAGACTTACCCGAACCATTTGGACCAATAACTCCAGTGATCTTTCCTACTTCAAAATGAATCGATAGATTATGGACCGCTCGAACAGTTTCAAACTGCTTTGTCAGGCTATGAGTTTTGAGAGCATAATTTTGAGACATGGTAGTATTGTGTACAGTATATCAAATACTCGATACCAAGCACGACCCAGCAGGTGAGCTCCAAGAGTGATTCTGGAGAATCATCTACTGAATCAACTAGCGGTTCGCGAGGTTTCTCAAAATCAAATGTCTAAAGCTACTCACAAGAAAATAACCCGAAGTCATACCAGTGCTATAGAGAAGGCTGAGGAAGTGGTTGCGATGATTCAAAAACTCCCTGAAGTCACCAAGATTTCTCTCGGCATAATCAAACACATTGGTGTTGGTAAACCTACAGTTAAGTTCCATGAAATAACTGGCGGTTTCAAAGCGGTAATACGGGGTAATATTTCAATTCAAGAAATCTTTGTGTACACGAAAGATTCGAGTGGGGTGCAGAGGAGGGTTAAGGGTTTGTTTTAAAGCTTAAACTCCCCCATCATTCCCTGCGGTCTATACAACATAAGCCCAATAAGAAGCGCACCATACACTACCTGTCGCATTTGAGCTGCGATGTCTGTTGGGAAACCTACAAAACGTAATGCTTCCGGTAAGAGGATGAGAAACAGTGCACCAAGGACCGCACCACGGATATTTGAAAGTCCACCGAGAATAATCATTGCGAGTATGAAGATAGATTCATTGAGGGTAAATGTAGATGGATCAATGAATGTGATGTATGAAGCAAAAAGTGATCCGGCGATAGCGGCCATTCCTGCTGATATGACAAAGATAACTAACTTGTATGTCTTAGTATCATAGCCGAATACACTTATAGCTTTCTCATCTTCTCGAATTGCTTTAAGTACTCGTCCGAACGATGAGTTCACAATGAATCGAGCGACACTGTACACAAGAGACATCAGCACTACAGCAAGACCCAAGAATTCAAGTGTAGAAGAAAATGCAAATCCAAAAAGCTCAGGCTTCCCTATTCCCGGAATACCAAGTGGACCACGAGTGAGGTCCTGCCAATTTAAGAAAATACTAAAGACTATAATATTGAAGCCGAACGAGACCAGTGCGTAGTAGTCGTCTTTGAATCGAGATAGCACATAACCAATAAGTAGAGCGAGGACCATGGATACGAGTACCCCAACTCCCACTGAAACAAAGAAGTTGAATCCATATCGAGTCATAAGAATAGCCGTAGAATACGCACCGAAGCCATAAAATGCTGCGTGTGTTACCGAAAGTAGACCCGTATAGCCAACGATAAGATCAAGTGAGATAGCAAGTCCGGCATATATAGTAAAGAGAACGGCGAGGTGGTAGAGGTATTCCATAGAGTTATTACACTCTTACATTATGACGTAGATAAGGATTTTTTGAAAGTTTGACAAGCAAACTAGATTTCCAAAAGCACTCCATCTCTCACCTCCTTCATTACAATCGCTGTCTTATCTGATACGACTCCACCAATAGAATCAAAAGTAATTGGACCGTATGTCAGTGTATCGAATTTTGTACTCAACATATACGTATTCAAATCTTCAGCAGTGTGAGTGCCGAGATTATCTTTCAAATACTTTGCCAACACATAAACCGTATCGTATGTATTCACAGCACTAAACATAGGATTCACTCCAAATCGTGCTTTGTACTTAGCTACAAAATCTGCCTTTGGCTCTGAAGGTACATAATATTTCGCGCCCTCAACCCATTTTTCATCTACTTTTTTGGCTTGAATACTTTGTTCAAGAAACTCATCCGCAAATAATGCAATACCGCCCTTAGTTAATTCATTCCACCTCTTAGGAAAATCTACTGAAAGCTTCTCATCATACGCACCAAAGAATACAGCATCAGGCTTACTTGCTTGGACTTTTGAAATCACTGTACGAACATCAGATCCGGGATTGATTGCTTCAGCAGAAACCACCTTGATTCCCCTATCCTCGGACTCTTTAGTTAAGAACTGGGCCAGGGTCG
>JAUPUG010000086.1 GCA_030917685.1 Patescibacteria group bacterium | reverse complement strand
TATTCAATCAAATTTCAGAAAGAGAAATTTGATGTAACGGTTGCGAGTGATGGCTTAGAGGCTTTTGAAAAATTGAAGGGCGGATTTATTCCAGATGCAATTGTTTTGGATATCGTAATGCATGTAATGGATGGTTTGGAGTTTTTGGAAAAGATTCGAGGCGAAGATTTGGCGAAGGATGCCACCGTTCTCATATTGAGTAATCAGGGACAGTCATCGGATATTGATAAGGCAAAGCGTCTCGGCATTGATGGATATATAGTAAAAGCGACTACTATTCCTTCAGAGGTGGTAACTGAAGTTTTGAGAATGTTAGCAAATAAAAAGTAGCCTTAAGATAAAAAATAATTATGAATTATGCTGAAGAACTAAATGAAATATTAACAACGGTTGTACGCGAAAATGCTTCGGATCTGCACTTGTCTGAAGGTAAGCATCCGACAATCCGTATTAACGGAGCGCTTCTTCCGCTGGTTAAGAAGAATGTATTAAGTCATGATGATATTGCGGGACTACTCACTGTTATGATCGGTGAAGAACGATTAAATGCTTTTGTTGCACAAAAAGAATTTGACTTCTCATATCGTTTCGGAGACATTGCTCGATTTCGTGGTAATGCATTTGTACAGCAAGGATTATTTGGTGTTGCTCTTCGACTTATTCCAAAGCAAATTAAAACTCTAGCAGACTTGAGTCTTCCTCCGATGCTTGAAACTTTTGCTCGAAAGAAGCAAGGATTCTTTTTGGTAGTAGGTCCTGTTGGGCAAGGAAAGACGACTACGCTTGCTTCAATGATTGAAATGATCAATCAAGAACGAGCTGAACACATCATTACTATCGAAGATCCTATTGAGTATGCGTATGAACAGAAGAAGTCGATTATAGATCAACGTGAAGTGGGTGTTGATACTGAGTCTTTTGAATCAGCGCTTCTCTCTGTACTTCGACAAGATGTGAATGTAATTCTCCTAGGAGAAATGAGAGGTCATGAGACGATGGCTGCTGCCGTTACCGCTGCTGAGACTGGACATATGGTATTTTCAACACTTCACACAAACAATGCTGCACAGACTATTGATCGTATTATCGATACATTTCCACCAGCTCAACAAGACCAGATTCGTGTACAGCTCGCTTCATCACTCTCTGGTATTTTCTCACAAAGACTCATACCACGTATCTCTGGAGGTATGATCCCTGCATATGAGCTTTTGGTGGCAAATAATGCTGTGGCAAACCTTATCCGAGAAAAAAGAACTCACGAAATCAATACCGTTATTGAAACTGGTGCAGCGGACGGTATGATTGATATGAATAGATGTCTTGCTGACTTAGTGAGAAGGGGGGAGATTAGTATTGAGAGTGCGTATCAGCATTCTCTTAATCCAAAAATTCTGGAGAAGCTTATTTAGGTAATTTTGGGCTATAATACAAATATATGTTATTTAAATATAAAGCTATAAATCAATCGGGAGCAGAAACTGAAGGGTCAGTTGAGGCAATTAATATTGACATTGCTATTAGTTCACTGCAAAGACGTGGATTTGTTATTAGTTCTATTAAACCTGCAGATGAAGTAGGAGGAATGTTCGCTCGAGATATTTCTTTCTTTGAACACATCAAAGTTAAAGACGTTGTGATTTTGTCTCGGCAGATTGCAACCCTATTCGGAGCGCAAGTTTCAGCACTCCGTATTTTTAAACTCTTGTCAGCTGAAGCTGAAAATAAGGCACTTCGTAAAAAGTTGACTGAAGTCGCTGAAGATATTCAGGGTGGTTCAACTATTTCTCTGGCGATGTCGAAACATCCTAAAGTGTTCTCATCTTTTTATGTAAATATGGTGCGAGCGGGAGAGGAGTCAGGAAAGCTTGATGAGACTTTTCTCTTTTTGGCGGATTACCTCGATCGAAGTTATGAAGTAAACTCAAAAGTAAAGAATGCCTTGATTTATCCAGCCTTTGTAGTCTTTACGTTCGTTGCTGTAATGTCTTTGATGCTTACAGTGGTTATTCCAAAAATCGGTGGGATTTTGGAAAGTTCAGGGCAAGAAGTACCTATTTATACCAAAGTAGTATTGGCACTTAGTGATTTTTTAGTTAATTATGGACCATTTCTGCTTGGATTAATTATAATAGGTGGAATATTTATGGTGAGATTCTTGCGAACTACTGCTGGTAAGGACGCTTCATCACGTCTACGTATTTCTATACCATACATTGGTGACTTGTATCGAAAGTTGTACCTCTCACGTATCGCTGACAATATGAATACTATGCTTTCGAGTGGTATTCCTATGCTCAAGGCTCTCGAACTTACAGGAAATGTGGTGGATAATAGAGTATATGAGGATATCATGCATGAGACGCTCGAAGCGGTGAAGTCGGGAGGTGCACTCTCTGACGCCATGGCACGATACCCAGAAATCCCTGGTATTTTGGTACAGATGATACGAGTAGGAGAGGAAACAGGAGAGCTTGGAAATATCCTTAAGACTCTTGCTAAGTTCTATCAGCGAGAGGTGGTAAACGCTGTTGATACCCTTATTAACCTTATTGAACCTGTGATGATTGTGGCACTTGGTCTTGGCGTGGGGTTCCTTCTCGCAGCGGTATTGATTCCTATTTACAATATTTCTTCAGGTCTGTAGCAGAGGGGTGACGAATTGATGCATGAAACGTAGGAGTTATCCACAAAACACGGCTTCGTAGATAGGTAGCCTCTTCTTTTGTTGATATAATGTAATCACGTTTTTGGTCTGTCGAGGATCGAAACTGTAAAGTCTTCTAAAACAGCTTTACATAAAATTAACAGAAATTCTTTCAATCAAATTTGATTTCAATTATGAAAAATAATAAAGGTTTTACACTTATCGAACTTCTCGTGGTTATCGCCATCATCGGTATCTTGTCTTCAGTAGTTCTTGCTTCACTTACAACAGCACGAACACGAGGTCAGTCAGCATCAGTACAGTCACAGCTTTCAAACATGCGAGCTCAGGCTGAACTTTACTACAGTACTAATGGAAATAAATACTCTACAGCTGCCATTACTTCATGTACTGATACAGATGAAAGTGTGTTTATCGGAACAAATAATGGTCTAGTCGCTTTGCTTAATGGTGTTAAAACTATTACGACTGTAAACTGTGGAGCTCCTGCTGATGGATCTGCCTGGGCCGTTTCAACGAATGCTCTTGTTGGTGATCAGGCTTATTGTGTTGATAGTACAGGTGTTAGTACAACAACTGCTGCAGTAATCGACCAAACAGCAATCAACGACGGTAAGTGCCTCTAATCTCTCCTAGTCATCTAGTTTAGATTTTCAAAACACCACTATCGAAAGGTAGTGGTGTTTTGTTTTGCGCCACTTTCATATTCGCGGTATTATTAAGAAAATAATTTGTACTCACATTTCATGAACATTCTACTTTTATCTTTCTTTTTTATATTCGGGCTAATCATTGGTAGTTTTCTTAATGTCATACTTTTTCGATACAACACAGGTCGAACAATAGGGGGGCGATCAAAGTGCTTTTCATGCAGAAGGACTCTCACTCCTATAGATTTGGTACCAGTCTTGAGTTATATCGTCTTTGGAGGAAAGTGCCGAACATGCAAAAGTCATGTATCAGCGCAATACCCAGCTGTAGAGATGCTTACAGGTGTGCTTTTTGCTGATGTATATATGTTGTATGCACCATTACTTTTTATAAATGCATCACTTTTCTACTTTAATACTGTTGTGTCGCTCATTGTGATGTCACTTTTGGTACTGATAATTGTGTATGACCTCCGACACAAGATCATCCCAGATTTGTTTTCATATGCCTTCGCCACGGTGACTTTTATCGCTATGTTTGTGCGTATTGAACCATCTGCTTTGAGTTTGTACTTGAGTATGCCAGAACTTTCTCATCTATTTGCGGGAATTATTCTAGCGTTTCCATTTTACTTTCTATGGCTTGTTTCTCGAGGTCGGTGGATGGGGCTCGGAGATGCAAAACTTGCACTTGGCATAGGGTGGTTTCTAGGTCTCGCAAAAGGTGGTACTGCTATTATCTATGGTTTTTGGATTGGGGCTGTAGTGTCAGTACTATTGATTCTTGCACAGAAAATATTAGCGCGCGCGTCCATACATAAGTCTGCACACGTGTCGACACAAAAATCGCAAAACTCGCCAAACGCAGATACATCAAACTTATCTCTCAAAAGTGAAATACCTTTTGCACCGTTTTTGATTGCAGGACTGCTCATTGTGTATTTTTTCGGGTATAATATGTTTAGTGTTCTCGAGATCTTGTAAAGGTCTACAAAAAAAGTATTCAATATGTATAAAACACGAAATGCTTAAAATATTTACTAAAAATCTTTTCACACAAAAAAAGCTGGTTGGTGAAAAATCAGGCTTTAGTCTTCCTGAACTTATTGTTGTAATCGCGATATTCACAATCATTAGTTCTGTAGCAATGTTCAATCAGGGCAAACTCAGTAGTAGTGTGTTACTCACAAATATGGCATATGAAGTAGGTCTTGCAATACGTGAGGCACAAACGTACGGTATCGGTGTGCGAAGTGAAGATTTGGGAGCGTCATTTACCGGTCAATATGGTGCGCATTTTAGTACTCAAGATGAAGATCAGAGCCGACAGATTATTGTATTCGCAGATCAATTTGATTCTGCACAACAAACTCCGCCAAATTTCAAGTATGATCCTGGTGAGGAAAAATATATATATCAATTTGAAAACCAAAGAGGAAACAAGATTTCAGTGTTGTGTGCTGGTGATATTGATACATCAGCCAACGAAGCGTGTACTGGTGATATAAATTCTCCAAAGGCACCTCAACAAGGTGCAATTATTCTCAATGAACTTGATGTATTCTTCAAAAGACCAAATCCATCTGCACTTATATATGATCCGATCGATCAATTTGGGGGAACTGGAAATCCAGTACAACAAATAGGTCGGGCATATATCGTCGTAAGTTCACTTGCAGGAGATGATTGTCGGGTGGTAGTCGTCGAACCAACAGGTCAAATTCGCGTAGAAGACTCATCAAATGGTCTATGCGAAGTTACGAATCCTTAAAATCGTAGTAGAATATGATACAGATGAAACAAAAAACATCACAAAAAGGTTTTACACTTATTGAAATGGTTGTCGCTGTGGGTCTTTTTTCTGTAGTGATGCTTGTGGCTGTTGCTGCGATACTTTCTATTATTGGAAATAATAAGAAAGCACAAGCAATAAACAATGTGGTAAACAACTTAAACTTTGCCATTGAAAGTATGGTGCGTGATATGAAAACAGGTCAGTACTATCAGTGTCCATCACCAGGGTGGGGGTCTTTATCAACAGATCCAGAGTTGCCATCATATCCAAATTGTTCTACTTCAGGCTCTGAGTCATCCGTAGCATTTTACTCCACAT
>JAUPUG010000085.1 GCA_030917685.1 Patescibacteria group bacterium | reverse complement strand
TTTTTCCATTCATCCCAGAAATGCAACACTTCGTCGATAGTCTTACATACTCGTGCATGATTGTTTACCTTGAAACCTAGCTCTTTGAGATATGCTAGTTCATCACTTTGTAGAGTTGGTGTATTTAATGGTGTGCTTGAAGCGCTTTCACCCCGAGACACAGAACCAACCTGAGCCAGGTCATATACAAACACATCCAATTTTCTTGATGCAGTTATTTTTGGATCAAGTTGACGAATAGATCCAGCGGCTACGTTTCTAGGGTTTGCAAATAGTGGCAAGCCAAGCTTTTCTTGCTCGACATTCAATTTATCAAAATGTTTTTTAGACATCCACACTTCCCCTTCAACTATCACACTTTGAGGGCGACGAAGTTCGAGCGGAATTGATTCAATAGTTCGCACGTTATGAGTAACATTCTCCCCCACCTTTCCATCTCCTCGTGTGGCAGCACAAATCAATTTTCCATCAACATATTCTAAAACTACCTTAAGACCATCAATTTTAAGTTCGCACACATATGTAGGATTTGGCACACGAGCAGTTCCTACTTCTCCAAATGCATCTTTAACAAAACGCTTCACTCTCTCATCAAAGGCCAGCATATCACTTTCAGTAAACGCGTCGTTGTATGACCATTGAGCGACCTTGTGAGGTACTTTCTCAAACTCCTTGAGGGGTTCTCCTGCAATACGCTGTGATGGCGAATTGCTATCGACGAATTCTGGATGAGCATTTTCAAGCTCTGACAGCTCACGCTTAAGCGAGTCGAGGGCTTCTGCTGAAATCTCTTCTTTGTCGAGGACGTGATAGTTGTACCGATGATGTTCAATAGACTGTCGCAATCTTAAAATTCGCTCTTGGATGTCTTGAGATCCAGATTGAGTACCTTTTTGAGCACCTAGCCGAGCCCCCGATTTTGTATTAGATTCCGTCGATTTCATTACCCGTATATAGTAGCAGATTTTAGAGCGCTCTAGAAATCTAGCTGTATGGCTCGTTCAACGATTCTATTTCCGTTAGTGAAATTACATATCGCACCAGATCCTGAAGGGACACTTGGACCAAACCCTCCTCCATCCATATCAACATTGTATCCTCTTGAATCTATACGAGCTCTATCTGATTGAGAAACATCATCATACCAATACGAAACAGTTACTTTTGCACAAGCTTTATCTTCGGGATCTATAGTAGTGTTCGAAAAGTTGACATAGAAAGTTGTCGTGGCACCAGATAGTGTAGAATTTTTCTCGAAGCTACCAACTTGTGCCGGAAAACCCGACTTACCCGTACCGCAAAATATTTCAGAAAACGCAGGTGAACTTGTTGAAAATACACTCTCAGCAAGAGCACCATTTATATCTTTTCTATGCCAATACACAGCACACTCTGCTCCACTATCTGCTGCATAGAATGCAAGTTGAGACTCTCTCCCTGAGTTTGAAAATATAAGTTGTTTTAAGATAATAGTCCCCATAGATACACCAATAGCTAACACCAAGCTTGATACAATAAGTGCAAGAAAAAGTGTAAAACCTTTTGCTTTTTTATTTTTTAATATTCTATTTGGTGTTTTGATTTTCATGGCTTTTAACTAGATTATGGATTTTATTGTGCCAACTGCCAATTAGTAAGATGTTCTCTGAGTGTTACGCCACTACTGTATTGTCCATTTTGCATTCTCCATTTTACATTCACAACAACAACAAGCTCTCGAAGTTCTGCCTGTGCATCAGTTTCAACACTGTATCCATCAGATGATATACCCACCACAGGTTTAGTAAGAATTATTTCTCGTATAAAAATAGAATCGTCAGTAATTGTATCTTCCCCATATAGGGCTTCGTCTGAGACGTTTGTATTTAAAGTAACAGGAGGACATTCAAGTCCAGTATCACATCTCATAAGCTGATATAATCCTCCTGCTCGAACCAAATACAATTTATTTTGATCAGACCCAACTGTATTGATTGCAACCTGCGCACCATTTTCATCTACCAGCGTCGAAAGCCAATCCGCACCATTTGATCCTTGCCCCGCTCCGAGTGTATCTCGTGTATTTCGTATATACTCGATAGCTTCCTGAGCTAAATAATAGGCAGTAATCTGATCACGGGAAAAGTAAGAAGCTCGAAGAGCTTGTGCCACTATAGCGAGAGGGCCTGTGATAGCGACTATCAAAATAGCTATTGCAACCAATGTCTCAAGTATAGTGAAACCAGCCATTCTAGATTGAGCTCTTGGTATTGATTGTGTTGTGCGAGTATTTTTTTTCATGAAAAATAAAATATATTACGGCAAATTCAGCACTCTTTGTGACACAAGAGTCTGCAACCCAAACTGTGTCACCTGATTATCAAGAATCTTTGCTTCACCTGTTATTATAAGAAAAATACTTGGCTGCCCTGCGCCTGGTGCTGGATTATTTACATACAGTTTCATTGATTTAATATCGACATCTGTCGTTGAAGTAAGCTCAATTGGAGTACCCGCTGAAGTTGTTTTTTTTGCTATGTAACCTGGTGTTTCTATTCCGTTGTCTGTTCCCCCTGGCACAAATGAGTACTCGACAGGAACATCTGATCCGCTCAATGTGGAGTAAAATGCTACGGATGACTCAGAGCCTGAAGTAGAACAATTTGGATATGATGGCAACTCTGGATCTGTTGATAAAGACCCCCACCCTGGTGATGGACACTGATAGTACTGACC
>JAUPUG010000084.1 GCA_030917685.1 Patescibacteria group bacterium | reverse complement strand
TGCTTCAGCAGAAACCACCTTGATTCCCCTATCCTCGGACTCTTTAGTTAAGAACTGGGCCAGGGTCGCATAATAGGAATCATTTTGAGTTACCAAATAGAGTGTCTTAACATCTGATTTCAACATTTCATCTACAGTAACTTTTGCCTTAGCTGAAGTTCGATACCACATTGAAAATACATTTGAATTTGTTTTGGGCAGATTCACTGACTCAATAGCAGCATCTTGTGATATCAGTGGAATATTTTTTGGCACTACTGATTCTGAACCCTGATATGAATCAAGCCATGTAATCATCACGGCGTTTACTTTATCAATATTGATTAGCTTTGAAACAGCAGAAACAGAATCTTTTGAAGAACTCTTGATATCTTCTACAACGATTTCCAAATTCTTTCCATTGACTCCACCTTTAGCATTGATTTCCTCTTGAGCTAGCAGTATCGCGTTTTTAGATGCCTCACCCCAAGCAGCAGCATCGCCCGTGAGAGCAAGAGCGGCTCCGATTTTATATGAGATTACAGAGTCTATATCCTGAGTAGGTGCTTTTAAATTATTATTTAACCCTAAAAAGATTCCCACCAAAAAAATGACTACAACTAACATTAGTGCTTTTTTCATGTTTTACATTCTACACTTCTAAAACCCTTAGTAAAGTTTGATTTAAAGGTTGGTGGTTCCCTATATAACCCCTTGCTATATCCTATTTAATATTGTATAAACATACGTCCTTTGACAACCTACATCAACCCCCCAACAAACCCCACCACCCCTGAAATCTCCCATGAAAACACGCCCCTCCGTTAAGCGCAATTACACCGCTTTGTCTCTTCTTGCTGTCCTAATTGTATGCCTCCTGGCTCTCGTGTGGCAGGCTATATTCCAGCTAAGCGAGGCGGTCCAAGTTGAAAAGATACTTGCTACGCATCGTGAATATCAGACTCACCACTCACACGATGAAACCTGGTTTATCACAAAAACTCCAGGACCCGAGTACTACGAACAAGCGGCTGACGTCGCTTGGAAAGAAGGTCAACGTCTAAAAGAGATGTTACAGTTCGCGTCTGCGACTTCAAAAGATACTGCAGGGCTGTGGGGTAAATTCCACGACTCTGCCTTTTCACTTCAAATCAATGCGGGTATTTCACCTGAATTATTGAAGACCATCATCAACCCAACCGAACTCGATAAACAAGGCCTCGCCAACAACCATGAGGTGTCCCTCATACCTGAAGATATCGCCAAAGAATACTTCGCGAGAGGTATTCCATCAGCTCTCCTAGCATGGAGAACAGACTCAGGAGTGACGCTGGCGGCAATTGATTGGCCTGATAAGTTCATCACTGCCGCTCTGTATCATGTGTTCTATCTAGGACACTGCTATCCGGCAGACAGGAACAAGTCTCCAAAATTCTTTGATCCTGACAGCTCCAGCTACGCAGTAGCGGAAATGGAAGCTCATCGAATTGAGTCTGAGGTGCTCAACTACTTAACGCAAGGAAAGTATTTTGAGAAGTTGGATGGAATCCTCAGAAGGACAAGTGCAACCGGAAAGACGCATGATGCGGTAGCAGCAGTTACCTATTCTGATTTGCTCGAGCTCGATACCCTCATCAGCGCCAAAGATGCGGGAAACATATCCAGTGAGCTGATGTATTCACAATACATCTTTGCCTTGGCAATCAGACACATCGACAAGTTCGGTGTGAATCACGGCAGAAGAAGCAGGTTCTTCACCTGGGCAAAAGAGAATGGAATTATGTTGCGAAACTGATTTCAATCTCCCTGCCACACACGAAGAACACGAACGCCACCCTCACATCGGGGGTGGCGTTTTCTTATCTCGTGATCAAAACCAATTCTTTATATTATTGTATTTCACTTAGGACTCCTCCTTTGATCACCTTCATGCCAAACTCTGGCTGACGTAATCCTTCTTGATTGAATGAGATATTACCTGTAACGCCCTTGAGGAATAGAGATTTCATATTCTTGCTCATCACCTTTGAGTCAGCGTCATATCCCGACACAAATGTGTTGAATGCATCATATCCGTATCCGGCAAATATAGATGGTTCTGTACCATATCTAGCTTTGTATTTTTCAACAAACACTGGGTCCATTTGTGACTTAAGTGTCATTACATATGAGCCATCGAGTACCGATAGATCCGGGAACGCACCAGCATATTCGGTACCATCGTAGATAAGGTCAAATACGATTGTGGGTTTGTTCGGATATTTTAGAATTTCTTTTAGCACTCTCGCACCATTTGATGAATATGCGCTGAGAACAACAATCTTTGGTTTGTGAGCCATTGCCTTTGCAACTATAGTGGCATACTCTTTTTGATTTTGATCGAGTTTAAATTCTTCAATAAATTGAGTGTTGTATCCTTTCTTTATATTTCCCACGAACTTCATCACCGTTGAATCATTCGTATAGAATAGTACGGCATCATTCCCTGCGCTCATTTTCTTTACGAACTCCCCTGTCGCAACTTCCGGAGCGTCTTGTGTTGGGTAAACCTGGTACACAGTATCGTCCGTTGGATTTCTATCTTGTTCACCAAGTTGGATCACAGGTAGCTTCGAGTTTGTTACGGAATCGTACACAATACTAATAGTTGGACTACTCAAGTTAATTAATCCATCTATTTTGTTAAATGACACTAACTTATTATATGCACTAAGTCCTTTTTTACTTTCACTTCCGTCATCTTCAACAGTAAGTGAAATTTGAGCATTCGGATTATTCTTAGCATATTCCTCATGAGCAAACTTAATACCTTGTGAAAAAGCTTGTCCAATTGCAGCAAAGGCACCTGTTTCACTCGATATGGCTCCAATATTTAACTTCGTCGGTTCGTTTTTGTCGCTCTTGTTGGTAAATGAAAATACTATTGCTAGTACAACCGCCACACCCAAGAGACCGTATATAATCTTTTTCATTTAAGTAATTTGATATGTTATTTTTAACGTACAATATTATTCAATTAATTTAGCATACGGTCAATTATAGTAGGAATTATTGTCGTTATTAAATATTAATATACGGCTTATAGTATAGATATAATAACCATATCAATAAAATCGCCAGTTTTATTGACTAATTTATCATTTAGTTTACTATGGATGTATATGAATAAATTAGTAGAATCGCTTAAAATCCTAGGGTATTCGGATAAAGAGGCTTTGACGTACGTTTCGCTACTCGAACTTGGTCGTGCTACTGCCTATTCTGTATCCGAAAAGTCAGGTCTCAAGAAACCCACCACTCACGTCATTCTTGGAGAGCTTCTCAAGAAAGGTGCAGTTATTACTATTCCAGGCGCTAAAAAGAAAATATTTACAGCACGATCCCCTGAGGAACTCTTTACTCGTGCAGAGGAAGGCTTTGCACGAGCAAAGAAGTCCCTTCCAGACTTATTGTCTATGGCGCTTGAGAGTCGTTCAGAATTCAAGACTCTCTACTACGAAGGTATCCAGGGACTAAAAGACTCTTTGTACTATAAGATGAAGACAGTCAAAAAGAAGGAGCTCATAGGTTTTTATGCGCTCGTAACAAAAGATGTAGATCCTGTAGTACTACGTATGTTTGATGTTTGGGGTAAAGATTTAAAGGAAAATTCAATAAGAATGAGAGGCTTCACTCCAGAACATTCTTCGACTGAGAGATACAGACCGGCATCCAATGATTCATATCGAGATTTACGATTTCTTCCTTTGGAAAATTATTCTTCTGAGATATCTATCGAGGCACTCGATGACTTTGTCAGAATTACTGATATTAGACACCTTCAAATAGTAATTATAGACAATCCCCACATCGCTAGGACACTGAGACAAATATTTGAAATGATGTGGCAAGTACTGCCGAGATAGGCGCTGAAGTAATTTAATTCAACCCACCCAACTTCAACGGATACTAAGCGAGTTTAAGTGCAGGTACTATCTGCTTCTTTCTTGAGACGATTCCAGGGAGGACTTCTGTATCACTTTCTACAGCAACACCAAAAGATGCTCGAACTACGCTCTTTAAGAAATCATTGTGAGTGAAGACAGTAGCCTCTTCTCGTAAAATATCTACCACAAAGAAAAGTACGTCATCGATACCCGCGTCTTTTGCCTTTTCTTCTTCAATAGCGGCAACGATTCCATCTTTTCGTGCGAGGACTGATG
>JAUPUG010000083.1 GCA_030917685.1 Patescibacteria group bacterium | reverse complement strand
CAGAACTGATTAGATCTAGCGATCTTTCAGGTACCTTGGCCAGTTCTATATTATCTGCAGGGAGAGATGTTATGGACCTTTTGGTCAAGTATTTCAAAAAGGATCGGAGGGCAATAAGATAATAGTTCTGGGTTCTTTTTTTAAGGGTGTCTCCGCCTGTCGATGAGCCTGAT
The DNA here is from genome assembly GCA_030917685.1 of Patescibacteria group bacterium. Lineage (GTDB taxonomy): Bacteria > Patescibacteriota > Minisyncoccia > Phycocordibacterales > CAIZLB01 > VEQN01. The sequence goes on along the minus strand of JAUPUG010000083.1, from coordinate 4,305 downwards.
GAATAGTTTATGGTTGTTGACGACTTTCGACTATGGCTAGCTTCCTTGGTATTTGAAGTGATTCCTAGAGGTTTTCTATTTAACCAAAGTCTATACTGACGAAGGAGCTCAGGGGTGATATCTTCAGGATTTGTGGGTCCGTTTTTAGACATAAAGTCCAAAAATGTACTCAAATACCGATCATAATTTTCGACGGTCTTTAGTGACCTTCCTTTTTCAATTTCAATATATTCAAGGAAGTGTCGTTTAAGCTCATTTAGTGTAAGGGCACTGTTTGAGATACTGTTTTGCGACATACAACTGTAGTATACCAGAGGAACGGGACAATCAAACAGTTCGACTCACCATGAAAGGACAAGCCATCAGACACGGGCTAAAAGGGGGTTGTTTTGTTTAGACTTGTGTGCTAGTATCTTGCCATCATGCTTACAAAGTCAAAGAAGCAAAAAGTAATCAAAGACGTGGCAATTCACAAAGACGATACAGGTTCTGCCGCTGTTCAGATTGGTTTGCTCAGTAAAAAAATCGAGGAACTTGCAAAACACCTCAAAACACACGCCAAAGATAATCACTCTCGACGTGGATTACTACAGATGGTTGCCGACAGACAGAAACATATGAAATATCTTTCAAAGAAAGACCCAAAGACATATGATTCAGTTATGAAGAAACTAGACCTCAAGAAGAAGACTGCGTAATCACTACATAATCTTACTAAGAAAACTCGCAATATCCTGCGAGTTTTCTTTTTGTTTGATATACTATATAGGTGAAGGGTCACATTTGTCATAATTTAGTTATTTAACTTTTATATAACATGACAGTAATCAAACATAGCGAACAACGTGTTGGAGTTTTTATAGACACACAGAACCTATATCATAGTGCCAAAAATCTTTACAATGGTGCACGAGTAAACTTTGGAGCCATAATGAAAGAAGTAGTTGCTAATCGAGCACTTATTCGAGCAATCGCCTATGTTATAAGCACAGAGAGCGGGGAAGAGAAGAGTTTTTTTGAAGCGCTGGAGAAATTAGGAATCGAGGCGAAGACCAAGAATATTCAAATATTTAATAGCGGAGCAAAGAAAGCTGATTGGGATGTAGGTCTTGCGGTTGATGCAATCAAGATGGCACCTAAGCTTGATACGATCATTATAGTGTCAGGAGACGGTGACTTCGTACCACTAGTAGAATACCTACAGGTGAACGAAGGTTGCCAGGTAGAAGTTATTGCTTTTGGAAAGTCATCATCAAGTATGCTTCGTGATATTGCAGATGACTTTATTGATATGTGCCAAGATCCTAAAAAATATGTAATTCAAGGTGCAACACTTGTGCAACGCCAAGGTGCAGCAGCTGTACAACGTCAAGGTGCAGGAACTATAGGATACACACCGCGCCCTCCACAGAACAGAAACAGCAAAAAGAGACTTCCTGCCGCTAACAAAAGAATGCCAGCAATCAATCCAGATAGAAATCATTCATTTGACGACGTCGCACCCGAAGATCTTGAGTAGGGTTTTAGAATAGTCAAAAATGAGAAAGTTACACTTCAATGTATCTTTTCTGTGTATAATAAAAGTATATGGATCCAAATCTTAAAAGAAATTTTTCATATCCAAATTCTGATCAATACAATAGTCAGACTAATTCTGATATCACTCCCGAAGGAACTACTGAAGAAAAAGCTTTTCAACCGAGAAAGACGGTGAATATCATCGAGGCACTGGCTAATTCTCGGAAAGACAACGACGATGCACAGACAGTTAGAACATATCAATCTGATATAGCGAATACAATCAAAAACGATAATGTATCGATGATTAAGATTGCGTTGTCTGAAAAAAAACGACAAGAGAAAAGAAGTCAGTTCGATAGTACTATTGAAGGAAATCAAAAAAATGTATATATACTCGCTGGTGTGATTATTGCTTTTATAGTAATTGCTGGACTAATTGCTGGTTATATATACTTACAGTCTACAAACACCACAAGTGGACCATCTCAAACTCAACAGAAGGTTCAACCATTGTTATACACTGAATCGACATCGGTCCTTAACATAGATCAGATTAATATTGATGATTTACTCAAGATAATAGAAAGAGATAAGGAGGCTGTCATGGAGCTAGGTGATATGAAATCAATTGTGTTAACAGTAGGTAGTAGCACAGAAGAGAGACAACTTACAAGTGAAGAGTTTTTCTACTTATTAAAATCAAGAGCTCCTGATGGTTTAATACGAGCACTCGATGCTAATTTCTTACTTGGTGTGTATGCATTTACACCAAGAGAGATGTTTGCCGTCTTTAAAGTAAACTCTTACGATACCGCCTTTGCCGGCATGTTTGAATGGGAGCCAAATATTGAGTCAGATATTGGGGATATTTTTATAAATAAGAAAGAGAGAATAGGAAGAAGTATCGGTGTCCTTTCAAGCACAAAAGATACACAACAAGACACAACAGGTGCCACAACTACGCAAAGTAGTCCTTTTGGAGTCTTTAGCCAAAGAAAATTCGTGGATAAGGTCTTAAGCAATAAAGATGCGCGTGTGCTTGTAGATGTAGACAATAGAGAGGCCATGCTTTACACCTTTTTAGACAAAGAGACCCTTGTTATTGCTACTTCTGAGAAATCCCTAAAAGAGATTATCTTTAGACTTACAACCGGCAGAATAGTTCGTTAATTTCTTCTTTAATTTTATTATTTTTTGATTTGTACTTCAGGTACACTTTGATACAATACATACATGAACATAGATATCCAACACTTTAAAACCTTACTAGAAAATGAGAAAAACACCCTCGAAAAAGATCTCGGGCAAATAGGACGAAAATCTGATCCATCAGGAGTTGTATGGGATTCTATATCACAGGAGAATGAAGAACCAACAGACCGTGACGATGTTGCTAGTTCGATTGAGACTTTTGATAATAACGAAAGTGCTATTTTGGTATTAGAGACGCAACTTCACGAAGTCAATCATGCGCTTGAGAAGATAGAAAAGGGTACATATGGTATCTGCGAAGTCTCAGGTGAAGAAATTGAAGTGGAAAGACTTGAAGCAAACCCTTCTGCGCGTACATGTAAAAGTCATCTATAGGCATCCTGTGTCCGTTTCGAGGTTACATTAAGTAATGCAAAAAATAAAAAGTGGAATTCTGACCGTAGGCACCGACCAACTGGAGTGTTTTTTAGTGTCAGTTGAAACAGTTATTAAAAAAGGGTTATTTCAATTTGAGATAATTGGATTAGCAAATAAAACCATATCCGAATCTAAACAACGTATACTTTCTGCGTTAGATCATACTTTACAGTCAAAGAATAAATACATTCACAAGAAGATTACTACACTACTTAGCCCTGCGGGCATAAAAAAGGAGGGTTCACATTTTGATTTACCAATCGCTGTCTCATATATTGTTTCAAATCAAGGACTGCAAAAGATTCACAAGACAAACGCTCCCTTATGGAACGATATATTTACAGATGTTGTTATTCTCGGAGAACTAACACTTACAGGTTCAATTCTACCTATACACAACATTCACATGCTAATAGATAGAAGCATTGAAAAGGGAATATGCCACTTTATTATTCCTAAGGGAAATGATTTACATTTTATAAAATCAGAAATATACATTTGGGAAGTAGGGCACATATCTGAAATACTTGAAGTTATTCAGAATACGGGTGGAATGAAAACCAATATACGAAAATCGGCGCTTTTCAAAATGCATAGACCGAGGAGGAATAGGACTCTTCAAGAAGAACTGGGCAAGGATAAGACCTACCTACTTGATTCAATACAAGGAAATACTCTATTAAAAAGAGCCTTATTGATTGCACTTGCTGGTAAACATCATTTTCTAATTGTTGGAGAACCTGGTAGTGGAAAAAGTGTTCTTGCAAAGGCTGCGAGAGAACTATTGCCGAATTTAGATGTTACAGATATGAATATTACTCAAATTGAATACTTTCTTCGAGAAAATAATTCACCGTCAGTTAAAAATCAAATTTCTATTCCAGCACCATTTCGAGAGCCTCACCACACGACTAGCTATTCTGATATTATAGGAAACAAAAACATACCTGGTGAGATACTCCTTGCACACAAGGGGATACTGTTCATAGATGAATTTTCGGAAGTAAACAAACGTGTCATAGAAGGACTGAGACAACCACTAGAGGACAAATATCTCCAAAGAAATCAGGGTGATTTGATTGAATCCGATTTTATTTTAATCGCAAGTATGAACCCGTGTGATTGTGGTTTTTACAAATCTAAGAATAAGCCTTG
>JAUPUG010000011.1 GCA_030917685.1 Patescibacteria group bacterium | reverse complement strand
CTTACATTATGACGTAGATAAGGATTTTTTGAAAGTTTGACAAGCAAACTGTTTTAGTTAAAATATAGATACTTTTGGGATTTCCCACGACCCCGCTCGAGAGAGCGGGGATAATTTTTACCCCAACTTCAAAGCAGGCACTATCTGCTTCTTTCTTGAAACAATTCCAGGGAGGACTTCTGTGTCACCTTCTACAGCAACACCAAAAGATGCTCGAACTACACTCTTGAGGAAATCATTGTGTGTGAAGACAGTAGCCTCTTCTCGTAAGATGTCTACGATAAAGAAAAGTACATCGTCGATACCCGCGTCTTTTGCCTTTTCTTCTTCAATAGCGGCAACGATTCCATCTTTTCGTGCGAGGACTGATGCGGGGTCTGTAGTTTCAACAACTGAAACTCGAATGTTCTTGTCCCCTACTTCAAACTTCTTACTATCAAGATGTACAAGTCCTGAATCAGTGAAATCTGATACATCTGATTTAGCTTTGAACATTTCATTTGCGTATTCAGTGATATTAAGACCGAGTCGAGTAGCCAATTTTTCTGCAATTGCTTTGTCGTGAGGAGTAGTTGTAGGAGATCGAAACTCAAGTGTGTCTGAAAGAATACATGAAAGCATAACACCAGCGATATCTTCTGGCATAGTCTCAGCATGGGCACCCATGAGGTCATGCATAACTGTTGCAGTTGAAGCTACTGGTCGAATAGTCATCTCAATAGGACCCTTTGTCATAAGTCCACCCACAAGCTTGTGGTGATCAATAATCTGTAGGATATCAGCTTCATTCACACCAGCGAGAAGTTCCTGTGGATTATTTGTATCTACAATTACCACTTTGTCATCTGACGAAACAGCCTCGAGGAGTGAGGGTTCAGTCTGTCCCCATCGGTTGAGTACAAACTTTGTCTCTTTGTTGAGCTCACCAAGCACGTAGGCTTCTGCTTTGTGAGTAGTGTGAGTATTGAGATACCATGCCCAAATAATGGCGCAACTAGTAGCATCTGTGTCAGGTGAAATGTGTCCAAAAACTTTGATTGTTGTCATAATGGGTACATCATACAAAATATACTGGTTTTGACAAAGTTCTTTGTTTGAATATAATTGTGGGTACAAATGACCACATTCGGTCGACCGAGAAAACCCCGAAAGGGGTTTTCGATTTTCATGGAGATCTAAGATATCAATTAACTTCTGTTTTATTAATAGCAACTCTTGTAAAGACATATTTCTCAAGCGTCTAAACAGTCTTTTAGTACTTATTAGTCTAATTTGAGACAAAAGTATGCAATAATCCTCTCCGGCATATGTTGTACGGTGATAGAACTTACCCTCTTTAACTTGACTACTAATGGGTAAGACTACACAAATCTTCCTATTAAACTTTTTTAAAACAAGTACCGGTCTACTATACCTGAAACCTGTTCCATCTTGTTCACTTCCAATATTCTTCCCTAAGGAACACCACCAAATCTCACCTTCTTCTACAAAGAACTTTACCTCCGCTTGACGTTCGATTTGAGTTTTACACTTAGACCATTCAGTAAAGTTTTTTACCATTTCTACAATATTACTGATTTGAGATAAAATATATATAAATTAATTATAAATATTTAAGATCGTAAGATAAATATACCAACAAAAACAGGCTGACTTGACTATAAAAATTCACTGATATAAAATACTGTCACACAATAGGTTGCAAAGACAACCACCGGAGATAGTGTTCGTAAGGACACTAATCGTATATTAAAAAGACCAGCAAAAACTGGTTTTTTTAATTTTTTAAAGGGATGAAAAGTATCGTCTTAGGTATCCAATTTTCCTACTTCTTCAAAATCCCCTGCGGTCGCACAAGTAAAAACACAATCAAAAGCACAAAGGCTATAGCATCTTTCCATTCACCAGATATTTTCCAAATACCAAAGTTTTCAACAAATCCAAGGAGAAATGCACCAAGTACTCCACCGTATACATTCCCTATTCCTCCAATAATAGAAGCAATAACACCCTTCAGTAGAAGGTTCATACCCATAGTCGGCTCAAGTCCTGTGTCGTATCCAACGTACACCCCAACGAGTCCAGCAATAGCAGAACCAATCACGAACACTCGAGAAATAACCTTTTCAGTATCAATACCCACAATCTTTGCCACTTGCTCATTATCACTAATAGCCTCAACAGATTTTCCAAATAAAGACTTTTTCAAAAATAAACCGAGTGCAGTCATTATGACAATAACTGAAATAAAGATAATGAGCTGGACCTGTGTGATGATTCCTCCAAAAAGATTGTAGGTCACAATATCCCCCACTCCTGTACTCAGTGTCTGAAATTGGCTTGTAAAAAGTATTGCTAAAAATGCTTGTAGACACGTAAATGCGCCTAGTGATGCAACAAGATATACCATTTGCGATGCTTTTCGTGCTCGGAGTTTTTTGAATAGAAATTTATTCAAGAACCAACCAACGAGTGCTGAAAAGGCCACAGCGAGTATTGTTGTAGTAACAATCCCAAATGATCCAGAATTGAAAAATTGTTCTAGCGCTTCCGCTCCAGGAAATGCACCACCAAGCTTCTTGGTGAGGAAATATACGACATACCCTCCAATAGCAGCGATAACCCCATGAGTTAGATTGAAGAACTTAGTAGTGCCATAGATGAGATTAAAACCGAGAGCAACCAGCGCATAGATTGAACCTGCAATGAGACTATTGGCGATGAGTTGTGGGATGATGCTTTGCATTTGATTTGAGACGATTTCTAGATTGATTCTTATAAACCTACAGAACTACATGAATTAGTCTAAAAGTTTTATTAGTGTAAATCTAGGACCTTTATATCCCAACTCCGGTTTATCAACTTCTTCAAGAAACATATCCAGAGGTCTCAAGTATAACTGAAAGTCTCCATAGAAAGCCCTGTATACTGCATACATTTCTTTTGTCTCGGTATGCATTCCAACGCCAAGTACTTCATATATCATCGATTTATCTTTGAAATGTTGATACACACCTCTTTTTAAAGTTTGATTGTTCATAGGGCTATTTTAGCACAAACAAAACCACCCTAGTGTTTGGTTTGGGTGGTTTTGCTTATATTTTGAAAGTAAACTGATTTTAATACTCTCTCATTGAAAGCTGAGCATCCACTTTCTTCACGATATCGAGAACTACTGAAACTACGATTAGAAGTCCTGTTCCTCCGATAGTAAGGTATGAAATACCTGTAATGGCATTGAGAACTGGTGGAAGGACCGCTACGAGCGCTAGGAAGAGGGCTCCGACAAGTGTGATACGAGTCACCACCTTGCCTAGATAAGCCTCTGTAGACTCTCCAGGACGTACTCCAGGGATAAATGCTCCACCCTTCTGAAGATTGTCTGAAATAGCCTTAGGATCGAAAGTAACGGCTGTATAGAAGAATGTGAAGAAGAATACCATCACAAAGTAAGCCGCTGCGTAGAACCACTGGTTTTGCATCAATTCATTCACAAATACAGATATCTGGTTGATTGTTGGATTCTGAAGATATGTAAGCATGTTTAGAACCATCTGAGGAAGGAGGAGAAGTGAAAGGGCGAAGATGATTGGGATAACTCCAGCTTGATTAAGTCGAAGTGGAAGGTATGTAGAAGTACCACCATATGTCTTACCTCCTCGAACCTGCTTTGCATATGTAACTGGAATTGGTCGCTCTGCTTCTGTGATAAATACAACGAGATACACCATTGCCAACGCAAGAATTCCAAGTCCAATGTATGTAAAGAGATCTTCCATCTGGAATGCATAGAAAATCTGTGACGCAACCTGTGGCACTACCGCTACGATACCTGCGAAGATAATCATAGATAGACCATTTCCGATACCGAACTCTGTCATAACTTCACCGAGCCACATGAGGAATACTGAACCAGCAACAATAACAAGTACGTTTGTAAGAAGTGCAAATGTATCAAGTGAAGCCACAATACCCTGTCGCTGTAGGAGTACGATGAATCCAAAAGCCTGTGCAAACGCTAGTGGTACAGAAAGTAGTCGTGAGTACTGTGAGAATCGCTTTCGTCCAATAGCTCCTTCTTCTTGGTACATAGACTTAAGCTTTGGAGACATCATAGTCAAGAGCTGCATGATAATAGAAGCTGTGATGTATGGTCCAACACCAAGCATTACGATAGAAAGAGTTGAAAGTCCTCCTCCAGAGAAAATATTCAAAAGGCCAAAGAATTGATTACTATCTAAAAATTGAGCGAGAGCTCCTTGATCAACACCTGGAATAGGGATAACTGAAAGTACTCGGAATACTGCGAGTGTACCTAGCACAAAGAAGACTTGTTTTCGCAAACTAGAGTCCTGAAACATGTGCTTTATTTTCTGTATAAAATTTGACATAGTGGTTGCGTTGAATTTGCGTTGAGTTAATAGTAACTGAATAGACTAAAAGCTCTCAGAAAAATATCTGCGAATCT
>JAUPUG010000082.1 GCA_030917685.1 Patescibacteria group bacterium | reverse complement strand
TGGATTTATCAGTGGTGCCCACGTGAACCCAGCTGTTACACTTGGACTACTTTCAATTAAAAAGATTGAATGGAAAGAAGCGCTTGTATACATAATTGCTCAATTTGCAGGTGCTGCACTTTCTCTCATTCTCGTTAGACTCCATGGTACTGCATTGCCAGCAATCAGTTATACTTTTTCTTGGACTTCTATAGTTGCTGAAGCTATTGGTGCGCTAATCTTTACTTTTGGTATTACCTCAATCGTATTAGCATCTGATTCGACTAAGGCAGAATCAAAAGCTCCATTTGTAATCGGTGGATCACTTACTCTCGGTGCAACTATCGCAGCAGGGCTCGGCTCAAATGCTGTGCTTAATCCTGCCGTAGCATTTGGTATTGGTTCACTCGGTCTAGCATATGTCATTGGACCTATCGTAGGAGCAGTTGCTGGTATGTGGTTGTTTAAGGTTCTTAAGGCTTAGTTGGTTACTCTTATTTTGCAAAATAATAATTAAAAATGAATACACTTATCGTCACAGCCCATCCGAGTTCAAAAGGGTTCACACATCAGATTGCCGAAGCATACAAGAAGGGTAGAGAAGCGAAAGCTGCTCTGCTTGGTGTCACTGCAGAATCTTCAGTTGAAATCTTGGACTTGTATAAGACTGATATTAAACAAGATTTTTTGAGATATGAAGAGAAAACAGATATGGGGAATCCTGATCCTGCTCGAGAAGCAATGCAAGCCAAAATTACAGCAGCGGACAACATCGTATTTATTCATCCAATGTGGTGGGTTAGTCCTCCCGCAATTATGAAGAACTTTATTGATGTTAACTTTGCAGGCCGATTTGCTTTTAGATATATCAATGGTAAACCAGTAGGACTTCTGACTGGTAAAACTACGGCGGTCTTTATTACATGTGATGGCCCTAGATGGCTGTATTGGCTTATCGCTATGCCTTTTCGAACAATTTGGATACATGCGATTCTCCAGTACTGTGGTCTCAAAGTAAAAGCATTTAAGTTATTTGATAGAAAAATGTTTAGAACTGAAGCAGAGCAGAAGGCGTTTTTGGTAAAAGTGGAGAAAATTGCGCGGAAGATATAGTAGAAAGATATAGTAGAGTTAAAAATATAGTTGAATAAAAATATGAAAAAGAATACACGCCTGATAATACTATGTATACTATGCGCGTGTATTTTTTTTGGTATGTACAGTATGTCTCATGCCCCATCGGTGAGGCAGACTGAAAGTAAGCAAAATGAAAGCATTGAGAGTCCAGCATCTCAAGAGATATTACAGGTGTTGACGGCAGACGGTTCTACGTATGGATATAAAATACTCCTTCGAGATACTCCAGAGCTCCGTACAAAAGGGCTCAGCGGGAGATCTTCTCTTGGTACTGATGAGGTAATGCTTTTTGCATTCGAAAGGGATGGTAGAAACTTTTTTTGGATGAAAGATATGCTGTTTTCGATAGACATCGTATGGCTTGATTCTGATAAAAAAGTGATACACATCGAACAATCAGTGAAGCCGGAATCATTTCCGAAGAGTTTTGGTCCAGATGCAGATTCAAAATATGTATTGGAATTTAAAGAGGGCGTAGCTGAATCCATTGGATTGAAGGTGGGTGATATCATTAATTTTTCATTACCATCCTCTAAAACAAAAGTCGCTACAAAAGTTGATACATCTCCACTGACAGATTTCCAAGTCACTTCTCTGATTCTTAATTCTGCATTTGAAAAAAACATTTTAAGTAAAAGTCCAATTTCCTGCTTCAAAGTGGATATTCAAAATAGGGGAATCTTAAATAAGGATGGTGATCCTTTCGTATATTCTGAAATATATATGAACGAGCTGGCTGCAGATGCTCGATGTATCTTAAATAAAGAGTATTCATTTACAAAAGAAGAACCACTCCACACAGCTATAAATTTAAAAACAAAAGAAGTGATCATCCAAAACCCAGGTGAATTCAATCCCTGCTTTGGTATTTCATACGGTGAATGTGAGGAGTAGACTCATCAATCACTTGGGCTAATGAAAATGTGAAAAAGAAAAAACCCAGCTTGTGACTGGGTTTTTTTCATATGTTGTTGTATCTATAAGCCGAATTCTGTATGCAATATATGTGTTGTATTTTTCAACTTCACATACATTGCACGATAATCATTTATCTGGGACTTTGATTACTCAAAGCCTCGAGCGGCACTCTGGGTACTGCTCCAGATTCTTTCTAAAAATTCTTAAAAAAATCGAGAGTAGTACCCAGCACGGCCTTGCACTCAGGTAAGGATTTTGCCGTTTCACTCCACATTTGGATATCTGTGGATTAATCCATGTATCGAGCACTGTATTTTCAAATCATCGCGTCTTTAACGTATGTTTGACTGCACAGTGCTCAATACATGGACTCAACTGTCTTTCGACACGTTGCGTCACTGCTCGCACCTCTTAATTTGCATTAGATGGGCGTTACCCACTACCAGACTCCTTTTCTCTGTAGTCTTGCGACTGCGTTGAAAGGGAAGTGTTCGGACTTTCCTCTGAGTGACATCTCAAGTGTGGTGAATGCGGGTGCTTGTTCCTGCGACGCTTGAGATGTCACTCAGCGATTATCTAATACAACAATATATACTATATCATGATTTTGTATTTATATCAAATGAAGGTATAATTTAAGACAAATACAGAGATTTTAGAGCTCAATTAATTAGAAA
>JAUPUG010000081.1 GCA_030917685.1 Patescibacteria group bacterium | reverse complement strand
ATCAAGGAGACCACGCATTAATTCATCTTTGGAGATTTCATTCATTTGATTTATACGTTAGAATAGTATGTATTATGTCAAAAAACAACAGCACCGTAAGTACCGAACCTTACAAAGGGGTACGAGATTTTTATCCAGAAGATATGGCTATCCAGAACCATATATTTTCTGTATGGAAAAAGACTGCTGAACGATTTGGCTACACTGAGTACAATGCATCTATTCTTGAGCCTGCAGAGCTTTACAAGGCGAAAACAAGTGAAGAGATTGTAAACGAGCAGACATATACATTCATTGATCGAGGTGATCGAGAAGTAACACTCCGACCGGAGATGACCCCGACTGTTGCACGTATGGTAGCTGGACGACGACGAGACCTTGGCTTTCCCCTTCGATGGTTTTCTATTCCAAATGTATTTCGATATGAGCGACCACAGCGTGGACGACTACGAGAACATTGGCAGCTAAACGTAGATATGTTTGGTCTCGCTAGTACTGATGCAGATATTGAACTCATTACTGTCGCATACGAGATTATGAAAAATTTCGGTGCAAAGAATTCTGATTTTATTATCAAAGTCAGTAGTCGAAAACTCATGAACGCGGTATTTGGTACTTGGTATGAGCTCGACGAAGCACAGTCAAAAGCACTTCAGCGACACATGGACAAAAAGTCTAAGATGCCAGAAGAAGTTTTCTACATAGAAGCTGAAAAGATTGTCGGCAAGCCATTTAAATTTCTAAATCTCAGTCACACAAGTTCACAGTACGAAGAAGCTATGGCATTCCCTGCTATTCGTGAAGCAAAGGAAGAACTCGACTTGGTACTCGCAGAACTTAAAGCTCGTGGAGTAACAAATGTCGAATATGATGAAAATATCATTCGAGGGTTCGACTATTACACAGGTACTGTATTTGAAGTGTTTGATACTGATCCAGCCAACAATCGCTCACTCTTTGGAGGTGGAAGATATGACAACCTCATGAAGCTTTTTGGCGATGAGTCACTACCAGCATTCGGTTTTGGTATGGGCGACGTGACTATTCGTGATTTCCTAGAAACTCACGGTCTATTACCTGCGTCTGTATCTAGCACTGAAGTGATGGTTTGCATCATGGATGAATCATGCAAAGCATACGCCGAAGAAGTCGCAAATGGGCTTCGCTCAAATAATACGAACGTGGCAGTAAATTACTCATATAAGAATATCAGTGACCAGACAAAAGCAGCTCGAAAACTCTCTATTCCAAAAGTTATCATCATTGGAGAAAACGAAGCGAAGACAAAGACTTACACTATTAAAGATTTACCTGAGACAGAATAACAAACCAACAAAATTTAGCGTCGAAGAACTTTGCATCGCGCGATTTCTCAAATTAAATTATATGAAAAAAGTATATCTCGACATTGAAACACGGAACATCTTTCAAGATGTTGGAAAATGGGACCCAACACTTCTCGATATTTCTGTTGTTTGTATTTACAATCCATTCAATGAAACCTATGAAAGTTTTCTTCAGGAAGACCTGCCTAAGTTATGGCCTATTCTAGAAAAAGCAGACAGTATTGTAACTTTTAACGGTGATCATTTTGACCTTCCTCTTCTCAATAAATACTATTCTGGAGACATTCTTAAAATGAAAAGTCTCGACTTACTCAAAGAAGTTCGAAGATCACTCGGTCATCGTGTCGGACTTGGCTCTATTGCGGAAGCGACACTTGGAGTTGGAAAAAGTGGAAATGGTCTCGAGGCTGTTGAGTGGTGGAAAAAAGGTGAGATTGAAAAGATTGTCAAATATTGCATAGACGATGTAAAGGTAACCAAGCAGGTGCATGACTATGCCCTAGCGAATAAAAAGCTCAAGTATAAGGACTCTCGAGATGGCGACAAAATCGTCGAATTCACTATTGATACAAATGGCTGGGAAGAAGCTGACGGAGCAAAGATGACCTTTAGTTTGCCGTTTTAGGTATGCTATAATATCCTCATAATTTATAAATTTTAGAAGTTAGAAATTTTCGCCCAATCAAACAATATGCAAAATCTTCAAAAACTAGTTGTTCCTGTTTCCATTATCATAGCCGGAGGACTTATCGCTGGCGCAATATATCTTACAAACTCTAAGCCTGCTAACATCGGTGCCGCTGGTGCAAAAGCTGGTATTGCTGATATTGCAAAAAATGCAGCTACTCCTAAAACAGAGATAGCTCCAGTAACAGCGGTGGATCATATTCAAGGTGATGCATCAAAAGCAACTGTGACAATTATCGAATATTCAGATACTGAATGTCCATTCTGTAAACGACACCACCAGACAATTTCAAAGATTTTTGCTGAATACGGAAAGGACAATAAAGTTGCTTGGGTATACCGACACTTCCCTCTCGATTTCCACAAGAAAGCTCCAAAAGAAGCTGAGGCAACAGAGTGTGCAAATGAACTTGGTGGTTCAAAAGCTTTCTGGGACTATATCGGCGTTATCTATGACAAGACTCCATCAAATGACGGACTCGACCTCGCGCTCCTTCCTGAATTTGCAGATCAAGTTGGTCTAGACAAAGTCGCGTTCAAGAAATGTCTTGATAGTGGTAAATACGCTGCAAAGATTACTGAAGCTACAAACGCGGGTCTTAAAGCTGGTGCTCGTGGAACTCCATATACAGTACTTGTTGTACGACAAGGCTCAAAGACTCAAAACATTCCTCTTGTAAATGAGCAAGGTTCAAGTCTTGGAGCTCTTCCTTATGAATCAATGAAAGCTGTGATTGATAGTTTCTTGAAGTAGACTCAACTAGTTACAAGTATACAAAAGTATTGTGTTTAAAAAGCCACCAGATAGACATTCGGTGGCTTTTTAATTTGGTTGGAGGATGATATTATTTAACAATGAATTTAACAAACTTAAGATTTCAAAAGTTCTTCTTTCTCCTTATAACAATATCCATTGCTTACTATTATCTATTTATTATTAAATTACCAGACAGTCGGTATAATGATTTTTTGCCACAGTCTATCAAAATGTTCATTTATTATAGCGACTTTAAGTATGTTTTAGAATTCCTTTTTTTTGCTATACCACTATCTGTTGTAGTCTCTCTTCAAGCCATCTTCTTCATTCGAGCTAGATTTATTGGTTTTTCACGAATTATATGCACAATTATCTTTTTAATATATAACTTTATTCTCTTGGGTTGTGTTGGTATAAGTCTGACTGTACTTTATGGTTTTTTTACATTAATAATCCCTCCTATCCTAGGATTATTATTATATGTAGGACTTAGTAGTATGCGTAGCAAAGAAGAGAAAGCGAATAAAATTATTACTACTCCCCCAACAAACTATCCTCAAAGGCAATAATATCCTCAAGCGTTTCTCCATACTCCGATGTGTCTGGGAAATCTAAATTCTTAATTTTGTTGAACACGATGAGAGCAAGCCGTTCTGTGCGAGACTTTTTCTCTGCGTCTTCAGCGAGTGAAAGCTCTACTATCTTTCCGTTCGTGAGAGGTTCAACAAACTGCAAAACACCTTTTTCAAATCTAAAGTTTCGTTTATAGTCTCGAGCTTGTTCAAGGAGAATGTGATAAAACATAAGTTGCCTCTCATATTCGTACAATTTTATTTTTTCATATTCTGTTCCTGGCTTCCATTCACTCTTTGCTTTACCTGTTTTGTAATCAACCACCTCTACTCTTCCACCACCGAGTTCTATTATCTTATCAATCTTTCCAGTTAGATGTGCTTGTACACGAGCGCCCTCTACAACACCTTCAAGCAATACTCCCTGGTCCTTAAAGTTAAGTTCTGTTTTGTCAGTTGCTTGGAAACCGCGACAACTACCAGCACCATCTTCTCCATCAACACCGCCCCCCACCACTCGCTGATCATAAAAAGCACTCAACGCCGAAAGTCCACGCTCGCTATATTGATCAAAATCCTGATTGGACAATCGCTCTTTTCGCAAATACTGAACAAACCAATCAAGACATTCCTCCTTAGTCGCGAGAACACCATCGTGTCGTAGCTTCACTGAGATTCGCTCAAGAGTACTGTGAATTGCAGTTCCATACGCACTTGAAGGAGTTTTTGCTTGTGGAAATCGCAACAAGTTCTGTTCGAGAAATGACTGAGGACCACCCTTTGATACATTCAAAAAGTTATTGAGATGCGTTACAGAAAGTTGATAGTTCTCAAGTAGTGACTTGAGCAGCTCTTCTTCTTCACCCAAAAATGGAGGTGTGTGATACAGGAGCCATGAAGATGTCAAAAGCTCGTGTGTCTCTGGTGTGTAGATAGTTCCGAATTCTTTCTCCATAGGAGCTTCAGTCTCTTCGTGCTCTGTGAGGAATCGAAGCTTTTGTGATTCTTTTCCATCATCTTTAATCTTGTACGACGTCATGTACAAATTTCGCTTTGCACGTGTAAGCGCTACATAGAAAAGGCGAAGTTGATCATCTTCGTTGTCGCCCGCTGGCTCAATAGGTAGGTTTGCTGGCATTGATATACGTTTTGGTGCACCACGACCTGCCCATACATCATCCTGACAAGAAAGGACAAATACTGTATCAAACTCAAGACCTTTCGCCTTATGTGCAGAAAGCAAACTAACAGCTTTTGAGGAGTTTGCAAAAGGACTGAGGTCATTTAGAGTGATTCCATTTTTTACATGAATATCTACGAAATATATGAGGTCACTAATATACAGTTGTTCAGCATTACCGTCTTTTCCTTTGAATTCTCGTAGTGCTCTCACGAATACTCGAAGACTTGAAAGGAACGCCAAGTACTCAGCACGTGCATGTTCAAATCTTTCTTTACTAAAATAATATGCCTTGAAAGGGCTTGAATATCCGCCGATAGCATATTTACTGTCGAGCTTTTTGTT
>JAUPUG010000010.1 GCA_030917685.1 Patescibacteria group bacterium | reverse complement strand
ATTCAACTCCTTCAGATGCTAAAGATGATGAAGATTTGTATTCAATAAAGAATTTTAGTATTTAGTTTTACTTTTGAACCTTTTTCGCCCATCGTCCTCGAGTACTCACTTTCTTTGGTTCACTAAAAATAGCGAGTGCACGCTCAAGTGTAATGGTGTATGGATTATCTTCGCCTTTGAGTGATCGAAAATCTCCATCATGAACAATGTATGGACCGAATCGTCCTACGTTTGCGGTGATGACTTTTCCAGTTGCAGGTAGTGTACCGAGTCGTCGCGGGAGTGAAAGATACACCATCGCTTCATCAACCGTTACAGCAGTGATGTCTTTTCCTTTTGGAATACTAGCCATACGTGGTTTGAGTGTCGCTTTCTTTGGCTTTTTTACTCGAATCTTTTTGGGTTTGCCAGCTTTTGTGAGTTCTACTTTTGTTGGTTCGTCCTCACTCGCCGTAGCTTCAGGGACAGTAGCCATAACAGTATCCTGTCCAATATCTCTACCTTCAGCGATAGCTTTTTCTAAAGATTCTTTGTCGCCAAGCTGTACATAAGGACCGTATTTTCCAACTTTTACAAAAATAGGAAGACCTGTCTTTGGGTCGTGTCCTAGTGGTGTGTCAGACTTAATTTCTTCTCCATCAATAGTAAGTGCACCAGTACAATCTGGATATGTTGAACAGCTGAGGAATTTTCCTGAACGACTCAATTTCACAATCATGTGGCTACCGCATTTTGGACATACATATTTTATATCTGCATCACCGAGATTTGTAATCTTTGCAGTTGTCTCTTTTGCTTCAATATCTTTCGTGAAAGGTCCGTAAAAATCTTTCATCGTTTTTACGTACTCGGCTTTTCCTTCAGCAATGAGGTCGAGCTTATCTTCCATTTCCGCTGTAAAACTGTCACTAATATATTCGCCAAAGTTTTCTTCGAGAAATGAACTCACTACATCACCTGTGTCTGTTGGAACAAGTGCTTTGTTAATTTTTTGTACATATTCACGCTCTTCGAGTGTTCGGATAATACTCGCGTATGTAGATGGTCGTCCAATACCTCGCTTTTCCAGTTCTTTTACGAGTCCAGCCTCAGTGTATCTACTTGGTGGCTCTGTCCATTTTTCATCTTGTGTCACATCGAGAAGTTTAAGATCGTCTTGTGCATGTACTTTTGGAAGTTCAACATCTTCACCTCGAGCGTCAGGGTCAATCTTGAGCCATCCATCGAAAATGACGCGACTACCTACAACTGCGAAGTCTGGGATAGCTTCTGTTTTTGAAGCTACACTTGCGCCGTTAGAGCTTGTTCCACTTGCTTTTACATTCGCAATAATCTTTGTGCGCGCAACACGAGCATCACTCATTTGTGAAGCAAGTGTTCGCGCTCGAATAAGTCGGTAGAGTTTTCTCTCATCGTCGTTACTACCCGCATCAGCGACCGACATATGTGAAGGTCGAATAGCTTCGTGTGCTTCTTGAGCATTTTTACTTTTCGATGCAAAAGTTCGAGGAGATACATATTGTTTACCAAAGCTTGATTCGATAACAGCAAGAGCCTCTGCAACTGCAGTTTTACTAAGGTTTGTGCTGTCAGTTCGCATGTATGAGATATGTCCAGCTTCATACAACTTCTGAGCAAGCCCCATAGTTCTTGATGGTGAAAACCCGAGTCGTGAACTTGCGGCTTGTTGAATAGTCGAAGTAATGAAAGGGGCTTTTGGAGATCGTTTTGCTTCTGATTCTTCTACGTCTAGTACTTGCCATTCATTATTTTTTGCAATAGAAACAATACGCTTAGCTTCGTCTATTGTTTTCGGTTCTTCGACACAAGTTAGAGTAAGTTTTTCACCGCCTTTTGATGCTCCGTTTGAAGCTCCATCTGGAGCGTCAGCCTTCTTACTCTTTGTCGTTTCAACTTCTGCTTTGATAACAAAATATTGTACTGGATTAAATGCTCGAATTTCTCGCTCACGTTCCATTACTATACGAAGGGCAGGAGACTGAACACGCCCAGCAGAAAGACCGTATCGAACTTTTTTCCAAATGAGTCCTGAAAGGTCGTAACCTACAAGTCTATCGAGTACTCGTCTTGCTTCTTGGGCAGTCTTCAAATTTTCATCAATAACACGAGGATTTGCTATAGCTTCCAAGATGGCCTCTTTGGTAATCTCGTGATAGACAACTCGCTTAGGATTCTTGAGTCCAACTGCTTCTTTGATGTGCCACGCTATTGCTTCTCCTTCTCGGTCGGGGTCGGAAGCAAGTAGAACTTCAGATGCATTTTTAGCAAGGAATTTTATTTCATTGATGACTTTTTCCTTTCCAGGGGAAATAACATAGTGCGGAACAAAACCAGCAGGAATATCGATTGCACTTTTATTGCTCTTTGGGAGGTCTCGCACGTGTCCAATAGATGCAACCACTTTGAAATCACTACCAAGATATTTTCCAATAGTTTTGGCTTTTGCGGGTGACTCAACTATAAGTAATTTGTGACTTTTTGTAGACATGTATGAGCTAGTATTGCATAAGAGTTATAGATTTGCCAAATTTATACATGAATACTCCTTACTTTTCGCACACATCCATACTCTTCTGAAATCAATCCACGAATCTCAAGCATTGATATTGAAATCTGAAGTTTTGTGAGTTCGAGACCTGTCAGCGCTAGTAATTCTTCACGAGTTTTTGGCGTGTTTAATTTTGAGAGAATAAGCACTTCTTCCTCTGAACAATTTTGAATTTTTTCACGAATGTATTCTTCTGCTTTCTCTGGAGAATCTTCTAGTATCAAGTCACTTTTGAGTCCTAAGAGTTTGTGCAAATCTTCTGGTGTACAAATGGGTGTCGCTCCACTCTTGATGAGTGCGAGGGGACCCTTTGATGTTTCGGAAAATATAGAGCCAGGGAGTGCACATACGTCACGATTGTAGTCTAATGCTAGTCTTGCTGTAATGAGTGTTCCCGAATCCTCTTCACCTTCTATAACAAGTACTACTTGCGACAATCCAGCCATGATGCGGTTTCTCATAGGGAAACTCCATGGACTTGCTCGAAAGTCGGGTTCGTACTCTGAAAGTAATACTCCGCCATGTCTTAAAATTGACTCGGCTAGCTCGAGATGTGTTCGAGGATAGAGTACATCTTTGTGCAGTCCTGAGCCAGGCACAGCGATACAGGGCAATCCAACTTCTATAGCAGTACTGTGTGCAATACTGTCTATACCTAGTGCTAGGCCTGACACTATGGCTACAGGGTGCCCTTTGAGGGATTGAATAATCTGCCTAACTGCGTCGTGTCCATATGATGAATAACGGCGAGAGCCTACAATACAAAGAAATTTAACAGAAGGATCATCAAAAAGTGTAAGATTACCAAGTGCAAAAAGCTTTTTCGGTGGATCAGAAATCTGTCGCAGTAGGGGCGGCAAATCAACAGTTTGTATAGTCTTTGATAATTCGGGATACTGAGTGTCTTTGAACATAATATATAGTGTGTTTTCGTTAGTTTTCGATTAATGTGGTGAGAATCAATTACACTCAGGCTAAATTGGGTGTAATTGGCTAAATAATAAGCATTTGATATGATGTGAGCATAAAGAAATTCTAAAGAAATTTAGAAATACCAATAAACATATAAAAAAATGCTCGATATAAAATTCATCAGAGAAAATGCAGATTTAATAAAAGACGGCGCTCGAAAGAAACACATTGAGTTTAATGTTGAGCGACTGGTCGAAGTTGATGTACTTCGACGTGAAATTATTACTTCTGTTGAAACAAAGAAGGCTGAACAAAATCGAGTGAGTGATTTGATAACTAAGACAACTGACGCAACAGAGCGTGGACAGTTTATTGAAGCGATGAAAGTACTCAAAGATGAAATAAAAGCTGAAGAAGAAAAACTAGCTGAGGTTATGCGAGAGTGGCAGACGCTAATGGTGGCTGTACCAAATGTTCCAGATATTTCTGTTCCAGAAGGTGCGACAGATGAAGAAAATGTTGAAATCCGAACTTGGGGTGAAATTCCAAAGTTTGATTTTGAACCAAAAAGTCACATCGACTTGATGCTTGCGCATGACATGGTTGATTTTGATAGAGGAACAAAGGTTGCAGGTTTCCGAGGATACTTTTTGAAAAATGATGCAGTACGACTTCACTTTGCACTTTGGCAGTATCTTCTTAATTCATTTATGAAAAGTGGATTTGAGCCGATGATGGTGCCATCACTCGTAAAGCGAGAAACTCTCATGGGTACAGGATACATTCCACAAGGTGAAGATGATCTATACAAGACACAGGACACTGACTATCTATCAGGTACTGGAGAAGTAGCTACAATGGCATATTATAGTGATGAGATTTTGGATAAGGCGATGTTCCCAAAGAAAATGCTTGCATTCTCACCATGTTTTAGACGAGAGGCGGGAAGTCACGGCAAAGATACTCGAGGACTTATCCGAGTACATGAATTTTTTAAATGGGAGCAGGTTATTCTTTGTGAAGCTGATCACCAGCAGTCTGTAGCATTCCATGAAGAGCTCACCACGAATTCAGAGCGACTCGTACAGGATCTTGAAATTCCATATCATGTAGTCTTGATTTGTGGAGGAGATCTAGGTCTTGGTCAGGTAAAGAAGTACGACATCGAGTGTTGGGTTCCTGCGGAAAATAAATACCGGGAGACTCATTCAGCTTCATATTTCCATGATTTCCAGACTCGGCGACTTAACATCCGATACCGAGACGCAGAAGGAAATATCAAGTTTGCTCACTCATTGAACAATACAGCGGCAGCAACTCCACGACTTCTTGTTTCTATTATTGAAAATCATCAGCAAGCAGACGGTTCTATTAAAATTCCAGAAGTACTACGACCTTACATGGGTGGACAGGAGTTTATTGGGAAAAAGTAGATCGAAAATTAAAATCATGTGTTAATATAATTAGCGCATGAAGCCAATTCGTACTAGTCATAAAGATTTTCTGCGTTCTCAATCACTTACGCGCAGAAGAAAGAAAAGGAAAGTAGTTAAAATTTGGCTTTTTATCCTATCGTGTATCGTCTCGCTCATTTGTCTCGCCTGGATATTCTCACTTCAAAGT
>JAUPUG010000080.1 GCA_030917685.1 Patescibacteria group bacterium | reverse complement strand
TGTGGAGATGGTGGGAGTCGAACCCACGTGCATATGAGGGTCTTGAATGAGTCTACGCAATGTAGGATATTTCTTGTAAACAGAGGCGTCGTCGTGAGACGAGTGCGTATCTACTTTAGACGTACAAACTTGGAAATATACAAAACGTTTGCAAATCGATCTTCTATGGTTTTGGTGGGTAAGTGAAGAGGGTTACCAACCTATTTCGCGGGTATATCACCCTAGCTCCTCCAGCGAACAAAGAGAAGAAGAATGTCGCTAAGCGAGCGTAAACAAAGTTAGGCTCGAACTGTAGCAAATGCGAACGCGTCTACTCCAAAATATGGAGAAACGGCTGCTTTTCGTGCATTAGCACTTAGGTTTCCTGAAAGTTTTACGAGGTTTCAGAATACTCGATTGCGCACAAGCAAGGGAACTTATATGTCGATGCCTGGCATCCCCATGTTTTTCTGTGTTGGTATGAAGCGACATTTCGGCTCGCTATTTTCAAGGTGTCAGGCTGCGTATCAACCTGTATAGGTAATGACGTCAGCTTGGGTCAGATATTACCATATTTTGGCAAAGTCGGTATGTTAGTAAAATAAGTTTTGAGTAGACCACAGCTGTGGAATGAAGTATTATTTCCTCATGAATAGAGAGAATAGTGCGAGTGCGGGCGATATCACGAATAATGAGTCATTGATACAAAACAGTCATTTTCCGTTGCAGGATGAGGGTTTTGAAGCTATGCGTGCTATGCATATGAAGGGTCGGGCTCTAAAGATTGGTGAAACTATGGAGGAGTACATCACTGAACGACAACAATCGTGGGAAGAATTAAGTATCAAAATAGAAAGCCAATCTGCTATTTTTAAGGAAACACAACAATCGATGCAACAAGCTAGTATTGAGGTTAGTTATCAAAATCAAAAAGCTGATGACGCTAAAAAGATAGCTAAAATTGAAACCTCACTCGGAATTGGACGTCAATCGGATTCACCCGAAAAGTCAACACAAAATGTAGATACTAGTATGATTGAATCAGGAACAAAGTCTGGGCAAAAGGTTGATCAGGATTTGTTAAATTATGTAATGTCTGATGCTACGGAAGTTCAGAAAATGGGATACGCTACACTCTCGCAGGAAGAAAAAAAGATACTTGGTTCTATAAAATTAAATTTCAGGACAGCCCTAACACAGGTACAAAAAGATAGTAGTGTAAAAATTAGTATTCGTGAATTTGTATTCCAAAAAATGCCTGACGTATTTGAAGATTACGACACCTTATTGTTCAGATCAAAATCTGTATCATTTCAAGGTGAAATGTGGAGTACTTTGAATGATACTGAAAGACGGGAATTTTTAAGTCATCAAAATGAAGCATCTCAAATATTTACGAGAATGCAGAATGGCGAAGAATTCATGGACTTTAGCCTAACTGACGCTGAAAAAGCATTACTTGAAAAGTCACATGCTCTTTCTCAAGTATCTCGAGATATTAAAGTAGCTGCTGGTACTGAGATACAACCTGATGATTTAAAACAGAGACTTGCATATGCCTTAACCGGTTCAATGCAGGGAGAACTTTTTGATAAGAAAGACAAGATTGTATACGAGAATTTTTTACAAAAAGTTACTTTTAGACTTACAAAAGAAAAAACATTTAGGGATCAATCTTTCGTACTAGAAGAATCAGGTATAGACCTAGACGATAATACTTCTCCGGAATTTTCACGAGCGCAAAGTGTGGCACCCGAAATCATAGCGACTACCACTATAGAAGGTGAAAAAAAGTGGCAAGAAGTAATTCGTGTTTCTGACCAGGAAGCCATCGGAGATCTTAACGGATCGTATGATAGTTTTGTGGCACACCTTGAAGAAAGAGGTCTCATTAGACAAAATACAACTGGCATCGAATGGATGGGTGGCAATAAAAGAGTTGTGTTCGTTGGGGATATTCTCGGTGATAGAAGCCCTACTGGACTTAAGGTTATGGAAGCTCTCGCTTCACTCAATAATGAGGCAAAAAAACAGGGTGGATCAGTTGATTCATTAGCTGGAAATCACGACAATATGTTTGCTGCGGTTCTCGGTGGGTATGATACGGAGTTTGAAACACCCGTAGATAAAGATGAAAGAATATTTGATTATAGGGGTACACTTGAAAGTGCATTTTATGCAGATAACACATTTAAACAGTATGTAGTAGATGCGTTCAAAAAATCATACTCTAGCAGAGTTTCAGATCTAAAAGGAGTTATTGCAAAAAAACAGAGTATTTTAGTAAAACTGGGACAACAAAATAGTAGCCCTGAACTAATCGAAGTGTTTAAGAGAGGTCTTGCTGATGCTCAAGCTGATATGGATGAGCTTAATGATGTGTATGCAAACATTACTGTAGATGATGAATCTCGTTTTATGGCTTCTCTCAAATATTTAGGCCATGGTGATGCAATCCAAATAGGCAAAGCACTAGTTAAGAACAGGAAGGCTGTAGTCTCAAATATGAAAAAGAGTGAAAGTGGACAAGCGAGACTTGAAGCAGTGTGCTCACAAAAAATCGCAACATGCATAGATGACACTTTGTATACTCATACAAATTTGACAACAAGTATGGTGCAAGAGTTGCTCAAAGGTAATACGATCCAAGAGGGAATTCAAGCAATAAATGATTTGTATCAAAAAGGTTTGAGATACCACATTCTCGGAGAAGGGAGTATGTCAGAGGTAGAGCTCAAGAACTTCGATAGTCTTCGAACTCAATTTATTTCTACATCAAGTCAGAGTCGTATTAATTATACCGAAGACCAAAAAACCTCAGTGGAAGACAAACAGAGATTACAAGATCAGCTTAAAAAACAAGGAATTAATCTTGTGATTCATGGACATACAGATGAAAAAGGTTCTGTTAAGGGTACTAGTGATTTACCAATTGTTTCTATTGATCGATCAGTATATAAGGGTGATGAAAGTTATGGAACCAATTCGCCTAAGGCAACACTCACAATCGACACACAGGGTAACGTAAAAAGTAATGAAGCAGGGCAAGTTATACGTGAGAACTAATCTTTAATTGATAAGTTAAATTAATCCTCGATAGATACTAGAGTAATGGTATATATTCCATAGTAGCTAAAGTCTAATTCTACCTTGCTATTAAGTGTCAAATATTCTGTGCAAACAGGTAACGCTATCTTCTCAAGATGCACCCCATCTTTACTGATAGAAATAATTCTAAAACCAGCCAGCCGATTAATCTTTTCAGAATTGTTTTCAAAACCCTCGTCCAGTACCATGTGGTTATAAATATCGTAATAATCACCCTCAGTAAAATTCAAGTTACTCATTTCTTCTATATTTCTAGCGACTACTCGGCTAAATGATAAAGTTATTCTCATGTTTTAATTATGTTTTAATTGCTACCTCTTAAACTCTCGTCGAATCTCACGGTCAGTCTCACGCTTTTGGATAGTTTGTCGTTTGTCTGCTTTCTTCTTTCCTTTAGCAATACTTACTTCCACTTTTATTTTCCCTTTATTGTTGTATAGAGAAATCGGAACGATAGTTAGACCTCCATTTCCTTTTCCTCCTGCATCTACAATATCAAGCAGTTTCTTTATTTCTTTTTTATGTAAAATTAATTTTCTAGAACGAGTAGGTTCATATTCTTTTGGTGTGTTACCAACTTGAAATGGGGGAATGGTCATACCTGTCAGATATGCTTGTCCACCTTTTACAACAACATATGCACCTTCAAGATTTCCTTGTTGAGATTTGATTGACTTCACTTCATATCCAAAAAGCTCGATACCTGCTTCAAAGGTATCTTGTACTTCATAGTTGAAGAATACTTTTTTATTATGGATGTATGTTGTCTTGTCTCGCATGTGAGTTGCGTCGGTTGTGGACTGTGCATGTCTTAGACGCGTTAAAATTCAGTCTATTACAGCTTGGTAAGTATAGCAAAATTGGGAATGAAAAACGCAAAATAAAACAGCCACCAAGGTTGGGGCTGCGTCGAAATTGAAATCTGTGAACTTAAAGTTCGGGTTCTGAAAGAACGAGGGTCGCTGGTATTGGTTTACCAGCAGCTGGTTGAAGGTACAGATCGGAGTGTTGAGACGCACTCCATTTTGCGATACTTAACGGTGCGGTTTTCGCAATTTCCTTGTATTTAAGATGCGTGGACATCTCTTCAACCAACTGCTGGACCAATCGCAGTGCCAGCCTCACGGTGGTGAAAGCACGAGCTCCTCTACGCTCGACTGCCGCGGTACGTTTGAGGTCTCCTTGGGGAGACGGCTCGTGTGCCGTGTCGAACATGAAGTTACGATATATTACATGCATTATCATATTTGTCAATACATGGTTTGGTGAGGTATACTCTGCACATATGAAAGAAAAAAAATCGAAAAAAGTAGACAATATTCCTGAACCTGAAAAGATGAACAAGTCTGAGAAGGTCAACAAGCCAAATCGACCTAATCGAAAAGAAGTCCGAGGTACATTTCTTAATAATGTAGTCGGCACTATTCTCATTTTTATCGCCATCATCTCTATATATACATATATGGAAGGTGATAAGGCTAAGATTGCCAAGATTTCAATCAGTGAACTCGTGACGGATATTAATGCAGGAAAAGTAGAAAGTATCTCTGTTACTGATGATGATCTTTCTATCGTATATACAGACAAGGTAGGGAAGGAGTCAAAGAAAGAAGTGCAAAGTTCTCTCACTGAAACACTTTCAAACCTCGGTGTCGAAAAAGAGAAAATAGCTGCAGTAAAAATCGACAACAAGGTTGATAGCGGTGTTTCCTATTGGCTACTAAACATTTTGCCATTTTTGTTTCCAGTTCTTCTATTCTTCTTTATGATTTGGTTCCTTACTCGACAAGCTCGAGGTGCTGGAGTACAGGCTATGAGTTTTGGACAATCACGTGCACGACTAACAACTCCTGATGACAGTAAAGTTCAGATTACATTCAAAGATGTAGCTGGTGCAAAAGAAGCAAAACAAGAGCTTTCAGAAATTGTAGACTTCTTAAAAAATCCTAAAAAGTTTCTAGATATTGGTGCAAGAATTCCTAAAGGAATATTGCTCATGGGTGCACCTGGAACAGGTAAGACACTTCTTGCACGAGCCGTAGCAGGGGAAGCAGGTGTAGCATTTTTCTCAATGTCAGGATCAGAGTTTGTAGAAATGTTTGTGGGAGTTGGTGCGTCCCGAGTGCGAGATCTTTTCAAGCAAGCAAAGCTCGCATCACCTGCAATTATCTTCATTGATGAAATCGATGCTGTAGGACGAAGTCGAGGAACAGGTATGGGTGGTGGGAATGACGAACGAGAACAAACTCTAAACCAGATTCTTGTGGAGATGGACGGATTTGAACCAAATGAAAAAGTGATTGTAATGGCTGCAACAAACCGTCCAGATGTACTCGACTCTGCACTCTTACGACCTGGACGATTTGACCGACGTGTAACTATTGATCTCCCAGATCGTGGTGACCGACTTGCTATCTTGCAGGTTCATGTAAAAAACAAACCACTTGCAGAAGATGTAAATCTTGAAGTGGTTGCTGAGCGAACTCCTGGATTTTCTGGAGCTGATCTATATTCACTAATGAACGAAGGTGCGATTCTCGCTGCGCGTGAAAATCGTACAAAAATTGGTCAGTATGATTTGATTCGGTCAATTGAAAAAGTGATGATTGGTCCAGAACGAAAGAGTCATCTCATGAATAAGAAAGAAAAAGAACTCACTGCATATCACGAAGCAG
>JAUPUG010000079.1 GCA_030917685.1 Patescibacteria group bacterium | reverse complement strand
TATGGGCCATAGTGGCATTTGATCTTAAAACTCCAAATATTCTCATCTTGTTTATGAAGAAAAAAGTCTTGCTTGGTGCCCTGTATTCTATGTGGGTAATCATGTTTCTGCTGTCTCTCGGTGTTGTCTCGCAAATTGAGACGGTTCAGTCAAATGAGCAGTATCAATGGCATGGCAATGAACATTCTCAGTATCTAAAAACAGAATGGAACACAAACATCGGCTATCGCTTGGCTACATACTTCATGTGGTCTTCTGCAGGTGCAGGTTTCATTTATGTAATTTTCAAGTCCTATTTTGGTAAATCCACCAAATAAAAATCCAAGAGCTTTGTCCATTTTGTAAACTTAAATGGAATCCGTCGAGGAATAGGTCCTTAATTAGCCTAACGTGCCAAAAACACCGCGGGCTTTTTCTTTTGCGTATCTTTCTCGACAACTAAAAGTGGTAGGTATATATTTATGTATAACAAATCGATTTGGTGCTGAACCAAGTTTAGGTTTGTCATGCAAAAGTCAAAGTCCTCTAAAACCATGAACACACTGACAATTGGAGGTCGTGCAATAACTCTACGGAGTACGATCTTTTGGCTCGGAGCCATCATTGCAACAGGAGGTACAGTCGGAATCTGTGCCTTCAGTCATTCAGGAACTGATGCATCCACTCTTATGGCGCTGTCCATCGGTGCATTCTGTATCGGCACTATCCTTTCATTCACAATTGCTTGTATTGGTGACTGGGAGAAGAAGGTGCACGGTAAAAACACAAAAGACACACCCGCAACAGTTGCGGCGTAGCCAAACCAAATAAGCTGACGTCACAATACGTACAATTTCAACCAAAACGCCCTCGTGGAGATCACGAGGGCGTTCTTCTGTCTTTTTATTTCAAATTTTGTAAATAAATCCTACTTTAGTTTTGACCGTCGGAGAAACGCTGGTACTGCACCCCAATCATCATCATCTGTTGTCGTCTGAATAGGTGTAGCTTCTACTTTCTTTTCCTGCACAGGCGCTATTGGTGCTGTATTTGCAGCTGGCTGAACCTGTACTTGAGTTGCTTGCTGTGTCTGCTGAGATGCTTTTTCAGCCTGAGCTTGTGGTGCACTGAATGAATTGAAGATACCTCGTCTTGGCTCTGAAGCCTGAGTTTCTTCTTCAGCTGCTGGAGTGTTTAACTGTGATTGCTGAGGTGCAAATTTTGTTTGTTCATTACTGATAAAAGATCTTCGAACACTGTGTGAATCTGGGAAGTTTGCAGCAATAACTGTAATCTTAATCTCATTTTTCTTGAGCTTTTCATCTTTTACTGTACCGAAAATAATCTTGGCATTTGGATCAACTGAATCAGTAATGATCTTTGCAGCTTCCTGAATTTCCCACATAGTGAGATCGTTTCCAGCTGCAATAGAGAAGAGTACTCCTTTTGCACCGTGAATAGATACATCGATAAGTGGAGAACTGATGGCGGCTTTTGCAGCTTCTTCTGCACGCTTTTCGCCACTTGCAGTGCCAATACCCATAAGTGCTGATCCAGCATCTTCGAGTACTGCTCGAATGTCGGCAAAGTCGATGTTTCCAACTGTACCTGGCATTGTAATGAGGTCTGAGATACCTTCTACTGCTTGTCGGAGGACTTCATCGCACATAGCAAAGCCTTGTGTTGCTGGAGTATCTTTTCCTGTAGCAGCTAGTATTTTATCATTTGGAATAACGACCAATGCATCTACTGCATGACTCAAGTCTTCCAAACCTTGCTCAGCAAGTCGCATACGGTTTTGACCTTCGAATGAGAATGGTTTTGTAACTACACCAATAGTAAGAGCTCCCATCTCTCGAGCAATCTTTGCAACAACAGGTCCGGCTCCTGTGCATGTTCCACCTCCAAGTCCTCCTGCAACAAATACCATGTCTGAATTTTTGAGTGCTTCTTGAATTTCTTCTTTCGTCTCTTCAGCGGCTCGCTTTCCAACTTCAGGATTCATACCAGCACCAAGACCTTTTGTGAGATTTTTTCCGATGTGAATTTTCTTTTTTGAAAGAGAATTATGCAAGTCTTGCGCATCTGTGTTTACCACAAGAAAATCTACGCTCTTAACTTTAGCGTTGATCATGTGGTTTGTAGCATTTTTTCCTGAGCCACCTACACCAACAACTTTTATTCGTGCAAATGTTTCTACTTCTGGTTTTACTTGAGGCATGGTATTGGTAAATTTTATATAAAAATATTCTAAAGAGAGTGAGTTGGCATTTTGCAAAAAGTGTGGAACACCGTTAGCAAAACCCTGAACACAGGTCCCCGGTTGATATGCGGTAATAATATCACATACGCAAAAATAGAACAGGCGACAGGATATCTATAATGTGGCGTACATTAAGGCTATTTATGAAGATGGTGTGAAGTTGCCGTAGGTGGCTGTGTATAAGGCTAGCGTGGGAAACTGTAAGAAAAGAATAATAACTAAGGGAGAAATTGTTTAATCCAAGTCCAAAGACTTTGCCGAGTCTTGTTGAGCCATCGTCGTCCGAGCCCCATATCAATACTGTCATCATCTTCATTTGTAAGTCCAAGAATAACAAGTCCATAAGCAACAGACCATTCGAAATCTCTGAACATTGATTTTGTATTACCTTCAAGTTTGAGCCTTGATTGCTTTGAAGGAAGTCGGAGGGCAAGTCTTGAAAGTTCCTCTATGTTTGGAATGCCAGAACCTCCTCCTGTAAGGATAATACCTGCAGGGAGTAATCCACTTCTATCAATTTTTCGTAAATGGTCTTCTATTAAATCAAAAATATCTGAAAGTCGAGCGACGACTATTTCCTCAATTTTTCTTTTTGAAAATTCTCCGTATTTTCCTTGTCCTAGTTTGATGAGTTCTGCATCTTCGATAGAAACTTTGAGACCAAGCGCGAGGTCGTTTGTGATGTCATTTGAACCAATTTGGAAAATTTCCATTGATACAGGGATGTTGTTTTCAAATACCATAATAGAAGTAGTCTCTGCTCCAATGTTTGCAAGTACACAACCTGCAATCTTTTGAGTTTTTGAGAGTGTAACCAAACTCGCAGCCATAGGTGAAGCTGTCACGTCGATAATCTCGATATCAGCTTCTTCGCAGGCAAGCATAATATCGCTCAAGTGGTGGGCGAGTGAAGTAATGTAAAGTACTCGTGATTCGAGTCGAACACCCTTTAAACCTTGTGGACGGCCAAGAACTCTTTTTCCATCAATACGGTATTCAAGCGGAATAGTGTGGATGATCTTTCTATTCTGTATATATGCATTCGGTAACTCTTTTTCACTTTCTTCAATAGATCGTTTTACATCAAGATCTGTAATTTCATTGTCTGCCTTTGTAACAGCAACAGTTCCAATAGAAATGATAGCTCCAAGTCCTACACCGCCAATAGATATATATGCTTTTTTAATAGATACACCCGCAGATTTTTCTGCAAGGGAAACTGCTTGTTTGATACTTTTTGCTGCATCATTTAAATTTGTAACAAAACCATGGCGAATACCTCTTGATTCAGAAATTCCTGAGCCAATAATTCGAGGTAGGGAATCAAAGTCGATTGCGTTTTTATCAGATTCTTTTTCAGCAACAATAACCTTTACTTGATATGTCCCTACGTCTATACCTACTGCGATGTTTCGACTTTTTGCCATTTATTTTTTAAATTTTGAATATTGCGCGCACTCGTGCTTCTTCACTCTCCATTCTACTACCATGATCGAATCCTTTCAAATGGAATAACCCGTGGATAAATAAAAATATCAAATAATTTTTGTATGTTCTATCAAATTCTTTTGCTTTTGATTTTGCTTTTGCAGGGTAAATATATATTTCTCCCATAGTTTTATCTATTGGGAAACTCAAAATATCGGTTGCATAATCTTTTTGTCGAAATTTAAAATTGAGAGATTTTGCTCGAGTTCGTCCAATGAACATCAAATCAAGTTCATATTCTTTGCCTAGCACTTCTTCTTTTATACGACGAAAAAACACCTCGTCGATACGTGGTGCTGTTTTCGTTGTGGATGATATATAGAATGTGTTTGTCATG
>JAUPUG010000078.1 GCA_030917685.1 Patescibacteria group bacterium | reverse complement strand
TTTTGTGGTAATCCAAGGAAACATAGGAGCCACAATAAATAATATTCTTGTAGTCATAATGAACAAATACCCGTAGTGTTCTCTGCCTAACACAAAGTAAAACAAAACCAGCTCCTTGGTTGAAGAGCTGGCTTGTATCTTTCTTTGAAAATAGTTTTCTAAAGTTTGGCACAAGTAAAATCTCCACCCGTTTTAAGGACGAGGTTCAGATTTAGCAGACTAATTTGTGCGCATACTTTATGCATGTGCAAAATAATAGCACTATGTATTTTACTTGTCCACAGTTTTGTGAAAAACAAAATTTGACATAAAAAAGAAACTGACATATATTTTCACTCATGCAGAAATTTTTCAGCACAAGTTATCGACATAAGAATGTTTCAAAGCGGTTTTGGCACCGGCTTTATATTTCATATTCTCGAGATTTGACTTGTGTTGATACACTCAATACTACATTCACAAAATAGCAAAAGTTTCGCAACTCGAAACTCTAAGCGGTGAATCATACAAGCCAGCTCTCGAAAGGGAGCTGGTTTTGTCCTATGTAGGGCAAAGAAAATATGTACATTCAGTTAGGAAACTTCAAATCACACTCATCATATGATTAAGAAAATTGCTCAGAGTAAAGTGTCAATGGCGGATATTCTTGGATTCGCACAACTCGGCGCCAATGTCGAGTCTAGCAGGGTTCATGTTGGTCCGACCACTGCAGCCCTACCGCATTTTTATGCGGTAGCGGGAACGTCCATTAAAACACAAATAGTGGATACGACGTTCTACGATAATACGTGCACTCCACATTTGTCAGTATCAACTCGGGGCACGCACGAAATCGGAGACCCCTCTCGCATCACATACATGATGCGGGCACACACGTCAGATCCTCCGAACGGGATTTGGATGGGGGATGCTGTAGCCAAATGGCATACAGAAAGTATCGTTTCGGTATTTCCAAGGTCAATTATCTACAATTCTTCTTCGGTTATTGAAAAAAAACCCGGACTTGTTCGGGAAATCGTGGAAGTAGCGTGGGATATCATTGCTCAGCATCAGACTCATGGGTTCAAGCACTACATTGAAAAAGATGGTTCAGTCGTTAAGAAGACTGTACCGGAATTATCTAGTGTACTCAATGATCTGGCGATGATTGATGGTAGTACCAGCGGATGGAAAATCCCAAACGTTGTTACAATCGTACTTGATATCATTCTCGGTTCACAGAAAGATTCCACGTATTACCATCTGTGTGGCGGTGCGATGTGGAAATACATCGACGAGCATGATTACAAAGCCACTATCGAAGCTATCCTTAAAAAGATGAAACGTTTCGGTCGGGAGATGTATCTTATCAATACAACTTCTTTTCGGGTGTTTTCGCTTCAAGAGGATTCTCGGACAATTAATGAGGTCTGGTATATGTGGAAACAGTGGAAGTTTGAAGAGAGTTCAAAGAAGAAGAGTCGCTTAGAAACAGCCTTATACGCAAAGGTCAGGATGAAAAAGTTGCCGTGGTATGACGGCTGTGAGGGTAAAGAAGAAATAACTCAGCATGATTTGGGAACAGCTGATGAAATATACGTTCCCTCATGGGCTATTCACGCAAATCTCGCAGAGCTCGCGGAATTTGTCGCTTTTACAGTTAAAATCTGGAAAAGTAGAAAGGTTTAGCCCTTCAAGTCCGAGTGTACGTCGTTTACGATGTGTCACTCGGGCTCTGATATCAGAGAAAATAAATAAAATGAAAATAATAGATTTACACCAAGATATATTGATTCACCAAGACAATCAGAATCAATACAAATATAAAAATCAAACGTCTCTTGATCAGATTATGAATTCTGACATTAGAGTGGTTTTTGGTACTGGATTTGTGTTTGGAGAAAATGACAACTTCTTTGCTCAAAATTGTATGGAGCTAATTGAACAAGATATCGATAGATATATTGGATATTCAAAAGTGAATACTGACTTTGTGATTATCAAGTCTGACAATGATCTTGCTTTGGTTGTTAATGATGCAATGTTGTCACCTAAAAAAGGTGTGATATTTCACATAGAGGGATTAAATACTTTTGAGGATACACGAGAATGTTGGGATTTTCTTCAGAGAATGTATGAAAAAGGCCTTCGGTCTATTGGAATCGTCTGGACTTTAGAAAATAGTCTCGGCGGTGGAAATGATTCCAATCCTGATTGCGGATTAACACCTCTCGGCGAAGAAGTAATTAGATGGGCGTTTGAACACGGAGTATTAGTTGATTACGCGCACATGAATGATAAAACTTTTTCTGATGTTTTGAGTATTGCGACAGAACAGTCGACAAATGGAAAAACTGCACAACCGATATTTATTAGCCACGGCAATGCAAAGTCTGTTTGTAACAACAATCGAAACTATTCTGACGATCAACTCGCGAAAGTAAAAGAGTCAGATGGAATAATGGGTGTTTTCTTCGCTAACAACTGTCTTGTCTCAGAGGGGCTGGCAACAATTGAAGATGTTGTTAAACATATCGTATATATTCGCGAGTTGATAGGAATTGACCATATAGCAATCGGTAGCGATCTCGGGGGACTGTCACTTAATATCCCCGAGGGACTTAGAAATATCTTAAGTTTTGACAATCTTAAGGAAGCACTGCTTAAAGTAGACTTCTCTGATGATGATACAGAAAAGATATTCTATAAGAATGCATATAGGTTCTTAAAATTGAGTTTTAAGCGAAAATCGAGTATTATGCAATAACTGATGAGATAGGGTCGTCTTTTACAGCTTCGGCCGTAGGGTGACCTTACATTACACAGTTACGGGTCTATAGTTTCAATGGTAAAACATCGCACTCCAAACGCGAGGTTCCAGGTTCGAGTCCTGGTGGGCCCGCCAACAAGAGCTAGCTCGAATAGGTATACCTACTCGAGCGCTCGAGAAGTGTTAGAATGATATAATTAAGTTATGAATAAATTCGGAGTAGATAATAACGGAATTATTGTTACAGAGGTCTCTGCCGATAAGGTAACTTCTCAATATAAGCCTATTGTTTCGGAAGTCTTAAACTCCATTGTAAAAGAATTAGCATCTCAATTAGACGGAGTCTATATGTATGGGAGTGTCGCCACAGGAAAGGCCGTTGAAGGAAAATCTGACCTTGATATTCTTTTAGTTCTCAAAGATGCACCAAATAATGAATTGTCTGAAAAGATATCAATCTTAGAAAAGAGTCTGTCAGAAAAGTATGAACCTAAGCTCAGGGGCGTTGGCCTAACGGTGACTAATGTTGGCGAGGTGACAAGCGAAAAAGAAAAATATGGCTATATGTGCTATATCAAGCACCTCTGTGTCTGCATATATGGAAATGATGTCACGAAAGATGTTCCAGCATTCCACCCGTCAAAGGAAGTTGCAAAAGGGTTCAATGGTGATATTGGAGAAAGACTAGAATTTTATAAAGATAAGATTGAAAAGGAGACTTCAGAATTAGAATTGAAAAAGTTATCGCAGGAAGTATCAAAGAAGATAGTAAGAACTGGGTTTAGCCTGGTAATGCCTCGGTCAGGGTCTTGGAGTACCGATCTTCAGAGCTCGTTCGACATCTTCGCATATTACTATCCCGAAAGAACTTCAGAGATGAAAACTGCCTTAGATTGGGCGAGGGGAGTTTCGGTGGAAAAATCAGCTGTCATTGAATTTATTAAAATATTCGGACAATGGCTCAGTGAGGAGTTTGAAAGAGAGATTTCAGTAAATTAATACATGCTCGAGTGGGGTCGATTCAGACGTGCTACAATACTTGAAACGGACTAAACAAGGCTTGACCGACCACAGTTCCAGCTCGAGTAGCCCCGCAGTAAACAAAAACACATCCACATCGGGTGTGTTTTTGATTCCCTCCGTCTACAACTTAAGAAAAAAGAAAAATTCGGGTATAATTCACCCAAATGGCTTCCACTGATAAAAATGTAAAAACCATCATATTTGACTGTTTTGGAGTACTTGCCGATCCGATTCTGAGCTTTTGGTACCGAGATAATTATGCAAATAAAGGATTTGTTGATACTGAACTTCCTGCTACTTTAAGATCCTTTGATTTAGGTCAACTTACAGAAGACGATATCTTTGATCGTTTCTCAAAATATGAAGGAGTAACTGCAGACAAAGAAGCAATTAGAGTTCAAGCTGATGCATATACAAGATTAAATGAGGAGCTCATCAATCTGATAGGTAATCTACGCATGTGTGGTTATGAGATTGTGTTGCTCACAAATGCTAACCATAGTTATTTTGAACGAAAGATTTTTGTAGATTTCCCAGAATTCAAAGACCTATTCGATCATATAATTATTTCGAGTCATGTGAAAATGGTGAAGCCGGATTTAGAAATATATCAGCATACATTAAGACAGATTGGTAAAAATCCTGATGAGACTGTCTTTATAGACGATAACACTCATAACGTAGAAGCAGCAGAAAAGATTGGAATCCATGGTCACGTGTACAGCTCTGTAAATTCTTTAATTGAACGCCTCAAATATTTAGGAGTAAGTTTTTAGTTTTGTAAAATTTATAAATTTGCCCTGCACAAGAGTGATATAATCAAAATAATATGAAAACCTCAGAAATATACTCAAAATACATGATTCCGACCATCTTAAGGAATCATATGTACCGTGTCGCCGCTATTGCTCGTATTCTTGTAGAATCATTGAAGACCGAGGTGATACTTGATATAGATTTAGTTACAAAGGC
>JAUPUG010000077.1 GCA_030917685.1 Patescibacteria group bacterium | reverse complement strand
GAACTATTTTCGGAAATAAGCAAGTAACACTTCCCTCAGAATTTTTAGCAGATATTGATGATGATTTGATTGAAGAAGAAAAACCAGTGACGGGCATTAAATCAATATTTATTGATTTTTAGTTCATAAGAAGGCGGCGATTGCGAACAAGTAGAGGGCGATAGATTGCTCTATCTATGCTAGTGGTATAAGATTCCGACATGCAACACGATGCGTCGAATTCACATCAACAAGAAAGTTCACAACCTCTGACACACTTTGCAAAAAAGTCACTCGGACAAAATTTTCTAAAATCAGAACGTGCTCTTTCTGACATGGTCGAGGTGGGGGATATTCAGTCTGGTGAGACTATTATTGAGATAGGCCCAGGAAAAGGGGCTCTTACTACAAAACTGCTGGCAACAATCAGAGAATTGAACAACAAATCGCAGATCTCCCCAGCGGATCAGGACAATCAGACAAGACTTGTTTGTATTGAAAAAGACGACAGACTTATCCCATTTTTGAAAGAAGAGTACAAAAAAGACATAGAGGATGGGGTTTTAGAGATAATTCATGGGGATATTATAGAAATTCTCAATAATAAAGAGCAAATTGGGGCAATTATAGGTGAAACTAGTAGTAGAGAGCCTGAGACTGAACACAAACCTAGACCTTACAAAATCATCGCAAACATCCCATATTATATAACTGGCCTTATATTTAGAGGTATTTTTGAACTTGAACACTTACCAAACAAAATTGTGATGTTAGTTCAAAAAGAGGTAGCGAATAGAATCATGACGTATGGGGATAATGGGGAACAATCTGGGGAAAACGTGGGGAAAGAAAGTATTCTTTCAATAAGTATTAAACTTTATGGAACCCCTCGACGGGTTTCAATTGTACCTAGAGGGGCTTTTGTACCAGCACCAGCTGTAGACTCAGCCATTATTTCTGTAGAAAATATCCAACGGAAAATTCCAAAAGACCAAGATGCACGTTTTTTCGAAATGATTCACAGTGCTTTCTCACACAAAAGAAAACGGCTCGCCAAAAACTTGGAAAGTTTTTCCGGAAGAGTACAAACCTCTAAGACTGCCGACAATCAGACATCCGCCGACTATGAAAAGATGTTAGTAGAGTTAGGCTTAGATAAAAACGTGCGAGCAGAAGAGATTTCAATAGAAACATATATACAACTATTTGAACGGTTGATATAATAGAAGGAGTATGAATCCATCTTCAAATTTTTCTCAAAAACACGACATCTTACCTCATAGAAAAATTCTAATACTTGGCGCCGTATGTATTTCAATTATTGGAATTATTCTCACATATAAAATTACAAAAGAAAGACGACTGGTCGCTGAAAAAGGGTACGAACTTTCTGTTGTTGGTGGAAAAACAGAGGAGCAAAGATTGGCTGATCAAAAGATAATAGAGGCTTTAAATAAGGCTAAAATAGATAGTCTAGGAGCACTCGCAAGTTCCACAAATCCATTTGATCCATCACCAAAAGACACTGTGAGCGATCGTTTTACTAAGGATATATTTTCCGCATATCTTCGTTATGAACAAGATGGCATATTACCTGACGGTGATTCACTTGTTAATAATCTTGAATATTTAGATGTGAGTGATATACAAAAAAATAAATATACTCTAGCCTACTTGAATATATTTGCACCAACATCAAAAGATCAAATACGAGCATATGGTAATGAATATGCTCGAGTGTTTTTGAAAATAGTTGACCCTGTAGCAAAAGATACATTTAAATACCAAAGTGATATAAACAACATGGTTCCTATTTATAAAAGTCTTGGTGAAAATCTCTTGAAAATTTCTGTACCAAGTGCTGTTGCCAATGAACATCTTGGACTTGTAAATCAATATCTCAAGCAAGCCGATGCATTTGTACTCGTTGGAGGAGAAGTAAAAGACCCTGTTAAAGCACTCTTGGGTCTTCAAGTTATACGAGAGGGAATACCGGCACAGGTAGAGATGTACACAAAAATCAAAAAGTATTTGTATGAAAATGATATAGTATATGAAAAAAGTGAACCTGGTAATTTTTGGAATGTAGGAACAACTACAGTTTCCCTTACACAATAATTTATGAATAGATACTTTGCTAAAACACAGAAAATACTCACAGTTATAGTATCTTTTAGTATCTTTTTACTTAGTGTGCCAAGTATTTCTGGGGCACAAGTACAGGCAATTCC
This sequence comes from Patescibacteria group bacterium, assembly GCA_030917685.1. Lineage (GTDB taxonomy): Bacteria > Patescibacteriota > Minisyncoccia > Phycocordibacterales > CAIZLB01 > VEQN01. The sequence goes on along the minus strand of JAUPUG010000077.1, from coordinate 6,854 downwards.
ACTAAACGAAGCTGGTGTAGTACAAGCTGTAGCTGTGCCAGACGGACAAGCTGACGCTTATAACTCTGATACATCAAACGCAACAGGTGCATCTGCAGGATCTGGAAGTGCAGTTTCAGATGCACTTGGATGCTCTGCCTCAGGACTTCTTGGGCAAGCAGTATCGATGGGACTCAAGTCACTTGTAGGTAGCGCTGTAGGAAGTGCAGTTTCATCTGTGGCAGGGCAAGCGGTACCTATTGAATCAAACTCTTCAGCCGACAACCTAGCAAGCATTAAATCATCTTCAGACGCAAACACCTCTGTAAACGCTATCCAGCAAATCTTTGGTGTGTCTTTTGGGGCTAGTTTCAACGGTATTGCATACTGTATCGTAAACGGACTCATTACATACATAGCAAACTCAACTATTGCATGGGCAAACTCTGGTTTTCAAGGTAACCCAGCTTTTCTTGAGAATCCTGAGACTTTTTTCAAAACTCTAGCAGACAGAACAGCTAGTGGTTTTATTTCAAATCTTGCATACAACACTACAGGTATAAACGTTTGTGAACCCTTTCGTGTAGATCTTTCAATAGCACTATCAGAATCATATGCAAACAGTCGTGGAACAGCAAGACAGAGCAACCTTAGTTGTAGTATGGATCAACTTGGTCAAAACTTTCAAAACTTTGCTAATGGGGGAGGTATCGGAGGTGCAAGTATCGATGGATATTGGAGTAATTGGAACCAACTCAGACAAGATGAGAATAACGCATGGGGTACATATATAGAAGCGGGCGAGTACCTTCGAGCGCAAGTAGCAGTGAAAGAAAACACTGCCAAGTTTGAGCTTGGTTTGAACAATGGGTTCCTAAACTTCAAAAAATGTGAAGATCCTGTAGCCGCAAAGAAAGGTGACACAAGTAGTTGTAAATCAACCACACCAGGTGCACTTATCCAATCTTCCCTCGAAGATACACTTAAAATCCCAAAAGAGCGTCTTGTAGCAGCAGAAAAAATCGACCAAGTCATCACAGCAGTTGCAAATGCACTTATAAAGAAAGCGTTGAATAAAGTACTTGAGCAGTAAATGATGCAAAGTGGTAGAAATGGTGGAAATTTTTTACTATCTTTTTTAAAATGATGTATAATTCATGAGATATACATGACTGGAAGTTATTTTTATAACAAAATAATTATTGTTCTTGCACTTGTGGCTTTTTTGGTTGGTGGTTTTTATCCTGTGAACAAGGTGGTTGCTACTGCAATTTACACTCAACCAGGAAGTGTAGCAAATCCGAATTCAGCAACAATAGTAGGAGCAGGAGCAAACACGACTGCGTCTACTGATCCAAAAACAGGACAAACAACCTATAGTAAAGGAGGTTTAGACCAGAAGAGTGACGATATTTATTGTCTTGATTTCGGAGGTGAAGGATTAGTAGGTGCACGATTTAGTATGGCTGGATGTGCAGCAAAAGTTGCTTTTCTTCTTCTTCAACTTGCAGCTTGGGTACTATGGCTATCTGCTATTATTTTCAATGAAAGCCTCAAGTACAGTCTTAATATGGCTGAATTCATAAAGGATATTCCAATTGTTGCTCTCGGATGGACTACACTTCGAGATGTTATGAATCTTATGTTTGTCTTTATAATCCTTTACATAGGTATAAGTACAATCATAGGAAATGATGGATATGGGTATAAAAAATTACTTGGAAAGGTGATTTTAGGTGCAATGTTTATAAACTTCAGTTTGTTTTTTACACAAGCAATGATTGATGTTTCTAATATATTCGCCTTACAGTTTTATAATAAGATTACACAAGAAACAAAAGCTCAGAATTCAAAATCTGGTGCAGAGGCTAACAACTACGATAAAGATTCGGGTATTTCTGCTGCTTTTGTAAATGCAATGGGACTACAAAACATTTGGAGCCTAGGAAGCAAAACTCAATCTTCAGGCGCAAATGAAACTGTTGATATAAACAATATTAGTGAGTCTAAACTTGGACTCAATGCAAACAACTTAATTGTTGTAGGTTTAGGTGGAACCGTACTTATACTAGTGACAGCTTTTGTGTTTTTTGCTGCAACCATTATGTTTTTGGTCCGCACTGTCGTGCTTATCTTTTTAATGATTCTTTCACCTGTAGCATTTATGGGTAGCATACTTCCAGCACTTTCATCCGTGTCTAGTGATTGGTGGAAAAGACTTATGAATAACCTCATATTCGCCCCTGCATATATGATGTTGCTCTATATTGTTGTGAGTATGATTACAAGTAATTCATTCAAGGGGGTAGGCGGAAAAGCCGGGAACTTTGCTGATATGTTTGCTGGAGGAAACAACTGGGAAGGTACAGCAATCACTTTTGCAGTACTTATTATGCTTATGCTTGGGTGTTTGATGATTGCAAGTAACTTTGGAGCAATTGGTGCAAAAGCTTTTGAAAAGGCAGGTTTTGGTATGGCGAAGACTCTTGGAATGGGTTTGAGTGGTGCAGGAATTGCGATGGGTGTTGGACGTTTTGGAATGGGAGTAGGAAAAGACATAGGAGGAGGTATTAGTCGAGGAACCGCAGGACGGATTGGAGATTTTGTATCTGGAAATAAATATCTTGCTCGTATGAGTTCAAAACCTGGTTTTGGTAGATTAGCCGCATACACAATGCAACAAGGAGACAAGTTGAAGGATAGTAAAATAGGAGGAAAAAGCTTCAATGAACAAGTCAAAGAAAGACAAAAAGATTATACAAAAAGAGGAAATCTTATTGAAGATGCATTATCCGACGTAGGACCAGCACCGGACAAAAATGCACCACAAGCAGAGAAAGATGCTTATAATCAGAGAAAGAAAGCTGCAAAAATATTTGCTGCTGAAGCTGAAGGAAAATATCTTGGGAAAAGTCGCCGTTCCTATGCGAGCAAGGTTGCTATTAAAAAAGCTGCTAAGGCAGCCGCAGGTACAAATAACAAAGAGGCTCTTAATGCATTACTTTCAGGTAAATTCTCTCCAGAAGAACATAAAAAGGCTACAGAAAAAATTGAGTCAAGCGCTCGTGGTCCATCATTAAATTCTAGAATTGCAGTTGCGCGACACGCAATTAAATCATCAACAGACAAAGACGTAATTGCAATGAATAGCGCAAAACTCGCCGTATTAATGGGAGAGAAAAAAGAAATGCAAGATATTATTGATGGACACCTAAGAACTGTTGAAAAGTTAGCTAATCTCGATTCAAAATAAATAAACTATGAGTAATATAAATGAACAAATATACATAGATAGGTTACAAAAAAGCCCTAAATTAATTAGAGAGTACATTTCTGAAATCTTTTTGAACAATTCTTATTTAACTTTTTTGAATAAGTACAATCTTGCAACCAATAAAGAAGACACTTCTGATTTTCTAAGAAATGAGGTTGTTCAATTCTTACTTAAGATAAAAAATATTGATCAATTTATTGACTCATTTGTAGAAATTTTAGAACTCACACCTGAAAATGCAGGAAGTGTATTAGAAGATTTCTTCAATATCTGTATTCCTAAAAATATTCAAGATATAATTGACTCAGAACCCCAAGAATCAGAGACACCTGAAAATTTAACAGAAAAAACTGAATCAACACACATCTCACATCAAGACCTACTCAGTGAAATTGAGAATCCAACACCATCAATTAGTACAACCACAGACTTTCAAAATCGAGTAGTGGAAACGACTGTAAACACACCAACAATCACAGCCACAACTAAACCTTCCATCACAACTTCTACAGCCCTTACAAATTCTTCAACAAATCAAACACAAAGCCCATCTCTCCACTCATCAGATCCATCAGTTGTACCATATACCAATCCAGCCTTACATATAGCCACAAAATTGGATCAGAATCTAGGCGCCCCATCTGCTTCTATTCCAAAAGATGTGTATGTATCAAAGAAACCTGACCCGTATCACGAGCCGGTAGACTTCTAGTATCGCACTTAACAAAAAATCAGGTAGAATATACAACATGCCAAACTCCATAGAACTCATAACTGAACGATTCAACCTTCTCCCAGATGATGCACAATCAGCAATTAAGCAATTTGATTACGACACTGCTCTCAAAGAAATTCATCAGTCATACAAGCTTCATATAGACCAAGCGTCATCTCTCGAAAAAGCAGTGGCGGATGTTATCTTTGGTGAACTAGAAACAGCAGACCTTCTACCTTTTCTACAGACAGAACTTAGACTTACACCAGAGATTGCTATGCAACTTACATTAGACGTGAATAAGAAAATACTTGCACCCATCCAAGAAAAGATGAAAGAGATACAAGCAAATTCGTAGTTTTTTTAAATAAAATTTACGTAAAGTTTTTCATTTACTAAAATTTTAGTGATATACTTATCTCATAGCATATGAGATATCAAGTTCCACAATTCATCGAAGTAGAAGATAAAATATTTGGGCCTTTTACATTTAAACAATTCATCTACATGGCAGGAGGGGCAGGACTTTGCTTCATCGCGTATCGAGCACTTCCTCTTTTTTGGGCTGTCATTGTTATGCTTCCTGCGGGTGGTTTTGCTGCAGCACTCGCATTCTACAGACCAAACAATAGACCTTTTATAAACACTATTGAGTCAGCATTCAACTATTTCATTACTCAAAAACTATATATCTGGAGAAAAATAGATAAAAAGATAGAACCAAAATCAGCAGTTGAAATACTAGAAGCAACAAAGTCATCTCTTTCTGTACCAAAGTTATCAGGAAGTAGGCTTAAAGATCTAGCGTGGAGTCTTGATATCAACGAAACTATTTATTCAAGACAGACAGGTAAAATGCAGGGGAGAAGTGACACGACCGTTAGTAAACCTTTTTAATAATTTTCAAAACTACAGTTCTTGCTATATAATTGTTCTATATGGCTATTGATGCAAAACCAACTCAAGCATTTGTTCCAATAAAAGAGATTCGAGATGGTGTCATTGTCCTCAAAGACGGCTCTCTTCGCTCTATTCTTCTCGCTTCATCTATCAACTTTGCCCTCAAATCTTCTGAGGAACAACAAGGTATTATTTTTCAATTTCAAAATTTTCTTAACTCTATAAACTTCTCAATTCAGATTTATACACAATCTCGAAGACTCGATATACGGCCTTATATAGCCCTTTTAGAGGAACGACTCAAAGATCAGGTGGGGGACTTGATGAAAATGCAGACTCGAGAATACATTGAATTCATCAAGAGTTTTACAGAATCGACAAGTATTATGACTAAAAGCTTTTTTATTGTCGTTTCATACTCAGCACCTGCACTCGGTGGTACTACAGCAATCAAAAAATCATTTTTTGGCGGAGAAAAAAGTAGCAAGAAAGAACAAGAAAAGACAACTTTTGAAGAAAGTAGAAGTCAACTTCAACAAAGAGTGGAAGTGGTTGAACAAGGACTTGTACGTTGTGGTGTTCGTATTGCAAACCTAGGTACTGAAGAGTTGATTGAATTGTTCTATAAAACCTTTAACCCAGGTGACGTAGAAAAACCAATACACTTAACACCGCAAAAATAAACCAAAGCGTGAGGTGTATATGGGTAGTCTGTGCTAAAATAAATTCACAGAAAAATTTACAACATTTATGGCATTCCTCGATTTTTTAAAACCAAAACAGCAAAAATCTAATCCTATTGCCTCTGTTCTTCCACAGGAGATCTACCAATCGGGTGTTCTTGAATTACAAGATATTATTGCACCATCAGCTCTAAAGGTTACTCCACGAGCGCTCAATCTCGGTGACAAGATGGTACGAACCTTCTTTGTTATCTCATATCCTCGATATCTTTCAGAAAGTTGGTTTGCCCCTGTCATCAACCTCGACAAGATTTTTGATATTTCAATCTTCATCCACCCTATTGATACAGCATCAGTACTACGAACTTTCCAAAAGAAAGTAGCCGAGGTCCAAAGTCAGATTCACCTTCGAGAAGAGAAGGGGCTTGTGCGTGACCCTATGCTCGATACAGCGTACCAAGATCTCGAATCACTTCGAGACAACCTACAGCAAGCACAGGAGAAGATCTTCGATGTAGGCCTTTATATTTCAATCTACGGCGACAATGAACAAGATCTCGACAAAATAGAGTCTGAAGTAAAATCTATCCTTGAAGCGAGCCTTGTATACTTGAAACCCGCTCTCTTCCAACAAGAACAAGGATACAAGAGTGTACTCCCTATCGCCGACGATCAACTCAATATTCACTCAAAACTCAACTCTGCTCCACTTTCAAGTGTATTTCCATTCATTTCATTTGACCTTACATCAGATAAGGGTATTTTGTACGGTATCAACCGACACAACTCATCACTTATCCTTTTTGACCGATTCTCACTAGAAAACTACAACTCTATTACATTCGCTAAATCTGGTTCTGGAAAATCATATACAACAAAGCTCGAAATTCTAAGATCAATGATGTTTGATACAGACGTAATTGTACTCGACCCAGAACGAGAGTATGAATACCTCGCAGAAGCCACAGGAGGACGATTCTTCAACATCTCTCTTAGTTCTGAACACCATATCAACCCATTCGACCTTCCTACTCCTCGTGAAGACGAAGCTGGTGCTGACGTACTTCGATCAAACATTATCAACCTCGTAGGGCTTTTCCGAATCATGCTTGGGGGGCTTACTCCTGAAGAAGACGCCATTGTAGACCGAGCAATCACAGAAACATACGCACTCAAAGACATTACTCCAGAATCAAACTTCGCAGCCGTTGAACCACCACTCATGTCAGACTTTGAACTCGTACTTGCAGGTATGGAAGGAGGAGAATCACTCGTACAACGACTTACAAAGTATACAAAAGGT
>JAUPUG010000076.1 GCA_030917685.1 Patescibacteria group bacterium | reverse complement strand
AAATTTAAAGGCTGATGCTGAAAGTGGACTTGGTGCACCAACCATATTACCGTCGTCACAAGTTAATGTTGCTTTAACATCGTTACAAGTCTGTCCTTTTCCAGAGATAGATTTTGAATAGAAGACTCCACTATTACCATGGTTTATCTGTTTACCATTAAACACACAGTTTGCCGGAGGTTGTACTGTACAATCTACAGTTGAAGTATATGTACCTGACAAAGTTCCATTAGCACAAGTCCTAACTTCACTTAGACATTGACCATTTACAGTACTGTAGAAAGCAAAACTTGATCCATCAGCAATCACTGTGTTATTTGGCCCAACACATGAATTCAATTGATTCATTTTCTTCACCCCTGAGAAATCTACCCAACCCACAACATCAGAACCCCACGCACAACCATTCTGACATCCTGGTGTAAATTCAGATACTGAAAGGACAGGAGGAAGCGTGCCGGCACGGAGTTTTGTAGCATATGAACTCCCATTTGTAGCTGTTCCATTCAATGAAATCCACCCATCCCAACCACCAGAGTTAAGAGTGCCGCCAGCTACTGCACGAGCCCAACCAGTAAGAGTTGATCCATTAGGGCTTTCAACCACTCTCGCCTGCCCACCTGTATTACCTGGTGCACTTGGAAAACCAGAAAGACCACCGAACTGAATCCAACCTATGTTTTCTGACCATGCGTAGCCTGCTGGCTGATTATTTGACCCTGTGAGCGTTCCGTCTGAACTAACAATAACCGGATTTGAGCCGTCTTGAAATGAGATCCATCCTATATTTTCTGACCATGCGTATCCTGTCAATCTAACTATTGGAGTAGCGTCTAAAGGTGGCGTTGGAGGAGTGTTTGTTTGAGCTTCAACGTTCAAAGGCTTTATTGAATACTGTGCAAAAGTAACAAGCAACATGAATGTTGAAGCGACCAATAGACCAGAAAACAAAAGTGATTTATATTTTTTCATAATATGTATAAGTTTTATATCTATAATTGTAACACGCATTTATTAAAGACTATGTAGTTTTCAACAAGTAGGTGTTTGAAAATAGATTGAAGAGGTTTTAATTTTAAATTGGGAGACACTGTCTAAATTTGATTATACCAATACTTAAAGATTCTTCGTCGATATATACAAGCTCTTTGTAGAATCAGCATTGTTTTTACTTTCCAAGAAGAGCCTGCTGTGGGGTGCGTATTCCGCGGCGAGTTCTAAAGTCTTTTCATACTTATGCAAAAATGAATCAGTCTCTGATGAGGGCATGTAGATATGGATTACTTTCATACGGTTTCCTAATCTAATGAACCATTCTGTTAGTAATTGATCAGCCTGTTCTATGTTTTCCATATCATGAAGCGCATGATTAACATCAAACGTTATTCCAACATGTTTCTGAACCTCTTCCATATCGATACCAGTTTCAAGGGAGGCTACATTACAAACAGTAGAGAGTAATAGTTCAATATCTTCAGGAGTCTGACCCCAAGCACCATCTTTACCCTTCGTAGGCATGTTTTCTAAGGCGATTGCAAAATTAGAACCAGCTTCAGTAGCAGATTTAATACTTGGAATAAAAAGTCGTGCATAATTATTTAACACCTTTTCCCTCTGTTGTTCTTCAACGGTTTCAAACGTACCACTCGCTACATTTGGAGGGTGAACGGTGTATGATTCTCCATCCAAAGCCTGCGTCAGTTCAATCTCTTTTTTTACTCGTTCCCTATTTGATATATCAAGAGTCTTTTGATCAATCTTTGGTACCTCACCGTGTATTGAAATTGCACACTCTGAATTTTTCTCATGGAAGCTTCTTAAATCAGAAAGCGAAGCCTCTATATCCTCGTTCGTACGGTGACGTAAATCAAATTGGACCGCAGGCAGACAGAGTTCGTGTGCAAGATCAATTTGGCGACCCAAAAACGCATCCTCAGAATCCTTCTGTCTTGTACAAAGAACGAGACCTAAACCTTCTTTTAATTGTTCTTTTCGTTCTGCAATAGCGGAGACCCCTTCGTGTTTCATATTGCTGAATTATACCAGTTCAATTCTCTTTAGTCCTTATACAAAAAACCACCCATATTTCTAAAGGTGGTTTTTTGTATAAGTAAATTTAAGTGGGGCCACTGTCCGTCTTTTGTTATACCAGTAAGAAATCTATCTGTGTAAAAAGTAAAAACCTAAAACAAACAAGGTTTGTATTAGAACTAGAACTGTATATCTATGAACACCCGAAATCACATGCCAACGTCGCAACCACAAGGATGCTTGAAATACCCCAAGTAGCTCTGAGGAATGTGGAACATTTGAATCCATTGTTTCTCTATAATCATCGTCAGATACCCTTTCCTGCAAAAAGGTAACCCCAATGATAAGCGACCAGACAAAGACAAACAAAAACAAACCAAGGAAAGTATCCGCTGATTGGGACACACCTTTTTCAGAGAAAGCACCAACTAACGCAATCACAAAACTGCTCCCTGTAGCAAAAGCCAATGACTTGTATGAGACACCTAAAAACATATAGGTATATTAACATAAACAGTACTCCCTAGATAATAATTTACCAGGTTCAATTCCCTTTAGTCCTCAAACAACAAAACCGCCCTTTGTTTACGAGGACGGTTTTGTATAATTGCGTTAATTGGGGCGACTATCGGGAATCGAACCCGAATCGAGAGTTCCACAAACTCCAGTGTTAACCTTTACACCATAGTCGCCATAAATTTTTGTTTCTCAAGCTTATCATGATGGACGAGGAAGTGGCAATTATGACACAACCAGGCTAAATTATTTAAATCATTGTTCAAATGATTTTCATCAATATGATGCACTGCAAGAATTCTTTTATCTTCGGTTTTACAACGCCCACATACCTGTATTTTACCAGACCTGAACATAATTGTTCTGTGAGTAAACTTTCCATCTACAAAGTTGGCGTGTTTTTCGCCAATATATAAATTGTTTCTCCATTTTGTCTGACAAGTCTTGTTACAGAAATATTTACCACTTTTTGAACACCGAATTTGCTTTGCACTTTTATACACATTCTTGTCACATATAAAACATGTCACAAATTTTCCATTCATTTGAGCCTTTCTTTGACAAGGAATGGAGCAATATTTTCCAAAACCATGTTTTATAGCATAAGGCTTTACTTTGAACTCTTTTGAGCAAATTTTACAATTTACGAACATCATTTAAAGACATCATAGATTGTTATATGCAACTGTAAACACCCAAACCCTTAAGAATCTTGTGGATATCTCAAATCGTTAAGCAGTTAAACGTTTTTTTACAGAATTTAACATACTTACTCAAAAGCTCGCTAGTTATATCAGATTCACAGACATAAATCCAGCCTTGCGGAGGGTTACTTGATATACTTAACAAGATTCCATACACTTAGATTCAAGTTATGAAAAAGAACCAAAAAGAATATCTTATAAATGGCATAGACCCGTACGATTTCAAAAGAGAGACTTATCTTGGAGTTAATATCTATTCCAGATCTGTGCCATGGGCAAGTTGCATATATGTTAGATTCTTATTCAACTGTGGAGCCCTCAATGACCCTGCAGGTAAAGAAGGTGTTACACATTTTATGGAACACATGCTTTTTACAGGCACACCCATCTACCCTACCAAATTTGATATAGACCAATTCTCAAAACTGTATACCCTTGATAGTTTAAATGCATTTACCAGCTTTCAACATATGTGTTTAAACTATCGATGCTTGAGTTACCATTTCGAGGAATCAATTAAAGGTTCAATCGAAATGCTTACCAAATCTTTTCTTAATGATGAATCTGTCGAAAAGGAGAAAAAGATAATCACCCAAGAAGCATGGGGAGTGTACAAGAACACAAACCGCATTAAATACATCAAAAGCGAACAGAAAAATATATTCAAAGATTTTCCTGATCGTCTTCGCATTTCATCATCTCTCGGATGGCCTAATACTATAAGCAAAATAGAAAGAAGAGACATTGTGCATATGTATCAAACAAACTTGGTACGTGAAAATCTTACCGTAATCATAAATGGGCAAATAAGTCCTAAGCATAAAAAAGTTTTAAAAGAGTATTTGAGCAAGATTCCGAGTGGTCAAAAGGCAAAAGAGGTATATATTCCAAAAAGCATTTCAACACCCAAAAATCGTATATGGATACACACATACGAGGAAATGGGTCTAACACCAAGCAACCAGGCGTACATTGGGATTTCTGGTGCAATTCCTAAACACAATTTTGCACACAATAAAGAAATCGGAGCACTTACACGCGCCCTACTATACGAAATATTATTTCAAGAACTTAGACATAAAAATAGCTGGTGTTATGGTGTTAAGGCAAGTTTTGGAGTAACTGAAGATTACGCATTTGGTGAACTGAGTTCAAATATTGACCCTGCATACATTCATGAAGCTCTGGAAATTATCGAGCGAATTATTTCTAATATACTCAAAGGTGAATACCAGAAGGAATTTGAGCAAGAGAAATCTTTGTATATTGATAGAAAAAAGGCAGCCGAAGTGACAACTGAGGACATTACACATACTGCAGTACACGGGATTAGATACCACAATCAAATTCAAAAAAGAAAGGATTCATTCAAGAATATACAATCAGTAGCTTTTAGTGATATTCAGTTTCTTGTGAAAGGTGTTTTTGTAGATTCAAAAACAAAAATATTCGAAATACACGTACCAAATGGATACAATAAGGAAAATACTCAAAAATTCCTTAAAAACACTTACTTCAAATAAGCTTTCGGAGCAATGTATCTCTCAATACTACTCTTAGGAACGGAGATTTTAATTTCACCAAAAACGTATGGGGCCACCTGGTATTGTCCAAATACCCATTCGATACGGTCACTATGAATATAAAAGACTTGATAATTTTCTGACTTTGGATCTGCTCCTGTTTCTTCAAAAGAATCCGCTCCACTTCCCTCACCTTTATTCTCTTGTATCATCGCATTAAGTCGCTCAACAATCTTTGGTTTTACAACCGATGAAATAGTACTGAGCGCGTCATTAATAGATTCCTTGGAAAATACATCTTCGAGCCGTATAAGCTGGCCTGTTTCTTTTACAAAGTTAAGTACAACTCTTTGAGTTAATGGGTGTGCAGCTCCAGAATAGTATGAATATATTTCAACATCTACATAAAATATCTTATCTGTTGAAACAAAAGGTGCACTACCTGTTACGGTAAGCTGATGTTTTGTTTCATCTGAAAATATATCAACACCTGCTGTCTCAGAAAGGAATGAGTTTTTTACACCTGAAAAAGTAGCATCAATCTGATCATTAATTGTTTTACGCACCACCTCATTTGAAAGTCCTGTAATCACAGGTTTTGTAATATGGACAGATGTTGTGGTCGTTTCTACATCGTCTTTACTGAATATGTGTTCAATTGAAGCGTAAGAGTCTTGCACAACTGGTGAATTCTTAACAATTGGAGCTTCGACATTTTGAAGCGGTGCTGTGATTATAAAAATAATAATACCCAAGACGATAATGATAAGGATCAGTGTAGTAGCAAACTTTGATTTCATACCTACTAGTATACTCCTAATAAACAAAAACAGCCCGACCTAAGTCTGGCTGTTTTTGTTTCTGTGCGCGGGAGAGGACTTGAACCTCCATGCCCTTGCGGGCGCTACCACCTCAAGGTAGTACGTCTACCAGTTTCGCCACCCGCGCATATCATCTACTGTTTCCCTCTTTTGGATTCAGTGCGCGTATAGTACCTAAAATAAACTTAAATTTCAACCTTTTCAGAATATTCAGGTAAAAGAAAAACCCCGTGAGGGGCTTTTCTTTTAGATTACTCTGCTTTTGCTTCTTCTACTGGAGTTTCTTCTACTTCTTCAGCTGCTCCTTTTGAACTATCAGTTCGCATCATTTCCATTTTCATACGCTTACTGATTTCTTTTGCTGCTTTGTCTCGGATGTAGTAAAGCTTAGCTCGTCGAACCTTTGCTCGTCGTACTACTTCAACTTTGTCGATAATAGGTGAGAATAATGGGAAAATTCGCTCTACTCCATATCCCATTGAGTTCTTTCGTACTGTGAAAGTCGCGCCTTTTTCAGCACCGTGCTTTCGAGCAAGAACCATACCTTCGAAGATCTGGATTCGAGTTTTACCTTTTTCCTGGATTTTCAAGTGAACCTTTACAGTATCACCCACTCGCATATCAAAATCCTTAAGAGACTTGTTAGTAGTCTTTGCGATTGTTACTTTCTTTGTTGTTTTTTTAGTAGCTGCTGTCATGGGACATCAATATAGCAGACCTCATATAAATAGTAAAGTCTTTTAGAACTTTTTGAGAGCTTCTTGAAAATCCTTAGGTAGAGGAGCTTCTACCTCTACTCTTTTACCGTCTAGACTAGTGAAAGATATATGCCGTGAATGTAAGGCTAAACGCTTAAAACCGAGCATTTGCGGGTGATTTGGAGCGTACAGAGCATCTCCTACCACAGGGTGATTTATAGCCTTAAAATGCACACGTATCTGGTGTGTTCGTCCTGTTTTAGGATAGGCTTCTACAAAAGTGAAGTTTAGAGGAATTTTCGAGTTTTTAGACTCTTTTGAACTTAATTTGACCGTTTCTTCACCTCCACCTTTTTCTTCTCCTTCGACAAACGACTTTCGCTGAAGCACTTTGTACTCTGTAGTGGCTGGGCGAAGGTCTCCACGTGCAAATCTCTCTGCAGACCATTTTTTAAAATCAGTCTTACTTCTACCAATTGGTCGATCTATTGAGCCTTTATCTTCTTTAACTAAGCCCCATACAAACGTGTTGTAAGTCTTTTGCACATCTCTTGTCTGGAAAGATTTCTTTAGGAACTCAAAAGATTCTTGGGTCTTTGCAATAACAAGTACACCCGACGTTTCTCTATCGAGTCGGTGAACAATCCCTGGACGATCTAACGGTACTCCGTTTGGACCTTTCGAAGGTTCTCCTACCCCTACTATCTTTGGATAATTCTGGACAATCCAGTCGCAAAGAGTTGGCTCAATAGTTTTTCCATCTGGGTGAACAACAAGCCCAGCTGGCTTATTTATTATCAAAAAATACTTATCTTCTTTGAGAATTTGAGGAATGAGTTCTTTTGGGAATTTTGAAGATGTACTGGCTTTTGAAACCACACCTGATTTCTGAGAAGATTCTGAACTAGAAATTTGAGTTTTTTTAACCAGACTACCCTTAAACTCCTTTTTAAGCTCAGCTTTTAATTCCGCGCGAGTTTTGCGAGGTTCTGCAGAAGGAGATAAGGATGTAGATGATATTGACGCTTTCATAATTTTGTTTCAATGTAACATACCGACCAAAAAAGGGCAAAGATATTGAATAAATATTTATTTTAATGTATATTAGCTGTCACGGGGGATTAGCTCAGTTGGTAGAGCAACTCATTTACACTGAGAAGGTCACAGGTTCGAGTCCTGTATCCCCCACAAACAAAGAAAAGGTTCCCATTTATGGGGACTTTTTCTTTTGTTCTGTTTTAGAGAGGATACAGGGAGAGAAAGACAGAGCGAATACCGAGCCAGTAGGCGAGGTCACGAGTCGGGGTCGCAAAAATTTGCGAGCGACGGCGAGAAAATTATTTGTGACCGAGTCCTATCTCCTCTTCCCAAACAAATTCAAAAGCTTCAAAAAGAGGTTCACGAAATCGAGATATAAAGTAAGGGCACCCATTATTGATTCTTTGTGATCATCTTCAGTTCCCTCATTTCCAATAATATTGTATTCCTTAATTTTCTGAGTGTCATAGGCGGTAAGCGCCACAAACACAATGATTCCAATGTACGTAATAATCCAATCAGTTGTTGAGTTCTGAAAAAATAGATTTACAAGAGAGGCTAGGATAATTCCAATAAGTCCCATAAATGCAATATTTCCAACGGTTGTGAGATCAGTTTTTGTAACATATCCATAAAGGCTCATAATTCCAAACATTCCTGCGGTAATAGCAAAAGTCATTCCTATTGAACTCAATGTAAAGGCTAAGAAAATAGCGGAGAATGTAATACCACTCAAAACTGAATATCCGAGAAAAACAAAAGTAGCTGTACTTGCCCTCATCTTTGAAATCATCGCAGAAAGATATATAACCGCACCCAACTCTGCTATAAGTAATGCGTAAAAGACCCACCGACTACTGAAAATTAGATTTATTGCTTCAGGAGTTATAGCTACAAAATAAGCGACAATAGCTGTGAGTAATAGCCCAATAGTCATCCATGAATACACCCTTTGTATAAAACGGGCATTTTCGAGGTTGTTATTTATGGCCGTCTGCGCTCCGATATGTTGGTTCGTGATGTTTTGTTCCATAGGGATAGTATATCAAAAAAAAGACACACGAAAGTGTGTCTTTTTTTTATCGTGTGCCCTCGGTAGGAATCGAACCTACAATAACGGCTTAGAAGTCCGCAGTTATATCCATTTAACTACAAGGGCATTTTAATTCCTAGATTCATGAGTTGTCTGTAAGTCTTACGTCTGTGGCAATTTGCACATCGAATTTCACACTTAGCAATCTCTTTTTCAATAGACAGCCAGCCATAATGACCAGAAAGCATTTTATTGATTGTCTTAAATTTAGAATCTTGATTTGAATGATCAAACTCAAGGACAATTGGATCATTCAATTTGCAATCTACGCACTCTTTATCTTTTAAGAATTCAAATATTTTAAGCCTCACCTTTATCCTGTGGCGCTTTTGAGCATTATACAAATCAATTTTGTTTTTATAAGGCACAAAAGGATTATACTTATTTACTCTAACCCGAGCAAATACAAAAAAAATAGTATCATGTAAATTGATAAAATCAACCTACAAGGAAGGATCTTGTAGCTTCAATAACGAAGCATCAGAGTCTCCTTCTACAATAGAATCATTCCTTTTTTTCTTAGATTCGAATTTTACTACAACAGAATGCAATTCATCTTCTTGTTCACTTACAGCAGAACCGACGTTTTTAACTTGTTTAATCTCCGAAGTTGCAATATCTGTGCTTATCTGACCATAGAAGAAAAAGCTCCATATAGACACCCCAAAGAGTATACATACCAGACCCACAAAGAGTCTTCTCCAATCTTTATCTGGATCAGTAGTGAAGATTGATGCTTTTATTATTATTTTTTTAATTTGTTCTTGCATTTTTTTCTTTATTTTTATTTTACTTTTTCATCATCACAGTAGAAAATGTAATCCCTAATTTCCATCTTGATTCTACAATTGGCTTTACTGCAATTGTTTTTGTTGTGGATGATGTAGGTGATGCAGGCGATGACTCCGCTATCGCAGGTCTCCCTACAATACCTTCGGAAACCAATTCTAGTTTTTCTACAGTGATTGGATATGGCAAAGATTCAATATATAGAATGTATTTAAGAACATTCTTCCATCCACCAGAGAGAGACATACCAACTCGGAGAAGTTGTTT
>JAUPUG010000075.1 GCA_030917685.1 Patescibacteria group bacterium | reverse complement strand
CTGGACCAAAGAATCGTTCGTCAGTGTAGTCGATTTTATTCTCGACGAAGTAAAAGCACAAAGTTTGTCTGACGTCGCAAGGCTCAATCAATTTGGTAAAGATGAGCATCTTGCTCCGTTAATCAGATCTTCGCGTCATCTCATTCAAATTGCCTTTGAAAAAGGATGGTCAAATTTCGAAGGTGTTTTAGTGAAGGCTGATGACACCAAGCAATAGGCAGGCGCCTCTTGCAAAAAGAAACACACCCCCCCTCAACCCTGCATGGCCACAAGCTGTGCAGGGTTGAATCATTTACCTTTTTCCCATTTTTCTGCTATATTTTGCTACACAACTACGCCCATGAATCTCTCACACATTCGAAACTTCAGTATCATCGCCCATATCGACCACGGAAAGTCTACGCTCGCTGACCGTATGCTTGAACTCACGCATACTATTGAAAAGCGAAAGATGATGAATCAAGTACTCGACAATATGGAGCTCGAGCGTGAGAAGGGTATCACTATCAAGATGCGTCCAGTAAAGATGCATTACAAAAATGGCGCTTCTGATGCCGACCTCTACGAACTCAACCTCATTGATACACCTGGACACATCGACTTTTCATATGAAGTATCTCGAGCACTCAAAGCTGTAGAGGGTTGTATTTTACTCGTCGATGCAACTCAGGGTGTTCAGGCTCAGACTCTTACGACTCTAAATATGGCCAAAGAAGCAGGTCTTACTATTATTCCAGTACTGAGTAAAGTGGATTCACCACTCGCTCGACTCGACGAAATAAAAGAAGAAATGGTAATGCTTCTTGGCTGTGATTTTGAAGACATAATGGAGACATCAGGAAAGACTGGTCAGGGTGTAGAAAAACTTCTCCAAGAAATTATCAAAAAAGTTCCAGCACCAGTTGAAGAAATTCCTAACTCTGGAAGTTTCCGTGGTCTTGTCTTTGACTTCCAATATTCAAATCATAAAGGTGTAATTGTATATGTACGAGTACTTGAAGGTTCTGTAAAAAAAACAGACGAACTCATTTTTAAAATTGCTGGTGAAAAGTTTTATGCACTTGAAGTTGGAATGTTTACTCCAGAAGAAGTCCCGGTAGACAAACTCACAGCAGGGCAGACTGGATATATTGTTACAGGTATCAAACAGCCAGGTATTGCATCGGTGGGAGATACTATTACTTTGAATAAAAAACAACTACCTGAACTTCCAGGATATATGAGTCCATCTCCAGTAGTGTGGGCCTCTGTATATCCAGAAGATGCAGACGATTTTGAGATGCTTAAACAAGCACTCGGTAAACTTCGACTTTCTGATTCTGCGTTCACTCACGAAGAAGAATCATCAGGTTCACTAGGGCGAGGTTTCCGTTGCGGATTCCTTGGATTGCTTCATTTGGAAATTATTACCGAACGACTCAAGCGTGAATTTAATTTAAATCTTGTTATTGCAACGCCAAGTATTACCTATGAAGTAACTCTTAAAAATCTCCACACAGCGGCGAAGGACTCATCGAGAGATACGAGAGACATGAGTGGGCGAGGTGGTGACATTATCGATGTCGGAACTGCGAGTGGAATCTTACCTGCAAACAGTATTGGAAATGTATATATGGGTAGAATCACCACTCATCCTGATGGACGACGTACAGTTATGATTTATTCGCCTTCAATGTTTCCTGATCAAGGAATGGTTGAGAGAGTGAGTGAGCCTTGGGTAAAACTTTCTATCATCACTCCTGATGTGTATACAGGTGCAATTTATCAACTCCTTTATGATCATGAAGCAGAACTTTCAGATACTATTACATTCGGTGACGGACGAGCAAAGCTTATTATCCATATGCCACTTCGAGAGTTGATGCGAAACTTTTTCGATGAGCTCAAGAGCATTTCTTCAGGGTATGCCTCTCTTTCATACGAGTTCGAAGGAATGCGTGACGCCGATGTAACTCGACTCGATATTCTTGTAGCAGACGAACCTGTTGAAGCTTTTACTCGAGTGGTATCACAAAGACGCGTAGAGGAGGAAGCAAAGAAAGCTGTAGAAAAGCTCAAAAACATTCTCCCACGACAACTCTTTGTAGCAAAGATTCAAGGTAAGGCTAATGGGCGAATTATTGCATCTGAATCTCTTTCAGCACTTAGAAAAGATGTAACAGGATACTTGTATGGAGGAGATATCACTCGAAAGATGAAACTCCTCGAAAAGCAAAAGAAGGGTAAAAAGAAAATGGCAGAGCGTGGAAAGGGAAATGTGAA
This sequence comes from Patescibacteria group bacterium, assembly GCA_030917685.1. Lineage (GTDB taxonomy): Bacteria > Patescibacteriota > Minisyncoccia > Phycocordibacterales > CAIZLB01 > VEQN01. The sequence goes on along the minus strand of JAUPUG010000075.1, from coordinate 299 downwards.
TATTCCGCATGATGTGTTTCTCAAAATGATGAAGAGTGGGGAATAAATAGAGAAGTGGCGGAAGAATAGACAAAGGAGTAATTTTAAAGGAATGTTTGCATGTTGGTCCATATTGGTCGTATTTTTCTGCTACGATCATTACTAGAGTTGCGCGGGGGGGGGATATATATGAAATAATATATCTCATGAAAATAAATCTTAAATACAGTGTTCTATTTTTATTAATCGCTGGATTTTTTATTAGTAGTGGAGTACATAGTGTTTACGCTATTACAATCACGAACGGTATGAATGCCAGT
>JAUPUG010000074.1 GCA_030917685.1 Patescibacteria group bacterium | reverse complement strand
TTCGTTTTTTCTCAGCTCGCTTTGCATCATTTTCAAGTCGTGACTTCATAGCGCGGATTTCGTCACGTAGAATAGCGGCAGTTTCAAAATCAAGCTGTGCAACAGCATCATCCATTTGATCTTCTTTTTGCTTTATAAATTTCTTTGGATCTTTATTAAATTCACTAGCATCAAGTACCAGTAAATTATTCACCGTCTTCTGATGTTCACTCAAAATCTGCTCTGTAATATCCTGAATCTTCTTAGCAATAGTTTTTGGGGTGATACCGTGTTCTGCATTGTATGCAAGCTGAATGTCACGGCGGCGATTTGTCTCTTTAATAGCTCGCTCCATTGAGCCAGTCATTTGATCTGCATAGAGAATCACTCGCCCATCCACGTTTCGAGCTGCACGACCAATAGTCTGAATGAGTGCAGTTTCTGATCGAAGGAATCCTTCTTTGTCAGCATCAAGAATTCCAATCAAAGATACTTCAGGCAAGTCGAGCCCTTCTCGAAGCAAGTTTACACCCACGAGTACATCAAATTTTCCACGTCGAAATTCAGTCAAAATCTGAATACGATCAAGTGTTTCAACATCACTATGGATATAGTTTGTTTTAATATTTCGCTCTTTCAAAAATTCTGTAAGATCCTCTGCCATTTTCTTGGTCAATGTAGTAGCAATGGCACGCTGTCCTCGTTTGATAACCGCTTCAGCTTCTTCGATGAAATCAAAGATTTGCCCCACGTATTCTGCATTCTTTATCTTTTTTGCATGTGCGGCCGTTACCGTTTTACCAGTTTCAGCATCTGTCCCTGCTTTTGATTCTTTCTTGAGATTTTCTTCAGCTTTACTTCCACGAGCCAGCGCTGTCACCGGCTTTACGACAAGCACAGGGTCAATAAGACCTGTCGGTCGAATGATTTGTTCTGCAATATTCTGACTTTGCTCGTACTCATATTTACCAGGAGTAGCGGATGTGTAAATACACTGTCCAACACGCGTCTCGAATTCATCAAACTTAAGTGGTCTGTTATCAGCAGCTGATGGAAGTCGAAAACCGAAATCAATTAGATTCTTTTTTCGTGAGGCATCTCCAGCAAACATTCCACCGATCTGTGGAATTGCCACATGTGATTCATCGATAATAGTAAGAAAATCTGGCACTTTGCGCGACTCGAACTTACCAGTCTTTGGATTCTTCACTTCAACTATTTTATGAGGAAAATATGAAAGCAAAGTATCAGGCGCTTCACCTGGAGCCTTTCCAGCAAAGTGCCTTGAATAGTTTTCAATACCACTGCAATACCCAACTTCACGTATAAGTGCGAGGTCATATGTAGTTCTTCGTTTAATTCGTTCCGCCTCGATGATTTTTCCAGCATCCAAAAGCCTTTTCACCTGAATATCAAGCTCTGCCTTTATATCAGCAGCAGCTCTGGCTCGATCATCCTCTGGAGTGACGAAGTGTTTTGCAGGAAATACAAAGAATGCTTCTACAGGGCCGATAATAGCTCGTGTAATGGCATCTATTTGCAATATTTCCTCGATAACACTAAATCCTGGCGCTTGTCCCATACCAAACTCAAGCCGAAATACTACTCGCTCGTTCACTGGCATAATTTCCATGGTGTTTCCTACAGCACGAAATGATCCAGGAGTAAGGTCTGCACCTGTTCGCGTGAACTGCAATGCAATGAGACGCCGGATGAGGTCAGCACGGTCAGCTTTCATTCCTTTTTCAATCTTCATGTTTACCTTTTCATATTCTTCTGGAGAACCCAAGCCATAAATACATGACACTGATGCCACAATAATCACATCTTTTCGTGTAAGTAACGCTTGAGTTGAAGCATGTCGAAGACGATCAATTTCCTCATTGATCTGAGCTTCTTTTTCGATATATGTATCAGAGTGAGCAATATATGCTTCAGGCTGATAGTAGTCATAGTATGAAACAAAATAATGCACTGCATTTTCCGGGAAAAATTCTTTGTATTCTTGAGCAAGCTGAGCAGCAAGAGTTTTGTTGTGTGCAATGACGAGCGTTGGCTTTTGAACTGCTTGTATGACATTTGCGGCAGTGTATGTCTTTCCAGATCCAGTTACACCAAGAAGTGTCTGATGTCTCAGGCCCTTCTTAACCCCCTCAACAAGGCTCTTTATAGCCTTTGGCTGGTCACCAGCAGGTTTGTACTCAGTACTAATCTTAAAACCAGCTGAACCTTGCGCATATGTAGTATCGAGAACATTCGCACCACCAATAGATGGTCGTGCAGAAGGAATAGCCTTCAAAGCCTCAGCTTCTTGTTTCTTGGTCAGCTTTTTTGCTGGAGTATCCAGCTTTTTGTCGGGAGTGCCGAGTTTTTCATCTGGCTGATCTACCACTTCTGGTCGTGAAGACTTTTTCATAGACACATCATACTAAACTTGTGGATAAGTTACAAAAGTGACATTTTTACCAAATCAGTCGCCAAAAAACTTATATTTTACTTCAGATTTTCTTTATTATTTTTTGAGCGTGGCATCATGTGATTTCTATATACTCATCATATTAAAAAGTTTATAATACACATAAATACGAGTATAACGCTCGAACACACAACATGATAGTAACTACAATAAAAGACGAGGTGGTAAATATGGATGAGATTGTAACAAGGCGAATTCTTACTGACGAGTTTTTGAAGTTTGAGGAAAGATTTGAAGTAAAGATTATGAGAAACATTAACTTGAAACTTGATGAGAAGTTTGAGCAATTCGATAAGAAGTTTTATGAGATGTCTGAGCAAATTGAAGCCAGACTCGATGTCAGATTTGATCAGAAATTTAGTGCTTTCGAAGACAGATTTGATCAACACGCACGAAACATGGGGGCACTTATTGAGGAGCAGAACCACAAGATTCAAGCGCTCGCCGAGGGAATCATGATGCAAATTGAAACAAATGAACGCAAGTGGCAAGAACAAGGCGGTCTTAATGGTTTTTTGGAAAAAAGGGTTACTCGATTAGAGTCCGAAGTTTTAATTGCTTAGTATTTTTTAAACCTCCCTCTTCAAATACAGACCCAAAAACTCTTCTTTAAATTTCATAAATCTTCCCTCAATTAACGCATTTCTAATATCTTTAACGAGATTAATTGTGAAATACAGATTGTGAATTGTAGCCAAAGTTCCACCGAGCATTTCTTTTGCTTTAAACAAATGATTCAAATATGCACGAGTATATTTCGTACAAGTGTAACAAGTGCATCCTTCTTCCACGGAGGTAAAATCATCCTTGTACTTTGCATTCATAATATTCATTTTTCCGAGTCTAGTAAGAAGTGTACCTGTCCGTCCATTTCGTGTTGGCATGACACAATCAAATAGGTCACACCCATTTTCAACAGCATCAAACAAGTCTTCAGCCTCGCCAATACCAAGCAAGTGTCGAGGCTTATCTTCAGGAAGTATTTCGTTCACCCACCGTACAGCATCACCCATATCTTCTTTTGCAAAAGATCCGCCGATTCCAAATCCATCAAAAGTAACGTCTTGCGCTACCCCATCTCGCTCTACAGAAACTTTCATATTTGCCAAAACTTCCGCACTCTCCTTTCGCAGCTTTTCATGTCGCCCACCTTGTACTATTCCAAAAATAGCTTGAGTGTCAGCAAACAACTCACCTGTCACTGGATTACGTACTGACTTATGGTACGCGAGCGATTGCTTCGCCCACCGATGTGTTCTATCAAGAGACTCTGCTTGATATGCATACGGCTCATTCGGCGAGGTGCATTCATCAAATGCAAAAATCATGTCGGCACCAATATTGTTTTGGATTTCTATAGATTTTTCAGGAGTAAAATAGTGAACACTACCATCTATAACAGAACGGAACATTACACCGTTCGCGTCTATCTGAGCAGGCTTGAGGGCTTGTCCATCCTCCCTCAGGATTGCATTCTCCTCTGCAGTAGTCTTCTTTGAAGTCTCTGTCGTTGCTGGAATTTGAGGTTCTTCTAATTTTCCATTCTTTGATTTTGTAAACT
>JAUPUG010000073.1 GCA_030917685.1 Patescibacteria group bacterium | reverse complement strand
ATAAGCTTCTTGAGGTACAACTCTTGGGCAATAGTAAGATTGAAGTTGAGGTCGAGTGCATTATGATGTGTTTCAAAAACAGCTGCTGTAGCACCACCTGCGAGTGCCTGCAAGATAGGAAGCTCTACTTCGAGATATCCATTAGAATCATAAAAACGTCGAACAGCTGTGAGGAGCTTCGAACGGAGTATAAAAGATTTTCGAACATCTTCGTTTGAGAGAACATCGAGATATCGTCTTCGATATCGCTCTTCAACATCTTGTAGTCCATGCCACTTTTCAGGAAGTGGTCGAAGTGACTTTGTGATAATTCTCCAAGCAGAAACAACGAGACTCATATCGCCTCGTGCAGTTTTGAGTAGTCGTCCTCGTACTTCCAAAAAGTCACCAATATCAGCAGTGTCTTTAAATAATTCAAAAGCATCTGCAACACCAGTGTGAGCAATAGTCTCTGTAATACCAGAAACTTTTTCTGTGTGAACACCGTTTGCATCACTTTCGCATCCACCCTGCGCACTCATGGTATAGATTGGGTTTTGATCTTTCTTTACAATAGTTTGAAAAGTAGCAGTACCATCAAACAAGTCTGCGAACACCAAAGCACCCTGTCCTCGCATAGATAGTATTCGTCCAACGATGCAGATTTCCTGAGCGTTATACTCAGTTGAATTTTCTTCTTTTACAAGCACATCAAATTGATCTCGTAGATCCTTGAGGTCAAAATCTTTTCGGACAGATACTGGATATAGTTCAATACCAAGAGACTCAAGTTTTTTGAGTTTTTCAAGTCGTACTGCTTTTATTTCTTCTTGTGATGCCATAGTTATTGTAGCCCCCCTATTGAAAGAGAGTTGTTAAGTTATCAATGTCTAAGATTATACACCAAATATTACTCAATACTCACTACAGTATATTTTGCTTCACCTGCTGGTGTTTTGAATTTGAATTCCTCACCCTTCTTTTTTCCAAGAAGAGCTTGGCCAAGTGGAGATTTGAATGAGATTTTACCTGTAGCAGTGTCGGCTTCTTCTGAACCTACAATACTGTACACTCGCTCTGCTTTGTCACCAGTCTTTTTTACATGAACTACAGAACCAACTTCAACTTTGTCTGAGTGATGCTTTGCAACAATCTCTGCATTAGCAAGAATAGACTCAAGCTGTAGAATACGATCTTCAAGTGTCGCCTGAGCTTCACGAGCTTCGTGATACTCAGCATTTTCTGAGAGGTCTCCCAATCCTTTTGCAAACTCTAACTCTTCAGCGATTTGTTTTCGCTTCACAGTCTTAAGCTCTTCAAGCTCTACAGTGAGAAGCTTAAATTTTTCCTTCGAAAGATATTCTTTATTGTTTGGGTTTTTTGTCATGATTTATATATTAGAATTCGAAATAGTTCCAAATTCAGAAGGTGCGACTAGTATACAGGTTCCGAGACAGGGGGTCAAACAGGTAAAATACCTAATTTACACCCCTTTCAAATACTCACTTGCATAAATATTCATCCAATCGAGCCATAGAGCCATAGCTGCGGTTCCACCCTCTGTAGCAGTATTCGGACCACGTTCTAAAAGTACTGCAAAAGCATACCTTGGAGCATCACTTGGAAAAAATCCTACTGCCCACGAGTTAATCTGCTTCTTTGCCACCCCGAGCTGAGCAGTTCCCGACTTACCCGCCACTTTTACATACGGCACATTGAGTTGTCTCATAGTTCCCTCTGTCACCGTCTGTCGCATTCCCTCTCGCACCACTCTATAATACGCTTCTTGTGTTACTGGTATTTTTTTACTTTCGGTATGTATCGCCCGATATTCAGCTTCAGTTATTCCTTCCTCTCCATTCCCTTTATTCAACAATTCTTTTTTTGTTTTTTCTGAGACCAATGTTGGTGTAAGTAATGTACCACTGTTTGCAAGTGCTGCTGTTGCGCGTACAGCTTGTATAGGAGTTACTTGAAATCCGTATTGACCAATAGCGGTGTTGTACGTATCTCCTACTCGCCAAATATCCCCATCGAAATTTAGTTTTTTCCACTCAGGCGTTGGTATCACGCCTTTCTTTCCACTAAAAAATGTACCATCGAGTGTGTCGCCAAAACCAAACATGAGAGAGTATTTATCAATATTATCTATGCCCAATCCTTTCTGCCCAGGAAAGCCTCCACCTATTTGATAAAAATAAACATCAGATGAAACGGCAATAGCCTCTCGCATATCAGTGTAACCGTGTGCTTTCCAATCTTTAAATACAGTAAATTCTCCAGGTCGATATGGATTTGGTACTTTTAGTTCACCTGTACTCTCTATTTGTTTTTCTGGAGTAATAACTCCTTCAACCAACGCAGCGAGTGCAAATATTGGTTTCAAAATCGAACCTGGTGTATAGAGTCCTGAAGAGACACGATCAAGAAATGGATTGTCTTTGTTTTGTAAATATCCGTTAATTCTCTCAACATCTTTTCCATCTGTCAAAACGTTTGAGTCATACTCAGGATTTGAGACACTAACGAGCACTTCACCATTTTTTATATCCATTACTATTCCCGCTCCACCAATGAATCCAGATCTGCGAGCAATTTCTGCAATAGAATCATACATGGCTTTCTGTGCACCTAAGTGAACCGACAAACTTATATTATCCCCTTTCTTTGGTGGACGGACGACACTTTCTGAAAGTGTTTTTCCGAGCGCGTCAGTTTCTGTAATTTTCAATCCATTATCCCCTGAAAGCAAATCATTAAAAAATTTCTCTACTCCGTCAGCACCTGAAAATTCAGTATTGTAATAGAAACCAAATTTATCTTTCTTTGGATATTTTACATATCCCACTAGGTTATGGATGCCCGCGTCAGGAGCATATGAGCGTAGTGAAAAATCGCTTTGTACTGGATCGATTTGATTCCACGCAACAAGCTTCCCTTCTCTGTCTGTGATAGCCCCTCGCTCCGCAAACAACAAACTGTGGTGCAACCGATTGTTTTCGGAAATGTTTCGGTATTTATCACCAGACACTACCTGCAGTGTGGCAATTTTATATGTAAAAAATAGAGCAATGCACAAAAATATTGTACCCGCGATACGAATAGAATTTTTAGAAATAGGTCTTTCTATCTGCCCTTCAAATTGGTCAGTATCAAAATCAGGTAAGTTTGACGAATCAATAAATATTTCATCTGGATCAATTTCCGTATGTCTTCGAATATTTTTTGAACGTCGAAATATCATGAGTAGAATCTTACTCTCTTTTTAATCATCTGCAAAATAAAGACAATCGATGCAGTGAGGAGTGTAAAGAAGAAATTGCCAAGAAATGAAGGAGTAGCAGAAACAAATGGAATGGTTGATTGCATAATAATCTCATGGCTCAAAAGACTTTGTCCACCAAGGCTCATATGAGACGAGGCGAAAAATATGTCCATCAAAAATCCTAGAAAGATAAATTCATAGTATGAAAAATACCACGATGCGACGATTGCACAGGCAAATGGGACATACCAAGGTAAAAATGGCAAGATAAGAAATGAGCCGAAGATGGCGATATTAACGAATGTTCTTTTTGACTTGAACATAATGTAATGCGTTTAATTTTACAGGAAGCTTAAAGTAAATATGCGAGAAAGCTTCACCTTCACTGGTATCCACATGCTCTGCTGTACCTAACACAACAGGACGTAATCCTGGAGTAATAATCTGATCCCCTTCAACAATAGGAATATTTTTAGGTACCTTTATATAGAAATTTCCAGACCCTCGACCTTCAGCCACTACAGGTATAGTACTTGAACCTACAAGTACATCTATCTTTTCACCAGGTGATGAAAAGAGTTTTACTACTGAAGAATTCGCATATACCACTTCCACATGCCCTATTACATAGTCCATCTCTGCATACACCAAGTCTCCTGCATGTATGTCATGTTTTTCACCAATATCGATAATAAGTGAATCATAAGGGACTCTTGGAGGACGAGAAAGGACCACTGATAATAATCGATCATCATGTTCTGACTTTCTACCAACAATTTCTTTTAATTGTCCATTCTCATTTTTGAGAGATTGAATCAATGTATTTTCAGAAATAGGTCGAACAGGGTCGTCGTAATATCCAAGCACGTATCCCACACCTCTCTGCACACCGTGTAGTAGCGATGCTATAGGTTTTGAGAAAAGCATATACACGACCACAAGGATAACTACAATCAAAACAATTTTGAATATTTCTTTACTTGTATTTTTTTTCTTATCGCGTAACAGGTAGTTCATGTTCGTTTTGGATTAGCATATCTTCAAACTTTTCTAATTCTTCAAGAATAATACCTGCCCCACGAGCAACAGCTGTGAGAGGATCCTCAGCAACATACACTGGTATACCAACATAATCTGAAAGTGCCTCCGGTAAGCCCCTGATCAATGCCCCGCCTCCCGCCAGGTAGATTCCGTTACGCATTACATCAGCAAGGATTTCTGGTGGAGTAGTCTCGAGCACTTCTTTCACCGCATCGAGTAATGTATTCATAGATGCACCAATAGCCTCTCGGATATCTGAATCTGTGATAATAACCTCTCGTGGGAGCCCTGTAACCAGGTCACGCCCACGAATAGTTGTCTCAAGTGTTGGAGTACATGGAAGTACACTTGCGATAGCAATCTTCATATCCTCTGCTGTTTTTTCACCAATGAGGATTTTAAATTCATTTCGGATATATGAAATAATATCTGTGTTGAGTTTGTCTCCTGCTATTTTCAAATTTTTAGCACGCACGATACCTCCAAGTGAGATAACCGCAATATCAGTAGTACCTCCACCAATATCAATGATCATAGAACCAGTTGCTTCTCGTACAGGTAGTCGAATACCAATAGCCGCAGACATAGGCTCTTCAACAATATGTACTTCTCGTGCACCAGCATTTTTTGCAGCATCACGTACCGCTCTCCGCTCTACGTTTGTAACTCCATACGGTACTCCAACAACCACTTTTGGACCAAGCATTTTTTTAGAAAGACCTTCGGCTTTTTTGATAAGATACGAAAGCATTTCCTCTGTGATTTCAAAATCAGAGATAACCCCGTCTACAAGCGGTCGCACCGCGATGATGTGTCCAGGGGTTCTACCGAGCATGGCTTTTGCTTGAGAACCTACAGCTACAACTCGTCCAGTCTTTTGGTTGACCGCAACTACAGACGGCTCATTAATAACCACACCTCGCCCCTGCATATACACGAGCGTGTTTGCAGTACCAAGGTCTATACCTATGTTATTTGAGGTCATTCTATGAAATTTTTGTTTGAGTTTTTTATACATAGAGTTTTGCCGATATTTTACACCAAAGGGCGTATTTGCACTATTCTCAGAATAAGGCTTTTGTGGTAGCATCCACGCCAGGACACACATTGCCCTTTTCATCAACAACCCTGTACCTCATATGTGGTGCGGGGTCATAATGGACAAAAAACACACAATAGAAAGATACTTGAAAAATGAATCCTCCACACGATTATACGAATAATCCAGCAAATGCACATTTTATTCCAGCAGATCTCATGCCAATTGGAGATCTCGATGTCAGACCCCTTACTGCAGTAGGACGTACAGCGATTGTAGAATTTGTAAAGAGTGGACTTAAGGGTCTCCGTGGTGCTAAAAAGAGAGACAAACTCAAACAAATCTATCAGACTTTGCAATTTCACATGATATGTCTGAGTAAGGACGCAGGCCTGCCATTATTGGCTCAATGGTTGATATCTTTGAGAGAAATTATTGAAGAGAAACATATTGGTGCATGTATTTGGCCAACATCAATATTTAAAGATTTCTTAACAGGATCGGAAATACCACTGATTACCCTCGTCTATAGTCTGGATGAGATAATCAATTCCATATACAACCAAAAGGCAACAAAAGGGGAAGATGGAGCAGAAGATTATTTTGAAGACATTCTCTTAATTCTGTTTGCCAAACTAGCTGAAACAGCAATTAAGCACGACAATAACAGGGTGCAGGGAGCAGGAAAACTACTCGAGAGAATTCTCAAATCGGATCTTTTGGATGATTGGACAAAAAGCAAGGACACTCCAAGCGCACTGGTTACCTTGATTTCATGCCCACTTATACTTGCATCTGATCCTCAATAAATAGTCACAAACAACAACCCAGAAACCCCAACACCAAAACCGCAGAAGCACGTCATGTGCTCTGCGGTTTAGTTTTGCTTCATATTTTTATTTTCGAGCGAATTTTCTACCCCTCAACTTCCAAGTTTCTTCTAAACACCATATACCCTTCGCCATTTGCAAGAGTTAGACTCAAAAGATTTGTACGCATGTCGTATGAAGATACTTTTCCAATATCTGTTATAAATGAATTTTCCTTACTATATGTACAAGCTTTTTTTGTCATGGCGGATGCTTTGACTTTCATTTCTCCAAGTGCCATCTCATCTTCAGTTTCGATTGCTGAAACAGTATTTTTCTCAAGAGTATATGAACCCTTGATTGCATTACAATCACCAACAACAGAAATACTTTTATCTGCATTTAGACTTAATACAAAATCCTTACCCTTAGTTGGACCAGATGGAGCAAAAGAAGGATTAGCATATGTTGTCTTTACCCAGATCCATTCTGATTGAATACGTGAGTATGCAGCTTTTTCACTTACTGTTCGTACACCAAGTGTTGTACCAGTACCAAGTACCGCTTCAGATGTTGATGCTGAAGCTTCAGATGTTGGCTGTCCTTGAATTTCAGAAATACCTGAACTAATAATTCGATTTTCTCGAGCAGCTTTATTCGCTACTGAAAAATACGAAAATGCCCAAAAAGTAACTAGCGCAACTACGATAACTATCCCGATACTTACATATATTTTTCTGTTTTTCATACCTACCATTCTAGCATATATATAGGGTTTTGGGTTCCCTATCAATTCAAGCCTCTCCATACGCGATTCAACGCTTATTGTCAGGCGGACGAGTCAAATGCTAAAAAAGAGTCCAGATATCTTTGGCAGTGACGATGAGCATTAGTGCAATGAGGAGCAAGAAACCTATACCATTTACCCACTGTATTACTTTAGGGTTAAGTTCTCTTCTGATAATAGCTTCAATTGCGACTACAACAATTCGTCCACCGTCGAGTGCTGGAAATGGTGCAAGGTTGAGTACTGCAAGATTTGCAGAGATAACAGCAGCGATAACCAGAAGACTTGAGAAACCAGTTTTCGCAGATTCACCTACAGCTCCCGCAATACCAACAGGACCACTTACTTGTTCGAGACTTGCATTGCCCATAATGGCAGTACCCAAGAATGTATACAGGCCGATAGCTACATTTTTTGTAAGATAATATGTCTGTCGCGCTCCGTAATAAAATGATTCAAAGAAACCAGCTTTGACTGTAGCAATCATATCCATTGAAATACCAATTGCTTTCTTTCCAGCAACGATTCCCTCTTTTGGAACAACAGTTAGTGATTTAACTTCATATTCTTTTTCACCAGTTTTTGGTTTGAATTGTTTTACCGTAACTTGTACATTGTTTTCTGCTCCAGCAATCACACCCTGTGCACCAGATACTGAAAGTGTTGAAGATGCAAGAAGTGTTTTTGAGTTTGTAATAGAAAGAATTTCATCTCCAGACTTGAGACCTGCTTTTTCAGCTGGACTTCCAGGTGCAACCATTACTACTGTAAGGGCTGGATTCTTAACAATAGCTGCAGGCATTGCATCGACAGATGCTTTTGCACCTATAAATAGAGAAAGTGAAAGTAATAGCCAAGCAAGGATAATGTTAAAAGTAACTCCAGCGGCAAGCACTACAACCTGTTGCCATTTTGGCTTTGAGAGCATGTTATCTGGAGTACGAGCATCCTCTGTATTTTCACCATATATACGTACATATCCACCTAAAGGAAGTAGGTTGATAGCATACCGAGTCTTACCCCACATCCAACTAGCGATACGAGGTGGGAATCCAATAGCGAACTCATCTACTCGAATACCAAACATACGAGCCGCAAGAAAATGCCCCAGCTCGTGAATAAACACCAAGAGTGTAAGTACTAGTAGAAATATAATGGTTGTGGTCATGTGATGTGGTGTGGTGTTATCGAGTGGTGGTTTAAATCGCGACGCGCGATTTAACTCTACGCGACTTCTAATTAATTGGTAATCTCAGTCTCCTTCTTAGCAAAAAGTTCTTCGAGCTTTATATTACCCTCTTGTACAAACTTTTCCATCTCTGTTTTTGCTCGCATAGCATCATCCTCACCCATACTACCTTCTTTTTTCTGAGTGTTAATATCATCTGAAACTTCACCTCGTTCTCGTCGAAGTGCAACTTTTGCGTCCTCCAATTTGTCTTTTGCTACTTTTACAAGCTGTATACGTCGCTCACCTGTAAGCTCTGGGAAAATAACTCGAAGACCTGAACCATCCACTACAACTGACACACCAAGGTTTGCAATAGTAATAGCTTTTTCAATAGCCTGTGTCTGACTGTTGTCCCATGGAGAGATACGAATAGATCGAGCGTCCTCTGATGTAACAGTAGCAAGTGATGTAATAGGCATCTCTGAACCATATGATTCTACTCGAACTGGATCTAAGAATGCAGTAGAAGCTCGCCCAGTACGAATACTAGCAAGTTCTTTTGAATACCACTCCTGTGTCTCTTTTATTTTTTGTTGAAATTTTGAAAAATTGTATGCCATATTACGTGTGCGATTTAGGTTATATATTCATTATACTAGCACGAGGTGAAATTTTGTTAAAATTTTGATAAAGGCTAAGACCCTTAGAAATTAGGTAGCCTCAAAGCCATATATTCAAGCAACAATTTCTTAGACGAAGATGTGTCTCTCATATAGTCTTCTACTTTTGTGAAGATCCGAGCGATAGATGTACTAGACGAGGTACTTTTTGTATCTCTACTCAAATCATACGCGAGCTTCTCAACTTCTTGTACGAATGCAAATATCTCTGCGTCCCCTATTTCCTCATCTGATTTTAAATCAAGAATTTCTTTAATTTGAGCGAGCCTTTCAACAGGAGAACTTTTAATGAACTTTTTTGCATCGAGGTCTATATTAGCGACAGCATTATTTGTATTAGCCACAGCTGAACTTCTCACAACCTGCACTCGTGAAAGTATAGTCGGTAAAAAGATAGCGGATGTATTTGTGAGAATAAAAATAAATGTACCTGGACGTGGTTCCTCAAGTGTTTTGAGAATTGCATTTTGTGCTTGATGCGAAATCGAATGTAATCCGACAACAATCACCTTATACATTCCAACTGTAGGCTTTCTAGAATTCACATCAACAATTTCTTGTACATTTTCAATACCAAAATCCCCTCTATCAAGGAGTATCAAGTCATTATGTCCAGCATCCATTCCAAATTCTTTTTTTAGAAAATCAAATAGAACAGGTCGAGTCTGAAGCGTATCACCTTCTATGACGAATGCGTGGTGCATTGATTCTTTTTTGAGGTGAGAGAGCATGGGTATATATTAGCATTTTTGATGCAAAAATTCAGGCAATTATTGTATCAACAAAAAGAAAACCGCCTGCCCTGTCACGACAGATGATTTTCTGTCGCCAGGAAGGCGGGGGGGGCAACTAGCTCTAGTCGGGAGTAGTAAGATGCATGCTTTTATTCCATCATCGCAACATCAGCTGAAGCATCAAGAAAATCCTGTATCGCAGCAGCAGCTTGGATATCTCTCACAATGACGCCAATGAGAAATTTGATCACCCTTTCTCCTTCGCTATCGTCATCATAAATCTCTCTAACGAGTTGAATGACATACACCACAGCAGGATGCCTCTCACTTTTTGTAATGACCTGCCCGGCATAGAGAGTAAGTTTGGGATAAAAACCTAACTTATCTTCTCGACTGATTTTTAGCTGATCCGTATCAGCCTCCAACCGTACACGCATTTCTTCCGCTGAACACAAAGCAATACCTTGACCCATAATCTGTAAGAATCCTCCAATGTTGAATGTTTTTGTTTATCAGCTAACCGATTAACACTTACAGTAAAGCCCAACAAAAACTATATGTCAAATGCTTCGGACTGAATCCCCATTCTAACCTGAAGCATAGCAACTACACGCATAGTACTACCTCTTCGTAATAATAGTCTTCTTGTATGTATCCAAGTGATCAAGTGCGATACCAGTTCCCTTCACTACACAATAGAGTGCATCATCTGCAAGCACAGCTTTTACACCAGTTCGTCGAAATACGAGTTCAGGAAGATTTCGTAGCATAGATGAACCACCGGTCATGATAATACCGTTATCAATAATGTCAGATGCGAGCTCAGGTGGAGTCTCTTGGAGTACATCTTTGATTGCTTTCACCATATCTCGAAGTTCTTTTGAAATGGCTTTTACAATTTCATTTGTCTTGATTTCAACCGCACGTGGAAGACCGGTCAAAAAGTCTCGTCCTTTGATAGTCATAGTCAATTCTTCTTCAACAGGTACCGCAGAACCAACTTGTATCTTTATTTCCTCTGCAGTCTTGTCTCCAATAGCGAGATTGTAAGTCTTCTTTATATAGTCAGTGATAGCAGCATCGAGTTTGTTGCCAGCACACTTCACCGATGTACACGCTACGATACCTCCAAGTGAAATCACCGCAACATCAGTTGTTCCTCCTCCAATATCAACAATCATGTGTCCAACAGCTTCTTGTATAGAAATCCCGGCACCAATTGCAGCGAGAATTGGTTCCTTCACTACATATGCATTTTTTGCGCCAGCTTTGATAGCCGCTTCGATCACTGCACGGCGCTCTGTAGAAGTCACGCCAGCAGGAACAGAAATCATAACTTCTGGTTTCCATATATTCCATTTACCCAGCGCTTTGTTTATAAAATATCGGAGCATCGCTTCTGTTACTCGGTAGTCAGCAATCACTCCATCTTTCATGGGTCGATACGCGATAATACTGTCAGGAGTTTTTCCAATCATATCTTTTGCATCATTTCCTACTGCTAGAATTTGGTTGTCTTGTTCAGACACCGCAACCACAGATGGCTCATTGAGCACCACTCCCCGCCCAGGTAAAAACACGAGTGTGTTTGCAGTTCCAAGATCTATTCCGAGTTTTTTTGAGAAAAATGACATGTGCCCATATACTACTATAAAACGTATAGTTTGGGAAAATAAAAAAAACATCATACATATGTGGTAGGTTTAATAATAAAATACAAAACAAAAAAATACGCTGACCCTAGGAATTGAACCTTAGGATCAGCGCGCGATACATTTGTGAGGGTGTGGTCGCTATTTCATCTGAGTAACAATGGAAAGTTAGATACTTCCATCGCCCTTTTTGACAGCTTTTTTGGGCTGAACCTTGTTGGCGTCAGCTTCCTTCTGAGGCACAGGCGGCGACCAATCAAACTCAAGATCCTTTGTATCAGGATTCTCTGGTGGGTATATGAACCCATCGGGGAGAGCCGGCGGCACAGGTGCCACCGGCGGTGCTGGGGTGTAGTAATACGAAGGCGCTGACGCCACGTACTCTGTTACCTCATTCCGGGACGGAAGATACCGGATGTTGAGTGTCACGGCACCAGTTTGGACCAGATCACTGCAAAGTATGGACACAAAGAGTGTCAGGACAAGGCAGAGAACAGTGAATGCAGACACAGCAATTTGCTGGACTGTTGGGATATATTT
>JAUPUG010000009.1 GCA_030917685.1 Patescibacteria group bacterium | reverse complement strand
TTTGCTGATATTGCTGGGTTGTTGCTTTCAATTGACTGCAGATTTTGCAAATACCATAACGGTCGCGCTGTTCCAACATCTTCTGTTAAAGTTTCCCAATCTTTGAGTGCTTTAAGTAGAGATTCTGCACCACTTTCGTTTTCCTGAAGATAATCAGTCGAATCTTTATATTTTTTTGAAAATTTCTTGCACACCGCTGTGATACTTTGAATATCAGCATCGAGCTTCGGGTCTGTAGGTCCTGTATATAAATCGCTAAAGTCCCATGTTGGGAGTGTTTGTGCTTTTTGCACTTTTTGAGATTGTTTTGAATCTAGTTTCTTTGATTTAGATGTATTTGATGATTTTTTCATGATATTTCGTTTATTTATTATTCTGTATTTCCTATTTTATTTCTTCTTTGCGGTCGTCTTGCCACTAACCGTCGCTGTCTTCCCTCCAATCCCAAACTCTGTCACATGCTTTTTAAATGCCATACCTGCCTGCTCTCTATATTTGCAGTATTCACAATTGTCGCCCGCTTCAGGTATTGCATCATTATCCAAACATTTTTTAGCCCGCACAAGAACTTCATCAACCCAGTCAGACTTTCCTTTGTATGGAATAAGATTAATTTCAAACTCAAGCTTCCCATCAAAACCATCCACATCTTTTCGTCCGTTCACATATACAAAATATCCAGTATCAGAAATATCTACGTCATTGTGTCGAAGTAACCATTGGTAGATTTCCATTTGTCGTCGGTATTGATCATGCCAACGCGTATCTTCAAGCTCTTTTACAGCGTCATCCTTGCTTGTAGCCTTATAGTCCACCACATGAACCTTACCAAGCTCAGTACTTTTGCCGGCACCACCTTTAATTTCAACCCAGAGGTCGTCTACTGCCCCAAAAACGAGGAAGTTAGACTCTTCATGAAGATATTGCACCCCAACGAACTTTTCTCGCCATTCGTCAATTTTAGGATGATTGAAGGGTATGAGATTGAGCCCATTGTCTGAAATGATTGGGTGAGGTGTTGCCTCTTTTCGGTGCATGTCGAATTCTTTCTTCAAAAGATGATCAACAGCAGTGTTAAGGAGAAATGGAGCCATGCTTGGCTTGGCCACTTCAAGACGCCGATCGAGATAAAAACATCGTGGACACTCAATAAACATATCAATCTTTGAACGACTGAGTTTAAATGGCTCTTTTTGTCCAGGTATATAATATTTCTTTTTCCAGGTTGAGTTCCATGCCATATATGTAGGTATATTAGCATGGTTTTATTGCAAATTAAATAAATTTTTAATAAAGAAAAAACCCAGCACCTTGCCACAGTGAAGGGCTTTTCTCGGTGTTGGGTTTGGTGTGTAGGTCGAGGTAATCCTACCTGACTATTTTTCGACCTTCTTTTCATTCACAAGGAGAATCCCTGTCTTCTCCTTTGGAAATTCGATCGCGATGCAGTCTGCCTGCGTAGTAATAAACTTTGCCGAGTATTCAGTGACAACAGGGGTGATTTTCTCGTAATCGCCTTTTGTGTGGACTCTTCCCATCTCTCGTAATTTCTCGATCATTTCCTTGTGCCACTTCTCAACGTTTTCCCAATCACTCGGAGAAAGATTTTTAAAGAAAATGGACATATACGGCTTTGTAGGAGGCTTGTCGCCAGGATTGTAGAAATGAATATCAGAGATTTCATCTCCAGGTTCGACCGTCATGTGGTGAGTTGTGCTTTGGATACTATTGACCGGGTAAAGTATCTCGAATCCTTGATTTACAAAGACTCCAATGAGAATAGATATAATGGAAAAGACGAGGGCGATTTTTCTGAGTTTCATCAGTATGGATTTCTGTAAGGGGTGGTGTGGTTTGTCTGTGTGAAGTCTTCCGTTGTATGTGAAAGAGCTAAAAATACAATAACACTAAGTTTTAAGCTTGTCTATACCCTACTCCCTCACCTCCAAATTGATAATTTGTCCGATTTCTTCCATTACTTTAAAGATTTTTGCATCACTGTAACCCAGCTCTTTGAGTACTTGTCGTTTTTCATAAATAGTTTTGCAAAGCACAATATCACGTCCAAGCAACTCTCTTTTTTCAGTATCAGTTAAACTGGTGAGACATGTTACTGGGTGTAGTTTTGTCTCTTCAATCATATCGAGTAAATTTCCACGCACAGGAAAGCTCCAACTAATGAGCTTGAGACCCTTACATTCTGCATAGGTTACTGCAGTCTCAGTGAACTTTGTGTTAGTGATTAGGTACCATTCGTCAATTTTTCGCGGAGGTAGTCCTCCATATACATACAAATTGTCTTTCAAGTCGTCATATCGAGCTTTAATATACAGAGCTGTTTTGAGGTCTGACTTCCCTGCGTGTTCATTGTGATATTTAACTTCTGCCATTATGAGTTTCTCTTTATTCCATGCAATAACATCAACTTCATGTGGTACGCATCCTCCAAATACCATTTGACCTGTAAGTGTCTCGTATCCTTTTGCCTTAAAAATAGCAGCAACATATTCTTCAAATGGAAAACCTGTAGGCCCAAATTCCATGATAGAACGACGAAGTGAATATCGAGCCGCCGCAGCAAGTGATGTGGCTTTTAGAATATCGAAAGCCTTATGGTAGATCTGATGTACTGTACAAATAGTACCGTTGTCACTATCAGGGTCACATACCCCGGTCTTGAGCTCTTCCATAATGGTTCGCACAATTTTGTCAGCTGTAGTTTGTACTGCTCCAGAGCGTACAAGTGAATCCTCGAGTTTTTTTGAGTCGAATTTTTCGACACTCCCGTCTTCTTTTGTTATATAAAATTCACCGTTTTCGAAGCTACTGATTTGGGCTGTGGAAACCGGACTTCGTGCTAATTCTTCGTGGCCATGATGTGTGTCTGTTAGTGTACTCACTTTTTTTGTACCTACCTGCTCATTATCATGATCGTGCGCGTGCTTATGCTGTGTCATATGTAGTTCAGTATACCACCACCAAGACACGTGTTGCCATCATACAAAACCACAGATTGACCTTCCGCCATACCTTTTTGCGGTGTGTCAAATGTTACGATGTATTCCGCATTAATTTTACCGCCCGTACTATCAGCTATATTGTTCGCCGCATCATTTGCGTTAGCTTTTAAAATCACACAAGACTGTTTTTCTTGTCTGTATCGTATTCGTGCAAACACCTTTTTACCAATATATGGTTCAATATCCTGAGAAAGTGAAACTTTATTAACCCTTGCAGTGTTTCTTTGTGTTGAAGTATCAGAATTCTCAGATTTTGTAGTAACTGTGATTGTATTTTTCTCTATATTTTTTGAAACAACAAAATGAGGCTCATTCTCTGTTGTCTTTGTATTGAACTCAAATCCATGTCGTTCTCCAATGGTGTACAGAACTGCACCATCATGCTTTCCAATTACATTTCCCTGTACATCTAACACATTTCCAGGCTCTGTCTGTATATATTCTTTCAAAAAAGCTTTCATATCGAGGTGTCCAATAAAACACACACCCTGACTATCTTTCTTATCAAACACAGGTAGACCAGCTTTCTCTGCTATTTTACGAACCTCACTTTTTTGTAGGTGGCCAATTGGAAATAGTGTATGTTTCAAATCATCTTGAGTAAGTGTCCAAAGAAAATATGTTTGATCTTTGTTTGCATCAGCACCTTCCTTCATTTCAAACTTCTGTGTCTGTGTATTAAAAACATTCTGCGCATAATGACCTGTTGCAACATAATCAACATCTTGTGCGAGTGTATATTGTAAGAATGAGCCAAACTTCACATGACGATTACACATCACATCAGGGTTTGGAGTTCTGCCGAGGCGGTATTCCTCAATCATATAGTCAACAACTTCTCGCTTATATTGTTCACTGAAATCGAGTGTTAGAAATGGAATATCAAGCACTGCTGCAACTCGCATTGCATCACGTCGCTCATCTTTCCACCCACAGTCAGTGTTGTCAGGTTGCCATACTTTTATGAATACACCTGTAACGTCGTATCCTTGCTGTTTGAGTAGATATGCAGAAACAGATGAATCAACACCACCTGACATACCAACATACACAGTTTTGCGTGTAGGGTGCACAGAGTTCGTTTTCTTTGTCGCAACAACCACACCGGACGCCGTATCCGACGCACTATCTAAGATATTTTGCTTTGAGTTTAACGTGTTCATCGTGAGTCTTTGAGAATCGAGTTATACCATCTTTATCAGAAAGATAAAAGAGATATTCATTTGGTATTGGATTGAGTACTGCAAGTATAGAATCCATCCCTGGGTTGTTTATCGGTGTTGGAGGCAATCCTTTGTTTGTATATGTATTGTATGGGCCGTTTGTACGTAAGTCTTTGAGTGTTAATGTCGCCGATGTCTTACCTGTCGCATATACAAGTGTGGTGTCTACTTGAAGTGGCATTCCTATTTTCATACGTCGTTCGAGTAAATCTGCAACCATTCCCCGGTCTTCAGCAGTCTGCACTTCACCTTCTAGTATTGATGCAATTGTTAGTATCTCCGAAAGAGTTTTTCCTGAAGCCTTTATTTCCTCGTCGATTGAACTAATTTTTCTTTTGAAAATAACTTCCATTCTGTCGATAATCTCTTGCGGTGTCACTTCAGGCGCGAAGAAGTATGTCTCTGGAAATAAATAACCTTCTTTTTCACGAGCCAGTGCCTCAAATGTTGATGTGGCAATACTAGGAAATTTAGAGTTGACTAAAACTGCTAGTTTTTTCGAACTAGTTCCCTCAGGTATTGTAAGTTTAGTTGGTATGTATCCAAAATCTCCCGAAGCGATCTTTTCCGCTACAGCAAATATGTTCATTGGACTCTTGAAGACATAGGTTCCAGCTTGAATACTTTTTTCGCCTCCTCCACCTACTATTAGATTTTGAGTAAATTTTGATTGACGAACTATTCTATTCTCAAAAAGCTCCTGCGCAATACTTTGAGCACCTTGCCCATTCTCTACTGTAATTCGTACAGGGTAATTTGCACCACTTGGAGCTCGCACGACGTACAGATAAAAAGATAGAAGACCTATGATTGCTATACATACGAGCACAGCCAAACCAATGACTATTTTTCTGACGAGAGAGCTTTTGTGCATTGGGAGTTCTTCGAGCATGGAGAGTATTGGTTGTGTATTAAATAAAAATCAGCGCAGAATGAACTAGATAGGTAAATTTGATGGCGGTTCTGCCTTCTTTGCCGTAATACGTGAAAGTGTAGGGGTCTTTGATACATCTCCTGGGAAGTGATATACCGTTGCCAATTCTTCTGTTGTCATTACAAATGGTGCGCCACTATATCCTGTTGGAATAAATTCATCATAAAAGAATGCACGCGCCTTGTATTTATTAAACAAGCTTTTCTTTTGTCCAAGTACTTTTTTGCCACTTCTATCTTGCCATGGATAATTTACCCCTGGAGTTTTAGTAGCTTTGAACCCATTAAGGTTCTGAGCGCCATATTGTCTGAAAGATCCTGATAGCCCAGCGACACTAGAAGATCGAAAAGCAGATGTCTTTGCAAGGTATATTGCTCGAATACCACAATCAAATGGAATCTTTGAAAGGTTTTGCTCGATTGAGTCTACTACTTCTTTTTCCCACTTACTAAGCTGCATTGTATTTGGATTTACAGGCTTCTCTTTATCAATTTTAACATCACGCTT
The DNA here is from genome assembly GCA_030917685.1 of Patescibacteria group bacterium. GTDB lineage: Bacteria > Patescibacteriota > Minisyncoccia > Phycocordibacterales > CAIZLB01 > VEQN01. Next base: position 27 of record JAUPUG010000009.1, on the reverse strand, counting down.
CATTCGTTTCTTGAGATCCTCATTGGC
>JAUPUG010000008.1 GCA_030917685.1 Patescibacteria group bacterium | reverse complement strand
TATATAAGTTCATTAAAAGAAAAAATTATTCCATTCTTTAAAAAGTTTAATTTCATCTCTTCAAGAAAAAAGACAAATTTCTCAATATTTAAAGATATTGTAGAACAAATGTTTAATGGAGAACATCTTAATAAAGAAGGATTCCAAAGAATTATTCAGTTAAGAGAATCTCTAAATGAAGGGAAGGGAAGAAAACGAAAGTACGTTTTATCAGATGTGATAAAAGCAGAAGAATCCCCAGAGACTACACGCAAGATACTTCAAGACAACAATGGAAAGTCGACTGTCGAAGAAGTGAAGATATAGTCCGATCTCTATGGCGACATAGAGTTAACACAAAAAAGAAGAAATAGAATTTATTTGGTAAATAAACAATTAAGTTGATACACATTCGCGCAACCTATAGAAAACAATGAACGGTCCTAAGGTAGCGAAATTCCTTGTCTGGTAAGTTCAGACGCGCACGAATGGTGTAATGACTTGGGAACTGTCTCGAAGACCCGCTCGGTGAAAATGCAATGGAGGTGAAGATGCCTCCTACCTGCAGTTAGACGAAAAGACCCCAGAAGCTTCACTGCAACTTGGTATTGAGCGTATGTATTTACTGCGTAGCATAGGTGGGAGAGGTTGATATCTAGATTTCGGTTTAGGTGGACTCGTCAGTGAAATACCACTCTGTGAAAGCATACGTTCTAACCTCCTCGGCAAAAACGAGAAGGAACAGTATCTGGTGGGCAGTTTTGGTGGGGCGCTATCCTTCAGAACACAATTAGACCGCAATTTAAATAAAATTAAATTGCTGTGAATCTTAATTTATTTTAAGAAATTGTGTTCTGAACCGTGGCGCCTCCAGAAGACGTCATTCTTCAAAAAAAACAAAAAGGGGGACTACAGTGAGAAATCATTGTAAGCAAAGTTGGTTATATCGGGAAAAACCTTAATCGTGCCGAAAGCAAAGTTAAGACAATTCCGAGGGACGTGATTAAGTTGCAAAACTCATGAACACCCGTAGAGACTACAACCCAGCTATCTTAAATTAAATCTTAAGATAATTATATAGTCCGATCTGCATAGTGATATGCAGCTAACACAAATGCCCAAAAAGTAACGGAGGAGTTTATTAAGGTCGGCTAGGCGCGAATGGAAACCGTGCCGATAGTGCAACGGCATAAGCCGGCTTAACTGTGAGACGTCAATGTCAAGCAGATGCGAAAGCAGAACGTAGTGAACCGATTGTACGCTTTAGACGCGGCAAAAGATTATCTGACAAAAGCTACTCTGGGGATAACAGGCTAGTTCCGCCTAAGAGTCCATATCGACGGCGGAGTTCGGCACCTCGATGTCGGCTCGACTTATCCTGGGGCTGGAGAAGGTCCCAAGGGTTTAGCTGTTCGCTAATTAAAAAGTCACGCGAGCTGGGTTCAGACCGTTCAGCTTCCAATAAGATTTTGTGTAGCAATACATGTTATCAAATTGGTTGCTGAACAGTCTGAATCCACCGAGGACATCATAACTCTTCAATGAGAATGAAAACTGTTAACATAATTAAATTATAGAGATACAACCTATACACGGCGGTCATATATAGTGATATATACGACACAGCTTACTTATATCGGGGAAGTCCGGTACATACAGGAGTATGTATGGATAACACCGAGGGAATTCACAGTTTGTGAAGCCCGTAGAGACTAAACGTAAGCCATCTCAATCATACGAAACTTTACTGTTTTGTAAGAAAAAGATGAAGATATAGTCCAATGCACTTAGTAATAAGTGAAAAACATGCGTGAGACAGGTTGGTCTCCTATCTACTGCAGGCGTTGATACTTGAGAAGATTTGCCCTTAGTACGAGAGGACCGGGGTGAACTGACCTCTGGTGTACCTGTTGTCACGCCCGTGGCATTGCAGGGTAGCTATGTTGGGAATGGATAAGCTCTGAAAGCATCTAAGAGCGAAGCCAGCTTCAAGATTAGGTATCGTTTGAGATCCGTGAGAGATGATCACGTTGATAGGCACTAAGTGTAAGCGTAGTAATACGTTGAGCTGAGGTGTACTAATGCATCGATTCTATTAGGAAATATGATTATCACAATCACTTTTATTTGTTACTTGTATTGAAATTGAGAATTTTGAAAACTTAGAGAAGAGAAATTGTTCTTCTTAGTAAACGAATTGGGGGTTTAGCTCAGTTGGTAGAGCATAACGACGGCGTCGTTAAGGTCACTGGTTCGAATCCAGTAACTCCCTCTTTTTACTACAAAGCTGACACTAGTCGGCCTTTCCTCTAAGTTTTCAAAATTAATATTGACCATTGCGTTCTGGTGGCTCACCGAAGAGGTCACACCTGATCTCATTCCGCACTCAGAAGTTAAGCTCTTCAGGGGCAATGATACTCACACTGTGGGAAAAGTAGCTCGTCGCCAGAACAGAGTGGTCAATATACAAATAGTCGATGTAAAAATCGATTATAATTTCAACGCAAGCAAGACAAAATAAAAACTCCGCCCTAAAAGGCGGTCTTTTTATTTATCTGATATAATGCACACATATGTTTTCATGGGCACATCGGCGACAACTTATGTATGGGTCAATCGTTTTTACGTTTTTAGCAATAGTTATTGGTGTGCCGACCTATTTTATATTTTTCAATAATGCACCAACTTGTTTTGATGGAAAAATGAATGCAAATGAGACTGGTGTAGATTGCGGTGGGTCGTGTGAACGGGCGTGTGCTAGAGATGTGTTGCCTGAACCTATTGTGAGTTGGGTTAGACCTTTTAGTGTTGCGCGTGGACTCAACAATCTCGTAGCGTATGTTCAGAATCCAAATGTAAATTATACAGCGGAACCCATTCCTTATATATTCCTCGTGTATGATGATGAGAATGTGCTACTAGGAACTAGAGAGGGGTATGCACGTGTCCCACCTACAAAAACTTTTCCAATTTTTGAGCCAGCATTTGATGCGGGTACTAGAGAACCCTCAAAGGCTGTGTTTGAGTTTACTGCACCTGCAGTGTGGAATAAGTTTGAAACCGAAAAACCTGAATTTGATGTAATTGATGAGCGAGTATTAAACGCGACTTCGTCACCAACTATTAAGGCGTCGCTTTTGAATAAAACAATCAACAAATATACAAATGTTGAAGTAGTAGCGATTATATATAATAAAGAAGGTAATGCATTCGCTGCTTCAAAGACGGTTGTAGATATTATTCGGGGAAATAGTGAAGCTCCACTTGTTTTTACATGGCCGAAAGGTTTTACAGAAGAAATTTCAAAGGTTGAGATTATTCCTAAACTGCCAATTTAGTCTATGCTCAGAGCTCTCAAAATAGATTGGTACATTGTCTGTTCACTCATACCAATACTCATATTGAGTCTTTTAACAATGAATTCTTTTACCGGAGAAGGAAATTATGCTGAAAGACAGCTCGTGTGGATTGGTGTGTCTTTTATTATGTTTTTTATACTAAGTTTTGTTGATTTCAGATTTCTTCGTCGAACTTATGTTATTGTGGCACTCTATGTATTTTCTGCTCTTTCTTTACTTTCGCTATTTGCAGTTGGGTATGTTTCAAAAGGTGCCAAATCATGGCTTAACTTCGGTCTATTTTCAGTACAGCCTGCAGACTTCGTAAAGCTTGTACTTATTCTCCTTTTGGCAAAATATTTTTCACGACGCCATGTTCAGATTGCACATATACGACATATTATAGTTTCTGGAGTGTATGCAGGAATACTGTTTCTGTTGGTTGCTCTACAGCCTGACTTCGGTTCTGCGATTACAATATATTCAATTTGGCTCGGTATGGTGCTTATCTCAGGTATTTCAAAAAAACATTTAGCATTGGTATTTACTATTGGCGCAATCGCTTTTGCCGGGCTGTGGAATTTTGGATTTAAAGAATATCAAAAGCATCGAATTATGAATTTCATTAATCCACTCGCTGATATACGTGGAAGTGGATACAATGCGTATCAAGCGATGATTACGGTAGGATCAGGAGAAATAGTGGGTAAGGGTATTGGATATGGTACACAATCAAGATTAAAGTTTTTACCTGAATATGAAACAGACTTTATATTTGCTGCATTCGCTGAGGAATGGGGTTTTGTCGGTGTAATTATACTATTTATACTGTACATTATTATCATCAGTAGAATTATAGTATGGGCAATGAGAGGGGAGACAAACTTTGAAACTTTGTATGCAATGGGTCTAGCGATTTTCTTTATGGTGCACCTTACCATTAACATAGGTATGAATATCGGTGTGATGCCTGTTACGGGTATCCCCGTGCCGTTTATGAGTTATGGTGGGTCACATTTACTCACAGAGTTTATAGGGCTCGGAATACTTATGGGAATGATAAAGTATTCAAGAGCTACTCATCGAGAGGTTATCAAGAATGAGTTCTTAGGAGTATAGGTGCTAGTTTATCCCGTACAATTTTTTAATATTTGCTACGATTAGTTCAAAGTTATATTTCTGCTCAATCTTTTTCTTAAAATTTGTAATCATAATGTCTAGTACTTCAGGATGTTCATTGAGATACACAAGAGCATTCTTGATTTCTTGTGGTCGTCTTGGCGCAATTAGAATTCCATTTTCAAGATTTTGTATTACCTCAGGAATTCCTCCAACTGATGTGCTAATAACTGGTACACCAGCAGATCCAGCTTCGAGAAGTGCAAATGGTAATCCTTCTTTCACAGATGAAAGCAAAAATAGATCAAATGCTCCTACGTATTCACGAGCTTCAGGTATTTGACCTGCGAGCACTACATGTTCAGGGTGTAAATGGGAAAGCTTTTTTATGATTGATTCTAATTCTGTACGTTCTTCACCTTCACCAATAATTACGTATGCAATTTTTTGAGTAGGGTACTGTTCAATATATGAATTGAGACCTTCGAGTGCAAAAGTTAACCCTTTGTTTTTATGTAATTCTGAAATAGTCCCTATAATAAGCCGTTTTTCAGCAATCCATTCCTCAGCTTTTTTCTCGCCTGCAAGTCGTGAGAGCGAGGTCTTTTTATCAATCACATTGAATGTACTTACGCCGTTTGGAATTATTACAAATTTATTTTGTACAAAAGGCCAACTACGCACGTCGTTTCGCTCGGTTTCTCCGAGTACGATAGTTGTCCCTCCAAGAAAGACTGTTAGCCAAGAAAAAATACGAATGATGATTTGCTGCCACTCAGGACGAGGTTCGTTGAAAGGCCAGCCGTGATTTGTGTAAATTATTTTTCCAGACTTTGTTCTATTGAGGAAATAGGCTACTCGAGCAGCAACGGCGCCAAGCCCTCCAATCTTTGGGCTATTGAGATGTACGATAGTTGGCTTGTATCTACGAATAATAGAAAAAATGTTCCAGAGGACTTGTATTTCTTTTGTAATACTGATATCTCTCTGTGCTCCAGCGATACTAAAAACCTCAACACCTTCTTCTTCAAGTTTGGTTTTGAGAGCACCGTTTCCTCCGAGGGCTACGGCAACTGTGTGTCCATCTTTTTTAAGTCGAGTGGCGAGCTCAAATACGTATCGTTGTGCTCCTCCAAAGTTTGATTTT
>JAUPUG010000001.1 GCA_030917685.1 Patescibacteria group bacterium | reverse complement strand
TCTCTCCAACCTGATCGAAGTAAGTCTCGGCAAGTCTGGCCATTTGCAGTATTCACCATAAGTCGAAGTGGTAGACCATGAGTTACGACGAGGATCTCTTCACCTTCAAGTTTACTATCCAAGTCATACAAGAACTCAGCAGTTCGTCGCTTCACGTCTTCTACTGATTCACCATTCTCCGGCCTTGCATAAATAGTGTCATGTCGATTCTTGAAAAGTTCAGCTCGCTTTGACCAGTTTTTGCCATCAAAAGTTCCCGCGTTCACTTCTCGAAGCCGGACATCGTAAATAATTTCTGATGAGTCAATACCTAATACACTTGCCATATGTTCGGCAGTTTCTTTTGTTCTTCGGAAATCAGAAGAGTAAATCTTTGTAATCTTCTTTCCTGTCTCATTTTGTCTAGTGAGGAGCTTTTGAGCCGCCGCTTCTACCTGACCCTTACCATTCATAGTTAAGCCATACTTAGCCAAGTCAGCAGGATTTGAATTGATTACATCGAGTACATTTGATTCAGCCTCACCATGTCGCATAAGCGTAATGTTATTCCCTCGTCCTGAGATCTTGCCCTTGAGGTCTGCAATAGAACCAATGAATTCAACTCGGCCAGTCTTTGAACCTCTCCATATCGGAAGCGGAGCACCCCAATATCGACTTCGGGAAATTGCCCAATCACGAACACTCTCAAGCCATTTTCCAAATCGTCCCTCTCCTACTTCTTTTGGCGTCCAATTTATTTTATTGTTTTCTCCTATGAGTTTATCTTTCAAATCTGTAACTCGGACAAACCATGATGAAGTAGCATAGTTCAAAAGAGGTGTGTCACATCGCCAACAATGTGGATATGAGTGCACTAGTTTTTCCTTTGCGAAAAGGAGTGGCACGCTTCCAGCTTCAGCTGAAGTTGTGTTATGAGCGAGTAGTTTAATCACCTCAATATCAGTGAGCTGATGATCTCCTTTTGGCTTTGCATACAAACCTGAAAGTGTTCCATTGCCTTCCTTTATTTTTCCATCTGGACCTACGTGGATGATGATTGGGAAATTGTGAGCTACAGATAGTTTGTAGTCATCATCCCCAAATGCAGGAGCAATATGCACAATACCGGTGCCATCCTCCGCTGTTACAAAATCTCCAGCGTATACTTTCCACGCACTATTTCTCTTAGCTTCTTCAGCAGTTGAAAGTGTTCCTACTTTTGTATAAAAATCAAAAGGCGGTGTATATGATTTTCCAACTAGTTCACTTCCCATCACTTCTTTGAGTACTGTGAAATTTTCTGGGAGAATATTTTTCTCTTTTAATTTTGGAATCAGGTCAGTGGCGATCCAAACCTTTACTGGAACATCTTTCTGAACTGTTTCAACAAGTGAATATTTTAATTCTGCATTCACAGCAAGTGCAGTGTTTCCAGGTAGCGTCCAAGGAGTTGTTGTCCAAGCTAAGAATGATTCACCAAGAGGTGTCCTCATAGATCCATCCGCACCGTCTTCATTTCGCAATTGAAAAAGCACATACGCAGAAATATCTGGAATATCTTTGTAGCCTTGCCCTACTTCAAAGTTTGAAAGTGAAGTCTGACATCGAGGACAAAATGGCATTACTTTGAACGCTTCGTATACAAGACCTTTTTCTTGGAGAGTTTTAAATGACCACCAAACAGACTCAGTGTAGCTTGAGTCCATTGTATGATAATCATTTTCCATATCAACCCATCGTCCAGCACGTCGAACAAGCTTCTTCCACGCGACGTCATATCGAAACACACTGTCTCGCGCAGCTTTATTAAATTTATCAATGCCGTATTCTTCAATCGCCTTCTTGTCAGCAAGACCGAGTTCTTTTTCTATAAGATTTTCGATCGGTAGACCATGACAATCCCAACCCCACTTACGTTGCACGTTGTAGCCCTGCATAGTCTTGTAACGAGGAATAACATCCTTGATTGTAGAAGGAATCATATGACCGAAATGTGGGAGACCAGTTGCGTACGGTGGTCCATCAAAAAAGACAAAGTTACCCTTAGGTGAGTCTTTCTTTAAACTTTTTTCAAAAATATTGTGCTCCTGCCAAAAAGCTAAAACAGCTTCTTCTCGCAGGGCAGATTTTGTCTTGGATGCATCGCCCGCATGTACCTCTGTCTGGGGCTTTGGATTGGATTCTGCCATCTTATTTGTTTGTTATGTGTGTAAAAATTTAAACTTTTTATAGTTTTTTAAATAGTAGCATTTTGAATAAAAAATGAAAGCGCCGCACCTGGTTGGGTGCGGCGCCATGATGAATGGGGGGGGCGTTATGAGTGCGGGTGCTGATAGATCAGCGAAGGTCCTCCGCGGTAGGTTGCGGTCGAACGAGGATTAGGACCTCCGTGCCAGGGGCGCGACATCTGGTGGGATGGAACGGGTGGCCGGGAGGTATTATGAGCACGACCGGATACAGAATTCGCTGACCATCTATCTTTTTTACGCATAACGAGTGTTGTTGATTGCTGACGTTGTACTTGAAGTGTGAGAACCTCGCTTGTTCCAAATAGAATAGCGTAACTCACAAAATATTATATTGCCACCACCCCTCAAACTAGTCAAGCTTTTCGAGCACCGCAAACCCATTAAGTATCGCATCAGTAGTATACGAAGTAAGTGCCTCATATTTTTCCTCAATCTGCGCAACTGATAAATAATTGTAATACAGTCTCTTAGTTTCTTGAGTAATAATTGCAGGGGGAATATTATTTTTAATAAGCATAGCAATCATAAGCAGTCGCCCCACTCTCCCATTACCATCTGCGTATGGATGAATTTTTTCGAATATTGCATGAACTTCCACAATGCTTACAACAAAATCTCTTACGTTTTGTGCGCCCTTATTCTTACTTTTTTTACAACTCTCCAAAATCTTATTTTCTAAACTACCCATTAATTCTGGAATTTTCAAATGATTTGCAGTTGGAACAAATGAACCCACTATCCTTACAGGATGGTTTCGATAAGTACCAGCAGTATCCAAAATACCAGCCATAAGTATCGAGTGAAGTTTATTTATAAACTCAACCGTTATACCAACACCTAATTCCAATTGCTCAAAAAGAAAAATGAGTGCTTTTCTATGATTTCTTGCTTCTAGGTGCTCATTAAGTGTTTTATTTGGAATAACCGCATTATTAAAAATAATATCAGCAATATCTTCCATTGTTAGAGTACTCCCTTCAATGCTGTTTGAGTGATATGTAATTTTCAACGCAAATTCTTCAAAGATATCATTGTGTTTCAAAATGAATGAAATCATACTCTTTGATAGAGTTGATCTATTGTGTTTAATAAGAAAATCTATATACGCACAGTTTTTATCAATATTGAGAGAAAAACTGTCTCCTTTTCCAGAGTACTTTGTGTGCAACTTTTGTATTTTATCAACTGCACCTGCACGGGGCATACTTTTCCCATTCATCCAGCTGTTTATAGTCACAAAAGAAACCTCTAGTTGTTTAGCTAGATCTACCTGAGAAATACCTGACCAATGCTGAATTTGCTTGAGTTGTAACTTTATATCCATACTTTATATTTAGCAAACTTTATAAAGTTAGTCAAACTTAATAGTTTTGTATAAAGTTTCAAGACCTGCCTAAATAGCGCACTGTAAAAGGAAGTACGGGGGTCCACCTAAGCAACTACCACCTTCCCAGCTTTAATCCCAACACACTCACGACACCCATCTGAACAGAATACAAAACTTTTAGCGACAGATAGGATTTTCTTCAATGACTCAACTTCTGCTGTATTTCCATTTTCGAGTCCATCACTAATAAGGGCTTCAGCCTCAGCAACAGAATCAGCGAGACACCCTTCACAACAAAGCATCTTCAAGTGACACTCAATATTTGCGCAGTTTGAATACCGTTCAGTCTGAGTACTACACACGTCACACTTTCCAAC
>JAUPUG010000072.1 GCA_030917685.1 Patescibacteria group bacterium | reverse complement strand
TCTGCGTTCTCAATCACTTACGCGCAGAAGAAAGAAAAGGAAAGTAGTTAAAATTTGGCTTTTTATCCTATCGTGTATCGTCTCGCTCATTTGTCTCGCCTGGATATTCTCACTTCAAAGTCTGGCAATTAAAAAAGTAATTGTAGTTGGAAATACAAATATTACCTCAGGTGAGATTCAGAATATTACTAATGGCATTTTAGACGAGAGGTATCTGGGTATTTTTTCTAAACGTAACGCTTTTATATATCCTAAAGATTACATCACAGAGACGTTGTCACTTACATACCCTAGAATCGAAGATATTGTCTTAGATACAGAGTCTCTCGAAATATTAAATATTAAGGTTAAAGAACGTACCCCCGCATCAGTATGGTGTGCTGCTGTGCTTTGCTATCTAGTAGATGGACAAGGTTATGTATATGCACAATCAGAGTCTACCCTCGATTCTTCTTCAGGTTCGTCCTCGGACTCAAATGTATTTACACATACAGTTCTATATGGAGGTGATCAGTTTGTCGGATCAGAGCCTATTGGTAAGTATATCTTTACCAAAAACTTATACGCCGACATACTCCAGACTATAGATGAACTTGAAAAAGAAAAGTTGATAATACAAGAAGTGCACGTATTCAGTAGGGATGAAATAGTCTTTACAGAGAAAACTGGTGGTAAAATAATATTTTCAGATAGAAAACCATTTGCTGTCTCACTTGAAAACCTCAGGTCTTCACTCAAATCTTCTGTCTTTACTGCCCAAAAGAGCAGTAGTTCACCTGTAACTAGGTTTGAATATATAGACGTACGTTTTGGTAATAAGGTCTTTTATAAATTAAATAAAAGTAAAGAGCAATTACAATTGAATACTTCATCAAGTTCAAAAAATACTATATAATGCAACCGTACACGCAATACTTCTTAAAACAAGACAAATGGATAAACTTCTCCGAAAACAACCAACAAATAACGCAGATAATACATTAGGGGGCGGTGTCGTTGATAATTTACAAGATGGGATTGAAAATTATGCTGATGTCGAAGAGCCTTCTACAAATTATAATAACTTCGCAAACTTAGGGGCTCCTCGAGAAAGAGAGGATGACGAGTATGTTCCAAATGCTATACTGAAGAGTAATAGAAAAACACAAGCACCTATGCCAATGCAACACTTCAAATTATTCTCAAACGGAGGGGTTTTAAAAGAAGCAAGTAATGTTACTTTTGCAAAGTATGCGCTTTTAGCGTTATTTATTGGTATCTCTGTAACGTCCTTCTTGACTCAAGGTGTATTAACCATTAAAGATATGGTTTTTAATTCGTCTACTGTCGATACTCAGTTTAATTCACAACTAGCTACTCAAAATAGTCAAAACAATCAAGCTCCGAATAAGGTTCTTGGTAATGCAGAAAATTCACAGAGCGAACCACTTGGCTCAGATGATGGTGCTGTTCAAAATGGAACGTTTACATCTTCAAATGGTTATGACCAAAATCAATATCGTCTTGCAAACGAGGCTAGTTTTCCTCGACTTTCATCTCGCTCTTATCTAGCTGCAGATTTGGAAACAGGCGAAATTATTCTTGAACAAAATGAGAACCTAGTTGCGCCGATTGCTTCTGTAACGAAACTGATGACAGCTGTTGTGGCTGAAGAAAATATGGATTTACAAAAAATCGCAATAGTTTCAAGAGATTCATATAATACGTACGGTGCACAAGGGAAGCTCTTGCTTGGTGAAAAAATTAAAGTGTATGACTTGATGTATCCACTCCTTATGGAATCAAGTAATGATGCTGCTGAAGTTATTGCAGATGCATATGATAAGGGTAATAGTGCGTTTATGGCACTTATGAATAAAAAAGCAGTAGAGCTTGGCATGAATGATACATACTACGAAGACCCAAGTGGACTCAATCCTAAAAATGTTTCTTCTATTCACGATTTACTAAAACTCGGGCGATACGCATACCAGAAGCATCCAAACCTATATAGTATGACTCGTGTGCGACAATACGCTATTCTCAAACACACATGGTTCAATCAAAATAGATTTTTGAATTACGATACATTCCTCGGTGGAAAAAACGGATTTATAGATGAAGCAAAAAAGACTACCGTTTCTATCTTTGATGTGACAATGGCTCGAGGAGGGAAGCGCCCTGTAGTTATCGTTTTACTTAAGAGTGACGACCGTGAAGGTGATGCTGTAAAAATCATTAACTTCTTAAAAAAGAATGCGTATTATCAGGAGATGCCTAGTGCAAATTAGTGGGTGATTCAACGCTAATTCACTAATAGACTGAGGTTGACCGAATAAAGAAGGGGTGATATATTATGTGTGTCAAGGTCATTGACATAGACGCACTTCAATACGAAGTCAACGTCCCTCCCCGATGGGAGATGTCTATGACGAACCACTCTTTTCAAGTTTAGAAAATTCCAAAATTTAAAACATAGACTGCTCACATCGAAAGGTTGAGCAGTTTTTGTTTGAGAACTCTGCGCTGTGCGCGAAAAGAATGGCAGTTCGTACACTGAGTCATTCGCAGAAAAATGACTGCTCTCGTCGGAGGGGGAAGTTGGCAATGAGCCGACACTTTGCTTAGTCAGCAAAGCGAAACAACACCCCTCTCACCAAAACCACTATGTTTAAAGCAATAGGTTTGGTAAT
>JAUPUG010000007.1 GCA_030917685.1 Patescibacteria group bacterium | reverse complement strand
GAGTCCTGAAACATGTGCTTTATTTTCTGTATAAAATTTGACATAGTGGTTGCGTTGAATTTGCGTTGAGTTAATAGTAACTGAATAGACTAAAAGCTCTCAGAAAAATATCTGCGAATCTACATAGTTTATTCCAAAAGCAGAACCACTATGTGAAGACTACGCTTCTATTTTTCCACCAGCTTTTTCAATCTTTGCTTTTGCACCAGCTGAAACTTCACAATCTCGTACTGTAACAGCAGATGTGATTTCGCCTAGTGATAGAATCTTAACACGAGGATATCGTCCGTGAACAGTAGCTAAAATGCCTTTATCTACTATAGTTTTTGGAGAAACAATTTCGTTTGCCTTAAAAGCTGAAAGTGCAGAGAGGTTTACAGGAGTAGTATCCTTCTGAATTGACTTGTTTGAGTTAACGCCACGACCTCGTAGCTTTGGAAGTCGCTTAATCATATCTCGAATTTCAGGTCGGATCTTGTGACCAGCTCGAGCCTTTTGACCCTTTGTTCCTCGTCCAGAAGTTTTACCACGCTTGCCACCTCGGCCAACTTGGATCTTCTTCATATTTTCAGTTTTTCGTTTTAGGTTGTGAGTTTGCATGGTAATTCTTTAATTATTTACTGTGAGCTCGTGGCTTCTTAAGCATCTTGAGAGCTTCAATAGCTACTCGAGCGTTGTTAAGCTTGTTCTTTGTACCAGATCGAAGCTTAGCAGTGATATTTTTGATACCTGCAAGTTCGATAACATCTCGAACAGAACTTCCTGCTACTACACCTTTTCCAGGTGCTGGCATCATGTGTACTACAGAAGCACCAACTTTCTTTAGAACTTCGTGAGGAATACTGTGAGTCTTTGTAAGTGAAAGAGTGATCATATTCTTCTTTGCACTTCGGAGAGCTTTGTCTACAGCAAGTGATGTATCTCCACCTTTTCCTGTTCCTACTCCTACTTTACCTTTTCGGTCTCCAGCAACAAGTGACACAGCAAAACTAAATCGTCGTCCTCCTGATGCTACTCGAGTTACTCGTCGAATATCGATAATCTTCTGATCGTATTCAGGCTTAGCTCGTGGCTCTCGTCGTGGTCCACCTCGTCGGTCTCCACCAGCTCCAGGCGCTCCTCGTCCACCACCTCGTGAGTCTCGGCCTCCAGGTGTATTTCGTCGTGGCCCGTTTGAAAATGTTCTAGGTGCAAATGGCGCAGCAGCTGCAGGTGCAGCAACAGGAGCAGTCGTTGCAACAGCCTCAGTTGCTTCTACAGCAGCTTCGTTGATAATTTCTTCGTTTGTATTCTCTTTATGATCAGTCATATATGTATTTAAAATTGTAGTCCGCCTTCTCGCGCACCATCTGCAAGAGCCTTAATTCGACCTGTGTAAATAAATCCTCCTCGGTCAAATACTACTTTAGCAATATTCTTAGTCTTAGCCAACTTAGCAATTTCGAGTCCTACAGCATGTGATGAAGTTGTTTTATTTCCCTTCACACCAGCTGATGAAGCAGCCGCAAGTGTAACAGCATTTTCATCATCGATGAGCTGTGCATATGTAGCTGTATTTGACTTGTACACTGAAAGACGTGGGCAAAGAGCTGTACCCGAAACCTTTGATCGGATTCGCTTTCGTCGTCTGTCTCTTGGTGTTGAAATTATTGACTGCTTCATGATGATAAATTTAACTTGGTTATACTATTGATTATGCTGCTTTCTTACCTTGCTTTCGTTTGATAACTTCCTTCTCATATCGGAAACCTTTACCCTTATATGGTTCTGGCTTCTTCAATGCTCGGATCTGTGAGGCAAACTGTGTTACTCGTTCTTTGTCTGCGCCAACAATAGTTACAATACCTTTTTCAGAAGTAACAGTAACTCCGGCTGGAATTTCTACCTTTACAGGGTGTGAAAATCCAAGTGCCATGTTGATTGTTGAACCAACAACATCTGCTTTGTATCCAATACCTTCGAGAATAAGTTTCTCTGTGTATCCTTCTGTAACACCTTTAATCATATTTGAAATATGAGAAGAGTATGTACCCCAGAGAGCTGATGTAGCTAGATCTTTCTTCTGTGGAACAAGAGTAATTTCATTACCATTAATATTGATTGCAATAACAGTCTTAAAAGCTCGTTTGAGTTCAGCTTTAGGTCCTTTTACAGTCAAAACACCATCAGAAGCGAGTGTGACTTCTGTTTTTGCTGGTATTTCGATTGTTCGTTTTCCTACTCGTGACATGTTGGTTGAATGAATTGATTAATGATTACTTTACTTTTGCTCTACTGATTTGATTACCAAATTTTGAAGAGTGCCTCACCTCCGACTTTGGCCTTTCGGGCATCCTTGTCTGTCATTACTCCTTGAGGAGTAGTGAGGATAAGATATCCGTAGCCGTTTCGTACTGAGTGTACATCGTCTGCTTTAAAGTAAAGCTTTCGTGAACTCTTTGAAACAAGCTGTGTGCCTTCGATCTTTGGTGAACCATCTGCTTGGTAAGCAAGTTCTACTTCTATAGTCTTGATTACCTTCTTTCCTTTTTTTGTAAATGACTTAATGAATCCTTCTTTTTGCAAAACTGTGAAGATAGCTTCTCTAAACTTTGAGTGAGGAAAAACTACCATCTCTTTCTTTGCGAGATTGGAAACTTTGATGTTATTTACGAGTGATGCGATTACGTCTACCATGATGCTTTTTTAATACCTGGAATTAAACCTTCGTTTGCTGCCTCTCTGAAACAGATACGGCACATATCGAAGTCTCTCATGTAGCCACGACCACGACCACATCTAAAACATCGTCGAGTTACTCGACTCTTGAATTTAGGTGTTTTTTTCGATCTTGCTACTGTTGATGTTTTGGCCATATAAGTTGTGCGTTGATGCTAACAATTCTACTTGACTGTGTCAATCTTTTTGAATAAAAATCCGAGTTGCTTCATTACTTCTTCAGTTTCTGCTTTAGTCTTTGAAGTAGTAACGATTGTCACAGCGAAGCCGAATACGTCTTTGATATCTTCATCTGAAGTCTCAGGGAACACAGTGTGTTCTTTGATACCTAGAGTATAGTTACACATGGCGTCAATAGACTTAAGTTCGATACCTCGGAAGTCTCGAGTTCGAGGAAGCGCAATGTTTACAAGTTTCTCAAGGAAACTCCACATTCTCTCTCCTCGAAGTGTAACCTGCCAACCCACAGGATCACCTTGTCGAACCTTGAAAGAAGCCACAGACTTCTTCGCAGATTTAACAGTAGCCTTCTGACCTGCAATCTTGTTGATTCGGTCACCGATGAGAGCCTTTCGCTTTGGGTCTTTTACTGAACCTGTAGTAGATGAAATAATAACTTTCTCGATTCGAGGAGCCTGAAGCATGTTCTTGTAACCGAAAGTGCCTTTCATAGCTTCAAATAGACCAGTTTGTTTTTGTTTTGCAGTGTTGTGTTTCATGACAATTGGATTAATTAGAGCTAGATAGCCTTAACATTAGAAGCATGCATCGGAGATGCAATTTCGATAAGTTGACCCTTCTTATCTTTAGAAGTTGCCTTCTGGTGCTTCTTTCGAAGATTCAAACCTTCAACAACAACAAGATTCTCCTTAGGCATAGCCTTAAGAATTTTTCCTGTCTTGCCTTTGTCCTTTCCGGCAATCACTTTTACGTTGTCTCCTTTTTTGATCTTCATGTTATTTTTGTTAATTTTATCTATTAGTTACACAATTTCTGGTGCAAGTGAAGCTATTTTCTGATAACCAAGCTCTCCAAGCTCTCGTGGAATTGGCCCGAAGATTCGTCCAGCCAATGGCTCTGTTTTATCTTTTCCACCCTTTGTAAGAACAACAACTGCATTCTCATCAAATCGAACATATGAACCATCTTTTCTTCGAAAAGCTTTTCTCTGTCGAACTACCACACCTGTAAGAACGTCTTTCTTCTTTACAGCTTTTCGTGGTTGAGCTTTTTGTACTGAAAAGATTACAGTATCACCAATCTCAGCGTATCGCTTCTTTGAACTTCCAAGTACTTTGAAAACTCGGCCAATTGTAGCTCCTGAGTTATCTGCTATTGATACTAATGTTCGGTCTTGAATCATGTTGGTAAATTAATTATTGAAATGGTATGACGGTAAATTTTTAAGCTATGCAATTACTGTAAAATGCTTATCCTTAGAAATTGGTGCGCATTCTTCAATAGTAGCCTTGTCACCAATTTTCTTTGTGTTTCCAGGATTGTGAGCTTTGTACTTCTTTGTACGTGTTACATACTTATTGTACTTTGGAGCTTTGATAAATCGCTCTACCAAAACTGTAGCTGTATCTTTCATTTTGTCAGATACTACAACTCCTGTGAGAATTCGCTTTTTACTAATTGTTTGTGTTTTTGTCATATACGTAGCTTATTTATACTTTATTTTTTAGCAGAGTCAATGATAGACATAATCTGCGCAATTTCCTTTCGGATAGTTCGACCTTCTTTTACGTTCTTTGTTTTAGACTTAGTATTACCAAGTTTAAAAGTCTGAAGTGCATCTTTTTTCTCTACGAGAAGCTTAAGCAAGTCCTTCTGAGTCTTTCCAGCTAATTTTGTGAATGTTTCGTTCATGATAGTTATAAAATTAGTGTAAGAATTAATGTGCTCGACTTACAACCTTTCCTTTAAGAGGAAGTTTCGTGCCAGCTTTTCGTAGAGCTTCTCGAGCTTCTACCTCAGGAATACCGTCTACTTCGAAGATGATTCGACCTGGTCGGATTTCTACACAGAATCCCTGTGGATCACCTTTACCCTTACCCATCGGAACTTCGGCAGCTTTTTGTGTCCAAGGTCGGTCTGGGAATACTCGAATCCACACTCGTCCAGTTTTACCAACAGAACGTGCAATCACTTTTCGAGCAGATTCAATCTGATTTGAAGTGATGTGATTGTATGTAACAGCTTTGAGTCCGAAAGAACCAAAACTAAGATCTGTTCCTCGTGTTTCAGGAGCCAAGAACTTTGGGTTCTGTCGATTCTTTTGCCATTTTCGGTATTTTACTTTCTTTGGGTATAACATGGTAGTAGGGTTATTAATTCGAAATTAAGATACTTATTTGGTAAATACCTCACCTGTATAAATCCATACTTTGATACCAATGTTACCGTATGGCAAATGAGCTTCATATCGTTTGAAATCGATATTTGCTCGGAATGTCTGAAGTGGGATTCGACCTTTTTTGAGATCCTCACATCGTGCCATTTCTGCACCTCCAAGTCGCCCTGAAAGGAAGATTCGTACACCCTGAACATCACGACAAGCCATTACCTTTTCAACCATAGACTTCATAACACGTCGGAAAGGCATTCGCTTTTCTAGACCTTCAGCAATCATCTGAGCTACGATAGCAGCACTAGCTTCTGGGTTTTTAACTTCTTCGATTTCAAGCTTGATATCAGTTTTTGTATCAGCTTTGATATTTTTCATAAACTCAACAATGTCAGTCTTGAGCTTTGTTACTCCTTCACCACTTCGGCCAATGATAAGACCTGGTCGTGAAGTTTT
>JAUPUG010000071.1 GCA_030917685.1 Patescibacteria group bacterium | reverse complement strand
GAGCACGCGAAGAAGCTAAAATTTCATTCGTGTAATTTATTTCAGGTCGAGGAATTGGCGACATTCCCGCAGCTGAAAAAGGCGGAGATGTCACACCGTCGATCATGAGCTTCAAGTACATCTGATATTTTTGGAGCGCCACAATGTCATCAGCAAGAAAATATGGTGAGAATTCTTTTTCAAGAACCTCTGCATCATATGCACCTACTCGATAAGTCACCATTGTACCAACGTTTCCGAACACCGCCGCACGAACTTCATCAGTCATTTGTTCAATATACTGGTGAGCAATACTCAATGCGAGCTTATATTTTCGAGCCTCAGAAAGAATATCCGCAAAAGATTCATTGGCAAAAGATTGGAATTCATCTACATAAAGATAGAAGTTTGGTGCTTTTTCAAGTTCCTTCTCACTTAGATCTGCACGACTCATTGCACCAAGATATATTTTGGTAATAAGCATTGAACCCAGAAGGTTTGCGTTTGCTTCACCTACTCTCCCTTTTGAAAGGTTGATAATGAGAATTTTTCGATTATCCATTACATCTCGAATATCAAAAGATGATTTTGGCTGACCGATAATATTTCGAATAAGTGGATTCGCCACAAACTGCCCTACTTTGTTTTGAATAGCAGGTGCGGCCTCAGCGGCAAACTTTTCGGTATAGTTTGCATATTCATTTACCCAAAAAGATTTTACTGATGGGTCAGAGATGTGATTCACTACTTCCTTACGGAAATCTTTATCCGTAAGCATTCGGTTTACCGCCACAAGAGTTGAACCTGGGTACTCAAGGAGCGCGAGCATAATATTACCCAAAATATATTCCATTCTCGCAGACCACGCGTCCACCCAAATCTTCTTGAAGGCCGACATCATTCCACTCGCCACGAGATATCGCTGTTCAGGACCCACATCCTCCATCACGTTAAAAGAAACAGGATGTTCCATATCGAATGGCGCAAAATATATAACATCTTTTATACGATGTTCAGGTACATACTCAAGCAACAAATCAGCTGATTTACCGTGCGGATCAAGGAAACAAAGTCCTTCTCCATTCAAAATATCTTGGACAGCAAGGTTCTCAAGCAAGGTTGATTTACCCATACCTGTTTTACCAATAGCATAGAGATGCTTAGCTCGGTCTTTTCTTTTGATACCAAAACGAAGACGTCGATTTCGCGCGTCGGTTTCCCCGAAGTACGTTACTTGTTCTTCATCATTTAAAAAATCATCATTCGGATTCATAAGAGCTTTATGAACACATTATATATCAAATATGTTTTTAAATGAAACAACTTTTGATCTCTATTGATTCGTGAGTCTCGGGGAAGAACTTTTTGTATACGCAAGATATACCACTGCAAGCGCAGATACTGTAACTATTCTATTTTTCCATACATTAGGAAGTCCCAACACTGGAATAAGTGCTATCCAAATACCTAATATAATAATGAGTGTTCTTTTTTTCATATTTGATTTTGCGAAATCATGCCGCGCAACCGTCCTCTTGGCGCGGCGATGTCTCTGACATTTATATTATAGCATTTAGCACCCCACTAGCACACTAGTACTCTGCAGGAACGCTCGCAAAGCCATCTTTGGTAATAATGACATGATCGAGTAAGTGTATACCGATAATCTTCCCTGCTTCTATAATCTGCTTTGTAATCTGAGAGTCAGAAAGACTGGGTGTCACCACACCTGATGGATGATTGTGAGCTAAAACGATAGCAGCAGCATTGTACTCAAGTGCAGGACGAAAGACTTCTCTCGGGTGCACGATATTTGAATTGATAGTACCAATAGAAATAATCTCTTGATGTATTACTCTATTATGGGTATCCAGATACAGTCCTCGTAGCTGTTCTTTTGGAAGATTTTGCATATCAGAGAGATGTCTATAGACATCGTCTGCAGTACGAATAACCGCGAGTCCCACATCACTCTTTTTGTATAGACGCTTGCCTATCTCACTGCACGCTACCACCTGGCAAGCCTTACCTAGGGGGATATCGAGCTCTCTTGCCATAGCAGCGGGATCTACGGTACCTGTAAGGGCGCTATTGCCGTATTCTCGCACTATCTTCTGTGACATAGCCATAACGTCCTCTTTCTTGCTACCCGTGTTTAAAACAACAGATATAAGCTCCTGAAGGGACAATGCTTCGACACCATGCTCTATGAGCTTTTCACGAGGCTTGTCATCTGTAGGTAAATCTCGGAGCTTCAAAATATACTGTCGCGAGCTACTTGCTCCACTCAGTAAAGAGGTACCTGACATACCTCCTGCCATACCTGTTGTCATAACCAAATCACTGTCTGTTCTTGTGTATGTTGTCATAATATATCTGTTGTATTTAGTATACATATAATATATCACCTACCTGATTAAGAAAATATCAAGAAAAAATAAAGAGTCGCTGAAGAAATACTAAAAACTACTGTATATCTGTAAATATAGTTGCATCCTTCATGAACCGTGCAATTGAGATTGGAGCTTTACTAAAATCAATATCTGTAGAAAGAGTTTCCTCACTGATTTTAAGCACAGCATCGAGTGCTGATTTTTTATTCTCGCCAGTTATGTAAAAAACAGCATGATCAACCCAATCTCGCATAAATGGAATAGTTGTAGAAATTCTCTGTGGGAATTCATAATCTTTTGCCCGTGCACTAGTTGTGTCCCCTACTGTATATAGTGCATCATAAGCAACTGCATCAAAAGTTCCAACTAATCTATCGCCGTCATTAAACTCTGCGTCGAATTCTTCACGACTTAAAAGTCCCGGAATCATTCCTCCTGTATGTCCATCAGCTCCCATTCCATACAATCCAACTATTATTCCTTTTGGGAAATCTTGTCTCCACTCTCGGAGATTTTTCTCAAATCGAGCTCGATACTGTTCAATAGTCTCGTCTTCGAATGGTTCAGTACTTATACAAAAAGCATCTGCTTCAACGAGATTATTGTAAAAACTCTGACTCTGCAAAATCGCAAAATTATTTACGTCGAGTTCAGTCGAGAATCTATCATCAGTCGTAGACACCGTAAGATCAGGACTCAAATACTCTGGATTAATATGCTCTAGAACTGCAACAGCAGAACCTCCAGCCACCAAAAACAATACAGGTTTTTCTACGTATTGAGTCAAAATGTCATTGATGTATTTTCCAGCTTCTTTTGCCACAGTTGCAGAGTCGGCAAAACGCTCAACCTTTAGGCTTTTTCTTTCAGGAACTATATCAAGAGAAGATTGTGATTTTTGTGTCATATGGAGGTACTTTACCCTATTTTGAGAGAAGAGTAAAAGATGACGATTTTCTACTTTTCAAAAAAATAACCGCCCACAGTATTGGAACGATGGGACGGTTAGTGAATGAAGAGAGCGATCTGATCTAGGCAGATTCAAGACGGCTTAATTTTCGAAGTTCAATAAGGGGTGAGAGAAGTCTTTCGTTTACAAGAGTCAACAAGTTTGAGGCTTGCGTGATAAAGTTTGTCTCCCAATGCTGGTAAAGTGATGACACAGGAGATGCATTTGTAATTCCTGTTGACGTGTCACGTACCGACGCTTCAAATGAGAGGTTAGTTATCAAGCCCGTCTGAAACTCAAAGAATTTGTGAACATCAGGAAATCTTTTGAGCTCTTCTTGTTCGATCTTCCCCAAAAGTTGACACAACACACAAAGGGCAAAAGCAACTCCCTCGTTGATTGTTAATGAAACTTGCGGGTAACGTTTTTCAGGAGTGGCGTATTTCGCTTCAAGCTCTCTGGAGCCAGTGAAGTTACCATTACCAGTCAACGAGTCGCTCACACGCTGATAGGCTCCAGAAAGACAATTAAAATCAAGCAATGATGGATGAATATAGAACATGGGAAGTAGATTTGAGGTTTCAATTGCATATTCAGACAACATAAAGATGCTAGCTGAATTACACAATCAAAACCTTGCAAATCGGAGGAGGAACAACTGGAAGAATCTAGCTAATTTATATTACAAAAACCACCTCGGTGCAACACCGGGTGGTTTTTGCTTAGCTTTGGCTTATATTTGACCGTGGTCAGATCTAGATCTGCTCTACCATAATCATATTTGTCTCTTCAGCCTCTTTGAATGGAGTACCTGAGATGAACACAAGCTTATCTCCTTTCTTTACGAGTTTCTCAGAGATGAGCATTTTCTTTGCATCTTCGTGAGCTTCTCGGAAACCTACGTGAGTTTTAATCATCATTGGGTATACACCAAAGTACATACACATCTGATTTCGAGTCTTCTCGTTTGGAGTAAGAGCAAGTACAGGCACTGAAACTCGCTGTCGTGAAGCAAGGGCTGCTGCATGACCGAATTCTGTGAGAGCCACGACATATTTAGCACCAATCTGCTCTGCAGTATGAGCCGCTGCACCACCAATTGATTTACTCAAACTGTCAGACTCAAGTCTCTCTGGGTGAGCGAGGAGAATAGAATGTCGAACATCATTTTCAACTTCGTTAGCAATCTTAGCCATCATTTCAACAGCCTGCACTGGGTATGAACCAAGAGTTGTTTCTTCTGAAAGCATCACTGCGTCTGTACCATCAAGCATTGCGTTTGCAACATCAGAAACTTCAGCACGAGTCGGAACTGGGTTTTTGATCATAGACTCGAGCATCTGTGTAGCTGTGATAACTGGCTTACCTGCAGCATTACATTTTTCGATAATCATTTTCTGAGCTAGAGGCACTTTTTCAGCTGGAATTTCTACAGCAAGATCTCCTCGAGCAACCATCACACCGTCTACGATTTCTAGGATCTCATCAAAGTTTGTGAGAGCCTGTGGAGTTTCAATCTTTGCGATGATCTTTGTATGTTCCATACCTCGCTTATTGAGAATCTTTCGGAGCTCTGCTGCTTCTGAAGCTTTTCGTACAAATGAGAATGCAACATAATCAACATTGTTCTTTTCACCGAACTCAATATCCTTCTTGTCTTTAGGAGTAAGAGCACTGATAGAAAGATCAGAGTCTGGAAGGTTTACCCCTCGTCGTCCTTTGAGTTCACCACCGTTGATAACCTTACAGATAACTTCATCGCCCTTGATGTCAGTACATACCATTCGCACTTTTCCATCATCAACAAGCACCGCTTCACCTTTTTTGATTTCAGCAGGAAGCTTTGGATAGTTGATGTATGCTTTTGTTTCATCACCTACAGTTTTTTCATTTGTAGAAAATGTAAACTTCTGACCAGCCTTAAGGTTGATTCGAACTGCTGGATCATTCTGGAATGTTCCTGTTCG
>JAUPUG010000006.1 GCA_030917685.1 Patescibacteria group bacterium | reverse complement strand
AATATGTCTCATACGTCGAATGTCCTGATAATGTGCAGGTTTGTATCTCAAAAGGCGTGAATGGATACCCAACATGGATTAATGCAAGCGGTACTTTGTATGAAGGGGAACAAGGCCTCGAGGGTCTGGCAAAGATAAGTGGATGTGAATTGCCTGCTGAATATTAGGTTCTGCATACTAAGAAAATAGAAACACTTGATACGAATCGGTCTGTATCAACTATCCAAAGTATATACTTCGGATAGTTGATACAGAAAAAACAAAATCTAAATTCCATATTGTTCTCTATCTTGATCCTAATATTAATCCCATACATAAAAACACCCATCAACTTAATGATGAGTGTTTTTATTTAGCGCAGAGCACTTAGAGTAAATTTGATTTACGCTGTAACTTCCGTTGTAGAAACTTCGGCATCAGTAGGTGCTGCAACTTCTTCAGGCGCAACTTCTACTGCTACTTCTGCTTCAGCGATAGTCGCATCAGCTGGAGCAACAACTACTTCTTCTGCTACGTCTGCAGGGACATTTGAATCTTGATCTGTCATATATGTATTTCGATTAAACTAATAGTGAAGAAAACATAACAGATTACATTCAGTGTGTATACGCAAGGAACCCTCAATTCTGTGTTGTAAGTGTGTCTACTTGTTATCACCAAACTTTCCATGTCCTTTTCCTCCCATTCCCTTCATACCCTTCATTCCGCCCATGCCTATAAATTCTTTTGGAATATTATTTGCGGTAGCCCATGTCTGAATATTTGTTTTGAATGTCGTCATTGCAGCTTTTCGCTCTGCGTCAGTCTTATTCTTCATACTTTCCATAAAAGCTTTTGTCTCTTGAACTTTTGCAGTGATTAACGCAGATTGTGCCTGAGTAATTTTCCCAGCTGTTACTGCTTTGGCTAGTCGGTCCGCTAGATTTTTATCATGATTCGCTTGCACGCTCGCTTTTTCAGATGCCATCACTGTGTCTACTACAGTTTTAACCTCAGTCGAGTTGAGATTAAACTTTTGTGCGAGTGCATTTACTAGGTTAGTAATATGTGCAGTTCTGTTAGCCTCGGGTGACATGGTGTTCGTTGTGTCTGCAAAGGCAGTAGAAGCATTAAATGTGCCGGCACTAACTGCCGCTACTCCGAGTACAAATGCAGTTGCTGCAATTGTTTTAGATTTTTTTGAGATGTGTGTAAGGTTCATTTTCATAGGATATTTCAATTATGTTTTTAGATATTTGTAAATACTTTTAAAATTCTTTCAATAAACTTTAAACAATCCTACACATGTCACGACAGGCGAGACAGGTAACGATTGTGATTACAGTATATGCAAATGATTATGAAGTAAGTGTGAAGAATTTATTGCGTCGCCAATTCAATAGTAGCAATCGTTCCCTTATCAACTTCGCTAGCTAGGTGTAGCGTCGCGTTCATATGTGCCAATGTTGTCTTTGCAATTGAAAGACCCAATCCACTGCCACTGTGTTTAACATTGCTTCGAGTCCTACTTTTATCAGCTCTATAAAATCGATCAAAGATATGTTGCAAATCGTGCTCATGTATTCCAACTCCTGTATCGCTCACAATAATTTGAATCCTTTTTCCATGAGCTTTTATTTTTACTTCAACTGTTCCGTCCTTTTTGTTGTAGAAAATAGCATTTTGTATAATGTTGGTCAGAGCATGTGAAAGCAATTCTTCATCTACGACAATGTGTTTATTCTTGAAGATATTGTTTGATGCACTTGCTGTCTGAGTAATTTCATCAACAAATGATAAAGATACTGAGTGTGTTTCTGCAAGAGAAGTAAGTCGTTCTGTGATTTTGTTAATCAATGAACTGAATTCGCTAACAGTGACTCGTATAGTCTTTCGATGCTTTGGCGCAGTATCATCATCAAGTCGTGAAAGGGTAAGAAGGTCGCCTACGAGCTTGCTCATTCTCTGGACTTCTTCGAGCTTACTCTCTATTGCTTCGCGCGTTTCGGTATTTCGGACTGGTGCATTTTTTTCACTATGCAATTCATTTTCAAGCTCTATTTGTAAAATAGAAAGGGGAGTACGGAGCTCATGCGAAGCATCACCAAGAAAGCGTCTTTGTTTTTCATACGCAATCTGAATAGGTCGTAGTGTAAGTCGTGCAAGCCAATAACTCGCAACACTCGCAAGTAATAATAAAATTCCATTTACAAAAATAAGTGAAGCAATGAGGTCCGCACGGATATCTGCCGCCGTTGGCATTTGCATGTTTCTATCATTTCTATCTTGCACTCTGTTTACTTGTAACCCGTTTAACTCACGTTCGAGCCCTTTATCAATAGGTCCTTTTGAGATAGTAGTTCCGTTAGGTAGTGTGATCGTAACAGTTGGCGGAATAGTATTGAATCGTTTACCTATGCGTCCTGAAAATTCGTTAAAAGTAATTACACCTGAAATACATAGGATAGTTACGAGAATTGCTCCGTATAGAAAAGAAAGCTTTAATATTGATTGATTAAAGTTTTTCTTAAATGAGTTTGTAGCCTTTACCCCAAATGGTTTTGATTCGTTTTGCATAAATTTT
>JAUPUG010000070.1 GCA_030917685.1 Patescibacteria group bacterium | reverse complement strand
TTGTCTGACTCGCGCCGTTTCCAGTTTTTGAAATTGCCCACGACACATCGCCACCACTACTATTTGTACTACCGAGCCAAGGCGTAGTGATATTTTGTATACCTGAATAGATCGCACTCGCAATATCTACATTGGTAAGCGTTACGCGATTATTGTTACCTCTAAAATCAATGTTACTACTAGCTCCTGTATTATCTTTAGCATATAACTTAATACCCCCCGCCGTCCCTTCTGCAAAGACAAGATCCCCGAGAGTCGTACTATTTAGGTACGACATCGTAAATGTCGATGATGCAAATCGAATATTAGATAATGTACTTGTACCAGTGACATACTGTTCACCAGCAATTGTGAATAATTTAGATGGAGTCGTAGTCCCAATTCCCACATTTCCATTTGCAAAGAAGAGTGTAGAAGTACCACTCACTACTGTGCCTGTAGAGTTGTAAAACGCAACTTGTCCTGCAGTACCTGAGTTTACTGTTCCACTACCTCCTCCACCTGAAATACCGAGTGAGGATGTAGCCACCCATGTTGGTGATGCTCCTGTTCCATTTGAGAGAAGTACCATGCCGAGTGTGCCGGCATTGTTGTTAAAGTATGTTGCACCTGTTGCACCGATTTTGAATAGAGATGCGTTGGTTGATGAAGCTATGTTAAATAAATCTTCTGTTCCAGCTGTACCTGTGACGGCAAGTTTTGCGGATGGAGTTGTGGTGCCGATTCCGAATCTACCATTCGATTGAAAAGAGAAAAATGTAGTACCAGTTGACGATGCAATGTTAAGAATCGATGTAGCAGAAGCTAGACCTTTTATAGTAAGACGTGCACTTGATACTCCTGTAGTACCGATACCTACGTAGCCTCTTGTGCTCGCAATATTTATATACCCATCTTGGCCAACACTCATACCTGAACCAGGATTCAAAGTTATAGAACCGCCTCTCTCTACTGGATCTCCCGTAGTATTTCCTCCAGTCAGTTGGAGGCTTCCTCCAATACCAAAGCCCGACCCCGCTGTCATATTTATAGCACCGCCATACTCGTCTCCATCATCCGTCGTCAAATTTATACTACCTGACCCAGCACCTGATGTTGGCTGTGACCTTATGTTTACATCTCCTCCACTGCCTGTGATCAAATCAATCCCTCCTCCCCAACCACTTGATAATGCCCCAACAACACTCAATAATTTTTGGCCAGCTCCGACAAAAGCTTTACCTTGTACTGAAAAATCTGCAATAGGACTTGTACTCCCCACACCCACATTCCCATTTGCAAAGAAAAGTGTAGAAGTACCACTCAATGCTGTGCCTGTAGAGTTGTAAAACGCGACTTGTCCTGCAGTACCTGAGTTTACAGTTCCGCTTCCACTTGAAATACCAAGAGTAGAAGTAGCAACCAGATCATATCCACCTAATGCATTACCCATAAGTAGTTGACCAAATGTTGGTGCGGTTGTCGTACCCGTACCGCCTCGTGCAATTGCAAGCACACCTGTTGAAATGTTTGAAGCGTTGAGTGCGGTAAGACCTGAGCCATTACCAGTAAATGTATTTGATCCTATATTAATATTTCCAAATCCAGATCCGATAGAGCCTGAGGTAAGAGTTCCTACTGTTGCGAGATTGCCTGCAGTAGTGAGACCCGCAAGTGTTGTAATATTTGGGAGTGATGTTGTTGCAGAAAGTACTGCGTTTACTCGGGCGTCAGCTCTTTGATCTGTAAAATACAGATTTGATCCTTCAGCAACATTCGTTGTCAATAATCCTAAACTTGAAGTTGCAATCGCTGACACAAGACCATTTGTTCCAATCAACAAACCACTATATGAATTTATAGTGAGTGCATTTGTAAAAGTACTTGATGCATATAGATTTGTTGTTGATGCATTCGTCGTTATGAGATTTGTAGAAGTCGCATATGTTGCGTCCAAAGATTTTGCCGTATCAGAAACAAACGCACTCGGAGCTGATGCAAACTTTTTTCGTGGAGACATTTCTCCATCCCATGAAGGTGTACCCGTACCACCAATATTAACACCAAGATAAATTGTCTGATCAAAGTTGATGCCTGACAATGAAGTCTCAGAACCTAGGAGTACGGTAAATAGTCCACTAGTAACCTGCACCTTGCTAGCACCTGTTCGTGTCTCTGTCCAAATTGCACTACCACCAGATGACACTGTGTACAATTTAAATTCCATATTATATAAACCATCAGGAACAGCGACATTTGACGATGTCATCAACTTTCCCTGATAGTTTATCTCAGTCGCAGCTTCGGCAACGCGTGCTGTAAAGTTTGGAAAAGGCGCAACAAAAAAAGATAGTACGAGTGTGCAAATTATTATTTTTCTTATGTTAAAAATTAATTGCATATTATTGTGTAACTGATTCAAGTAGCTTAGTTTTTTTTCTGCAACTATGTAGCTTTCCGTTTTACTCTTCGCATCAAGAGAATACCTAGCGCGATACATACAATCAGTATCCAAATGTTATTCCTTAAAAAGGTGAATATTGAATCTGATTTTGTATCTACATACTCAGTCTGATTTATAATAAATTCTCCATTCATTATGACAGACTCTTTACCACTATATTGTAACATTCCAATGTAAAAATCATAGTTACGATTGTTCAAAGATGTGGGTATTTCTACTTCAAAGCTTTTAGTATTCGTGTTGTATGTAAATAAATATCCCCTTCTTACTTCCGGGATGTAACTACCTAGACAAATTGCGAGTCCGCGGACCATATTTTTGTCTATCCGTTCTGATTTTAATGCGATCGAAATGGGATATTTTGGGTCGACAAATATCGATCCATTTGTAAATGAAAGTTTTTTATTCATCTGAGAAACTGATAACTGACTAATATCCAAATTCAAGTTATTAGTATTTGAAAAAGCATTTCTTGAATTGCAGAAAGTTTGATTGTATATATTCCCTCCAAAGTCTGGGACAACATACCCCTGCTGGTCTCTCAAAAGTGGATCATATGCCACACCTGGTGTTGACGTACTTGTTTTGGGTATTATCTTTTTAATCGGCACATAGATTGAGACAATCGCACCAGATGATACGTTCTTTTTTGTATCGATTGAAAATATGGTATAGAAATATAATTTTCCAGGAACAACATCAGCATCACTTACATACGTACCAGTTCCCTCATACACAACTTTTCCATGCAAAGGCGAAGTTGGGTAAAAAATGTCAGAGCGCACCAATCTCACACTAGAAATATCTTTATTGACGGGATTTTTCCAATTCAACAATACTTGATCATTATATAAATATGCCGAGAAACCATATGGAGAATCTGGAGGTGAAGTATCAGGTATTTCATTAGTAGTAAACTCTCCTGAATACGTTATAATCTTTTGAAAGGAATCTTTTAAATCAATCTTAAAATAATATTTCGTATTAGGTTCAAGGTTCTCTAGCTTTACTTTAAAATCATTGTGGTACCAAGCTTCTGCCAAGCTACCTATTTCATAGTCCAATGTCTTACCCCAATACACCGAGACAACTGAAGACAATAACGTCTTAAATGACAGTACAGCACTATTGGTAGTAGCTACGACACTACTTTCCTTCACATAGTTTACTATTTGTGTTGAGGTAGCACTTGGTGAAACTGATGAAGATCCTCCACCAGAATTTGGTGTAGTGGTCGCAACAGGAGGTGGATCACAATCTGTTGGACACGACAAATATGTTTCTCCTGTAATATCTTCACATACTAAATTCGCATTACAGACCAAGACATCAAGATCTATATTTACCGAACTTGCCCTTACTACTGATGGACTACAAAATAAAAAAATAAAAAAAAGTAAATATAATGCACCCGTATATTTACTTGAAGCAGAGCGATCCTTTACCATAGTACAAGTATACCATTTTACTTCTAAAGTGCAGTCGCTGTTACTGTAATAGACGCTGAATAATCACTTGCTGATTCCTGAATCACATTTGGACCAATATATACTTTATACTTGAGAGTTGTAGTAGCCCCTAGAGGTTCATTTGATATAAACCCTTGAGATATTATCTTGGGTGTTGTTGAAAATCCATCCCAACAAGAGTTCGTTGTATCCCCAGCTCCAAAGTTACACACCGAACCATTATCCTTATACGTATCAATAATATCTACACCCTCTGGACTAAATCCAAAAGTACTTGAAGCTGGTGATTCCACAAATGCAAAATCAGGATTGGCGCCAGCTGGAGCATAATCAGAAATTGAAGTTTGACTTGATTTTAATGCAGGACTCGTCAATGAGACCACACTCAATTGATACCCCAAGGCGTTATTCGTAGTCACCGACCATGTAGACGACCCCGTACTCTGACCTCCGGTAAAACCACTAACGGAACCTAGAGAAACATCAGCGTTTGCACTGA
Organism: Patescibacteria group bacterium; assembly: GCA_030917685.1. Taxonomy (GTDB): domain Bacteria; phylum Patescibacteriota; class Minisyncoccia; order Phycocordibacterales; family CAIZLB01; genus VEQN01. The sequence goes on along the minus strand of JAUPUG010000070.1, from coordinate 2,648 downwards.
TTGAAATATATGTATCTTCTGGTATCCAATATCCAGCTGACGCCACATAATTTGTAGAAGAAGAAAATCCTGTCCCCACCTCACCAACTGAAGAACCCATTGAATAATTTGTACTTGAAGAGAAGGATGTTCCCCCAGAATTTAAACTATCCGAATCAATTCTAAAGTTTGAACTACCCATAGTATAGGCGTGAATATGTAACGGGACCACAACCGCAATAGAAGCGCAAAATAGTATATATATTTTTCTTATAACAGAAATTATCATTTTTATTTTCAATTAAACTATTGACCCTGCTCTATTTCTTTTTCAGCTCAAACTTTCTGCCAAACAGATATACTCCCGAGACAATAAGTAACAGGATACTAACACTAACCAATATCAATTTCCAAGGAATAACCCAGAAAGCCACTTTCATTACATCATCTGTGTTTCCATAACCCTTATTGAGAGTAAGGGTTGCAGTATATCGTCCAAATAGATTATCACGCGCAAAATCAACCTGCCTATATCTTAACGAATTTGGAAGTGAAAAGTATGCGTCAACTGGAACTGAGCCGACTTCCTTTCCAATTAGATTTTTAATTTTAATTATTCCATAAGGGACTAAGTGTATACTTCCACTATTTCTATACAATATTTCAAAAGTGATTGGGCTACCTTGAATAATACCTGGTGTTGCTCCTTTAGCTCTAAAATCTTCAAGACTACCCTTAGTATCAACTGGACCATTTACACGTATAAAAAACAAAGCTCCGATTCTTGAAACAATTTTAGTACCAGCTTGATCTGCACCCGCATCTTCATCTGGAAGACTCGCCACAATAACAGAACTGTAATAACCTCCAGGCGCAGCATCTATTGGAACTGATATTTTTACAGGTATTTGAATTTTTTGACTTGCTGAAAGAGAAAAAGTATCTGTACTAGGTTCGATATTTTTCTTGAAGGAATACGGGCTTGAATCGTCTTCAAGCAAAAGCACTGGAGTAGTAATGTCTTGAGTACCAACGAAGTCTTCTGTTACAATCTTAAATTTAGTATTTTTTCCAATTCTACTTGTGACTGAAATGTTTTTGACAACAGATTCACCAGGATTGAGAAACACCTCAATTTTTCCAGGTTCGAGTATAAAATCCCCGCGTACGTCAGTACCAGTATTTGTTACTGTCTGTGCCAAGACATTCTTAATAGGAATAAGACATACGAGTAGAACGAATATATATATGAATCTAGGTATTATGATGCGTTTTTTTATAAGATTCATAATTTTGCCATATTATACCAGAACAAAATATCTGTCTATGTCTAATATACTAAGGATTTGCTGTGTTCTAAGACGCAGTAGCTGTCGCGATTATTGTGGCTTCATATCTACCTGATGGGATATAGAATGTATCTTGCTCTACTGCATAACATATTGTTGAATCAACTCCTGTTGTTGTAGTTGTAGATGTCCGTGTAACTACAGTAAAGTCTGAACCAGTGAATCCTTTGTACTTGAGAGATGTTGATGGAATGTGTGCACCTCCTGTTGAACAAGTAGAACCTGTTCCCCATGTTCCTGTGTTTACGTCATTACCAAATAAACTATATCCGAAAGCTGCTGCACCTGAACTTACTGACCATGTATTAGGTGAACCTGTCTGATAATCATTAATACTGTCTGTAGTAGTTGTCGCTTTCATTGCAGGCGTAGTAGAAGATCGAAGAGCAAGAGTATAGCCTGCAGAATTATTTGTCTTTACATTCCATGTAGTAGTGCCAACAGCTGTATCCTGTGATACACCAAGTGCTGTACTCATGCTCGAATTTACAGGAGAAGTGATAGATATACCAGCAGTCACATCCAGTGTGATTACAACTGTGTCTGTAGCATCGAGAGCAGAAGATGAAGAAGGCTCAAAAATAGTGTACATAAACATCATACAAAGAGAAAGTATCAACGTAGATTTAAGTATTTTATTTAGTACAGAATCTTTTTTGAAATAATTGATCATTTGCATTTTAAATTTGTTTACAGATTATACCAGGTTAACTCTATATAGTGTATTTGAATAAAAAATTTTAGTCAACGTGATTAGAACCAGTACACTGTGGATAGTAATATATGCCGATAGACTGCACACACTAAGGATTCATACTTACATTGAAGCAATAATTTTCAATATCTCTTCTTTTGCGACAGCTGGATTCACTGAACCTTTACTCAATTTCATAATTTGACCAACAAAAAACTGCAATGATGCCTCTTTTCCAGCTTTATAGCTTTCAAGCACTGTTGGATTCGCATCTATTACCTCAACAATCATCTTTTTGAGAGCTTCAGGATCATTTTTTATAATAAAACCATTATCTTCTGCAATTTGTCGTGCTGTTTTTTCTCGAACCACCTCAGTTTTGTCATCTTGCCAAAATAAATTAATAATATCTTTAGCTCCACGTGATGAAAGTTCTCCTGCTTTTAACATATCAACAATCTCAGAGAAAATTTTAACTGATACTCTGATAGCGCCATCCATCTTTATTGTCTCTATCCCCGACTTCTTAACCAATCCCGCAATATCAGAAGTTATGTAATTAATTCCAAGTTTTATTTTCTCTTTATCAATAGCAATCTTTGCAAAATCTTCGAAATAATTTCTAA
>JAUPUG010000069.1 GCA_030917685.1 Patescibacteria group bacterium | reverse complement strand
GTTTTTGGAATACTGAAAAATACTTTAAAGATTTTGAGTCCACTATTCGGAAAGAATTAACACTCAAAAATCCACTTGGCGAGGAGGCCTCTCAAATTGCTCTAAAATTAAATCAAAATAAAGCAGAAGGGACCACTCTGATTCTCCTTCATGTGCGTCGAGGTGATTATGTAACAAGTATAGGTTCGGTCAAACTTCTTGGAATCACAGGGCTGGAATATTATAAAGAAGCAATTAAGACAATACTTGAACGTGCTTCATCTACCTCAAATATTTCCAAAAATATTTTGAGCGACACATCAAGTACTAGTGATACTCCAATCATGTTTGTATTAGCATCAGATGACAGCACTTGGGTAAAAGAAAACATACCTCCACTACTCGGTAATGCACCGTACGAAATAATTTCAGGAAGACCTACTGTAAAGGACTTCGAGGAGTTGTATCTTATGTCTCTCTGTCATCATTTTATAATAACAAATAGTACGTATAGCTGGTGGTCTGCATGGCTATCAGAAAGTGCAGAGACAGCAGGTGTAAAAAAGATTGTAGTTGGACCAGAAAAATGGATTGTCGACCCAAAAATAGACACTCGAGACGTTATGCCAGAAGAGTGGATTCGAATTTAATTTATAGAAATAATAGAATACCAACATATGATATCTGTAATTATTGCAACTAAAAATGGAGAGAAGTACATTGCACGTGCTATCAAGAACGCATTGGAACAAAGTGTTGCTATTTCAAACGCAACTGACCCCTCACAATTTTCAGGTTTTGAAATTGTTGTTGTATCAGACGGCAGCACAGACAATACAGCCGACATTGTTCGTGAATTAGCCATAGAAGATCCCCGTATACGACTTATAGAACTTACTCAAAATATCGGCCCAGGGGCTGCGCGCGCGAAAGGGATTGAGAATTCAAAAAATCCATATATCGCAATTCTTGATGATGATGACATGTGGATCAATCCGAAAAAACTTGAGAATCAACTAGATGCATTTGTGAAAAACCCTACTGTTGTAGTAGTTGGTGCCGAAACAACCGAATTCGTAAAAGAAGATGCCACGCATATGTTTTGGCACATGCACAAAACCGATCCAAAGATTATTCATGATGAAATGCTCTTGCGTTGCCCTATTATAAATTCATCTGTTATGTTTAAAAGAGAAGCTTACGATACTGTTGGTGGACTATCAGATATGCGACTCGCTGAAGATTATGATTTATGGCTACGTCTTGCCAAAATTGGTGACATTATTAATATTCCTGGTGCAGAAACACAGTACACAGTTCGTGCAAATAGCGCTTCTGGATCAAATGGAAAAGCTAAAGTTAAAATTGCTGTCGTAGTACTTTCTTTAGTTAAAAAGTATAGAAAAGATTTCCCAAACTACCATAAAGCACTAATAAAAGCATACCTACGCATTCTCAAAAACTTATTTTAATTTTGATATACTAAATCTAAATATTACTCGCTAAAAACACTCTTGAGTGCTTCTTCACTTACCTGCTCTCGAGTTTGTTCTCTAGAATGCTCAGCATCTTGTTTATGATGATGCGAACCACGTGGACTATGTGAACTTACATGATGTGTCGAACTTGATGTGCTAGAACCAGCATGAGCGTTAGAGTGTGTTTCTACATGCACACCGGACTCGTGTGAATTGTGTGCGTTTTTTTCTACAGAACTCACAGAAGATTCTTTCTCTAGATGACTGCTGTGAGATTTTTCTTGATTACTTATAGTGTCTGTGATGACCGTTTTTGGAGCAGAACTTTCTTGATTCATCACAGACAAAAGCGCCTCTCGCAATGCTGCGATATTCTCTGGTTTTGGAATCTTTTCAGGCTTAGGCTCAGCAGGCTCTGTTTTTAAATAACTGAGTGACATTGCCTTTCGGAGCTCTTGCTCTCGTTCAACGCCAACCTGTTGATCACCATCCCTGTTTGGAGAAGTACTTTTAACTAGACGGGCGTTTGAGTCCGTAGATCGACTCTCTGTGTGAGGAGCTCTCTGAGGAGCACCTCCTTGTATACCTCTTTGCGCCCCAATATCCCTTTGCTCTCTTGGTCCAACAGCACTCGGCGCACTACCACTAGATGGACGAGCTGAGCTGTTGTGCGTCATTGAAGATGATGACGTCACCGACTGAGGAGCAGACGAAGACGAGGAAGTATAGGCACTTCTCTGTGGAAAATTGCCCCCACGACTTCCAGACTGACTTGATCCTACTGGATTTCTACCACTTGAACTATACGAACTTCCGCGATTGCTAGTATCACTTCTTGGAGCCCCACCATTTGATGCACCTCCTGTTCCTCCACCTGAATACGAGCTTCCTGATCCGCCAGAGTTCCTGTTTGCATTACTGCTCCCACCTGAAGACCCGCCTCCATTGCCTCCACTACCACCTCCGTTTCCAGAGTTACCACCCGCGCCAGACCCACCACCTTGTCCAAACTTCTTCTGAATCCATGCCAAAAGCTCATCCTCTACTTGTTGTCGAGGTTTTGCATACAGAGCACGCGAAGAAGCTAAAATTTCATTCGTGTAATTTATATCTGGTCGTGGAGGGGGTTCCATTCCAGATGCAGAAAAAGGTGGTGAAGTCACACCGTCAATCATGAGCTTCAAATACATTTGATATTTTTGGAGTGCCACAATATCGTCTGCAAGAAAATATGGAGAAAACTCTTTTTCCAAGACCTCTGCATCGTATGCACCTACTCGAAATGTCACCATAGTACCAACGTTTCCGAACACCGCCGCACGAACCTCATCAGTCATTTGTTCAATATACTGATGAGCAATACTCAGCGCGAGTTTGTACTTTCGAGCTTCAGAAAGAATATCTGCAAAAGATTCATTAGCAAAAGACTGGAATTCATCTACATACAAATAAAAGTTCGGAGCTTTTTCAAGTTCACGTTCACTCAAATCCGCACGGCTCATTGCGCCAAGATATATTTTAGTGATAAGCATTGAACCCAGAAGGTTTGCATTTGCTTCACCTACTCTCCCTTTTGAAAGGTTGATGATGAGAATTTTTCGATTATCCATCACATCTCGAATATCAAAAGATGACTTTGGCTGACCGATAATATTTCGAATGAGCGGGTTCGCCACAAACTGCCCTACTTTGTTTTGGATAGCAGGTGCAGCTTCAGCGGCAAACTTTTCGGTATAGTTTGCATATTCATTTACCCAAAAAGATTTTACTGATGGGTCAGAGATATGATTCACTACCTCCTTTCGGAAATCTTTATCGGTAAGCATTCGGTTTACCGCAACAAGAGTTGAACCTGGGTACTCAAGGAGCGCAAGCATAATATTACCCAAAATATATTCCATTCGCGCAGACCACGCGTCCACCCAAATCTTTTTAAATGCAGACATCATTCCACTAGCCACGAGATATCGCTGCTCAGGACCTACGTCCTCCATCACATTGAAAGAAACAGGATGCTCCATATCGAATGGCGCAAAATATATAACATATTTTATACGATGTTCTGGTACATACTCGAGCAATAAATCGGCTGACTTACCGTGCGGATCAAGGAAACAAAGTCCTTCTCCATTCAAAATATCTTGGAC
>JAUPUG010000068.1 GCA_030917685.1 Patescibacteria group bacterium | reverse complement strand
TTTTTATTTTGGAGCCGCCTCCCAGATTCGAACTGGGGACCTACTGTTTACAAAACAGTTGCTCTACCAGCTGAGCTAAGGCGGCATATTTCCTGACTGGTACCGAAGAGTTTAGCAAAAAAAATCTATCTTGTAAACGTCTATTTTATGGCTATGTTGTGACTATATTGGGGCTTTATTAGAGAGAACTTTGTTTCTTGCTGTCTTCAATATTCTTTAGAAAAAACGATACTGACCCCCTATTCTTTGGAATATCTCTACCCGTCACCACATCCCCAACAACTGAGAACCTATGACTCAGTCGGTGGAAAAAGTTCATAACCTGCTTTTCCACTTCAATAATAGATCTACGAGCGGCTGATTTTCCATTCTCAGGATGTGCCATCGCTATCTTATCAGCCAGAGAGGCCTTAAAGCGTCGTACAGCGATGTCTGACTGATAGTTACCCATATTAAAGGTTGATTTACCTGTTGCGATTTCTCGCTTCTTATTTGCAAGCATACAGAGCATAAGCACTAGGGATACGATTGCAATTGTTGATGTGATGATCATAAGATTGATACGTTTAAAATTACACACTTGAGTATCCGCAAGTATGCTGTGGCTACATTTACTTGCCTATAGCCATTCTTTTGAATCCCGCGACTTCAATTCTCTCTCCAAACTTCTGAATAGCATTATCAAGAAGCTGCTGGATAGTAAGGTCAGGGTTCTTGATAAATGGCTGTTCAAGGAGGATTTTATCTTTGAAGTAAGCATCAAGCTTACCTGCAAGGATCTGTTCCTTGAGGTTCTCAGGCTTTCCTTCTACTTCAGCTTGGAATACCTCTACAGCTTTTGCTCGTGCAGAATCATCAATCTCCTCCTTTCGGATAAAATCAGGGTTTGTAGCTGATATATGCATAGCAATATCGTATGCAAGAGTCTTAAACTCTGCGTTGTTTGAAACAAAGTCTGTCTCAGATACAAGCTGTACAAGAGCCCCTACGTTTCCGTTTGAGTGAATATATGCCTGAACCACACCAGCTCCGAACTCTCGGTCTCCTTTCTTTGCTGCGATTTCTGCACCCTTCTTTCGAAGGAGAATCATCGCCTTTTCTTCGTCACCCTGTGCTTCTTCAAGAGCTTTTTTACACTGCATTACTGAGATACCTGTTTTGTCTCGAAGTGCTTTAATTTGTTCCATTGAGATTTCTGATGCCATAAATGTTTTGGTTATATATTGATTTAGTATATCAAATTAATAAAGGTTATTCTATCTTACTTATCACTTAGCTTCATTCAGAAAGCAAAAAGCACATCAGGGAATGTGCTTTTTATATGCTTATTAACTTCGAACTGCAGCTGTAGTACTAGCTGCCTTTTCAGCAACTGCCATCTTCTTTCCTTCAGCATACGCAGCTGAAATCTTGTCTGAAATAAAAGCTACACTGTCGATAGATGCGTCGTTCGCAACTACTGGGTATGTAATGTTTGAAACATCACAGTCAGCACCTGAGAGAGCTACTATAGGGATATTTCGGTGAATTGCTTCTGCAACTGCAATATGCTCTTTCTTTGGATCTACTATGAAAATAGCTCCAGGAAGATGATTCATAGAAGTAATACCACCAAAGAGATCATTTAGCTTTTCGATTTCTCGATCAATCATAAGTCGCTCCTTCTTTGTATATTTTGTGAGCTCGTTCTTCTCTTTTTTAGATGTAAGATCAAGAAGCTTTTCAACTCGTTTTCGAATAACTTCAAAGTTTGTGAAAGTACCACCAATCCATCGTCCGGCAACGTAAGGTTGAGCTATACGATCTGCTGCTTCTTTTACAGCCTGTCGAGCTTCACTCTTACTACCAATAAATACAACTTGCTTTCCAGAAGCTGCAACCTTCTTTACAAAATCGATAGCTGCTTCAAGCTGTGCTGAAGTCTTTTCGAGGTCGAAAATTTCTACTCGGTTTTTAACTCCGAAAATAAAAGGCTTAACTGTTGGATGTCGTCGTGATTTTATAAAACCATAGTGAGCGCCTACTTTGAACATAGCCTCAACCAATGGGGATTTGTTTTGTGTGTCTTTTTCTGTGGTAACTTTCATATGTGAATACGAGTCTACCATATGAGGAGAAGGGTTGCAACAGGGAAAAACCTCTTAATTTTGGTTGGAAGGGATACAAAGTACTGCATCCAGTGCCTCATTTAGGTTAGGCATGGCATACACAGGTAAAAATAGGCCTGATTCTGTCGCTTTGGCGGTAGGCGCAAACATAAGTATATAATCTTGATCTACTGAGATATCACCACACCAATACTTACCATTCGGGTCCTCAGGGTTAAGGTAGTAATCGATAGAACCTGTTTCTACTACTGCGGGAGACACACTTGGTGCTTGTTTAACGTATTGAGAGAGAGGACCATCATTATCAATAAGGTCTTGAACTGAAACTGCAGGATCACCAGCCACACCTGGATACACGCCGTTATTTGACTGTCTATAGAGCTCTAGCGCATTCGCTACTGACCGATAGTCAACGAGTACTTTCGCTATCTCACTTCGAGTTCTTGCTTCACCCAATGAGGCTAAAGCAACTGAAGCTAAAAAGCCAATTATAGCGATAACCACTAAAAGTTCTATAAGACTGAATCCTCTTTTGGGTGTGTTTTTTACATGTTTTTTCATAGTTTTTTAAATATAAATTATTCCGAATTACGAGACGGAAACCTCGCGATAAATGCTTCTCTATCTTTTAGGGGTACTAAACGCATTCTAGCCTCAGTTATATCTTCAATATATACAATATTTTCCTTTTCACTTTGACCTCTCAAGATTGGGACCAAAAAAGTACCGAGGACACAGACCGCAATTATAATCACCATCGTGATTTGTTTCAGCATTGATACTTTACGGGTATCTTTATTGTACTGATCTGTTTTTGAATCTTTCTGATTAATAGAAAAATTTTCTTCTTCAAATACTACAGACATATACAAATATTATATCACACGGAGGAGGCTAGTTTTGCATATGCAAAAACTCTTGTGGATTACTTTTTTGTTATTCACTATCTTCCGCACTTCCTACTCCCCCAGCAGCATCAGCCTCTTGTAACGCATCTATGATAGGACCAATCCCACCTTCCATAATTCCACCCTTACCTTCAATATTGTGCCATGACTGCTTCAACCGATGGTCTGTCACACGGTCTTGTGGGAAATTGTATGTACGAATTTTCTCAGATCTATCCCCTGTCCCAATCTGATCTTTTCTATTTTTAGCAAATTTACTTTCATCCTCTTCTATCTTTTTCTGCTCAAGCTTTGCAAGCAAAATCTGCATAGCTCGCTCTCGGTTCTTGAGCTGACTTCGTTCTGATGTACATCGAACATCAATACCCGTTGGCTTGTGAATAAGTCGCACAGCCGTCTCTACTTTGTTTACATTTTGACCTCCTGCTCCGCCTGATCGAGAAAGTTCCATTTCAATTTCTCCTGGCGGTACATCAAAATTGAGTTTTTTTCGCATCGGGAGAATAGCGATAGATGCAGTTGATGTGTGAATTCTTCCTGATTTTTCCGTAGCGGGAATTCGCTGTACACGATGTACACCCATTTCATATCGTAGATACTTGTAGATTTCTTGACCTTTTAGTTCAAAAGAAGCCTGCTTGAAACCACCAATAGAAGTCTCTGATGCATCTACCTGCCGACACTGCCAACCTCTAATCAAAGCGTATCGTTCATACATAGTAGCAAGCTGACTAGCAAACAGCGCTGCTTCGTCACCTCCTGCTCCAGCACGAATTTCCATAATAATCTCAGAAGGATACATGTCCGCTTCTTCATCTTCTTTTACTATTGCCACCATCTTCTCGACAATACCTTTTATTTGTTCATCAAGTGTAGTCAACTCTTCTCTAGCCATGACTAACATAGTTTCATCAGCTCCCATTGATGGATCAGGATTAGTAGTAAAATCGGACAACATCAAAGATACCTCTTCTTTTTGTTTGAGGAGCTTTTCATATTCATACGCAAAAAAACTTGTCTTATGATTCTGTTTTAATGCATCTAATGTATCTGGTAATTGTTCCATTTGAATATTTTGATTTTAACACATTCGAGCGTCAACGATGGAGGGTTGAAATCCTTTGCAAAATTGCAAAGAAAAAACCGCCGTGTTAAGTCAGGCGGTTTTTCTCCAACAAAGCTATTTCTTTGCTGTTTTTACTCCAGCCGCAGCCTTTCGACTGTTGAATTTATCAACACGTCCTGCTGAATCTAGTGTCTTTTCAGTTCCTGTATAAAATGGGTGGCACTTCGCACAGATTTCTACCTGTACTGCCTCCTTTGTAGAACCAATAGAATAAGTAGCTCCACATGCACATGTGAATACTGCGTCTGGATAATATGTAGGGTGAATGTCTGCTTTCATGAGGGCTACTATACCGTATTTCACTTTTTAAGGCAAGGGAACACTTGTACAGAGGACAAGGTGTAAGGGGTAAGGCCTAATTTGCGCCCAAAATGTCAATATTGTCCTGTATAGCCTTCACACGTGCCATAACCTGATTTCCATAGAATGTGTTACTTCCACTACATGAACGCCCTGAGTAGTAACGACAGGCTGCATTTCGCTCTTTACTGTATTCTTGCGATGAAGCCCCAAGATCAGCCAAATAGAAACCAGAAGCCATAAATGCGTCTTGAGGATTCCATGGATCAGACGCGGGCTTTCCAAGTGCTTGTGCAATCTTATTTTGAAACAACTTCCAAGTGGACGGGATGAACTGGGCAGGACCCATTGCCCCTCCATATCCGACATTCAAAGGACAAGAAACTACTGTTTTATAAGGATCCCTTCCTAGTGCAGAAGTAATATCCAAGAACGGCTGAACATCACGACTAGCTTTCATGAGATTTGAAACTGCTACACCACTATTTTTCTTAATCCCTGCGCCTGTGGTAGCGTCTGTTAGTAGACATTGGCCAACATTCGCACCTAGATTACTTTCTTGTTGAATAATAGCGAGAATAAAGGCGGCACGAGTACCAGAAACCGCACTTGCGGCTTTTGCATACGTTACAGCATCACCGAATTTGATTGCAGCAGCATCTCGGAGTTTGAAGAGTTGGTTTCGTATTTCAGCAGCTTTCTTTGTATTGTTTGCAATAGAAGTCTTATAGGTAAGCTGTTCATTTTTATTTAATGCTAACAGTCTTTTCTTCTCCGCCTCTGAATTTTTAATTATCTTTTGTTCTCTTTCGATAACAGTTTTTGCGTCGATTTCCTCATCTCGTTTAGTATCGAGTTCTTTTTTAACATTCTCATTCTGACTCTTGGCATTCTTAATATCATCCAGGTGTGTTTGAAGTGATTGCTTAATAGAAGTAAATGAATCTAGGTCAATAAAAAACTCTGAAATATCTTTAGTACTCAACATCGCCTCAGTGTATGAATAGTTATCTATTTCGCGTGTTCTCTGAATAATTTGCTGGAGTGATTCTCTTCCCCTATCAATACGCGTGCCGAGCGCAGTAATTGTGTTTGTCTTTACTGTAATGTCTTTACCCAACTTATTGATCGAAAGTTCCTTCGCTCTGATTTTAAGCTGAGCCTGCTTGATACGGGCGTTTAGAATATCGATATCTCGCTGAATAGATACTCCCTCTCCAGCTTTCTGTGTAAGGATACCTTGCTGAGTTTTAATTTGATTCTCAATATCAGCAAGCTCAGCACGAAGCTTTGCCTCTTGCTCAGGGGTCAAGTCAGTTGACTGAGCTTCTGCTGTCTTTGTAGAAAAAATGTTTACTCCGGAAATAAAATTACCACCAAGAAATGTTCCAAAAGAAACGAATAGTATAGTACTTAAAAATAAAGAAATTTTAAAAAGCGAGGGGGTGTAAACTAACTTAATTAGCATATGTTCCATTATAACTAATATATGTCTCTTTTAAAAGAAAAACCGCTTTAGTTTTTCACCAAAGCGGTTTTTCAAATATGAATTTTGTATGAATGATCGATGATCAATTGACAAAATGAGCTGAGGAAGACTATTCTGCTGGGATTTCCTCCTCTTCTTTCTTTCCTCTTTCTTCAGAAATACCGATAGCTGACATATCGATAGTTGTAGGAGCTTCTTCTGTCTCTTCTTTTGGAGCTGAAACAAGAGCTACCACTTCGTCTCCATCGATCTCCGCAGTAACACCAGCTGGGAGTTTGATATCTGAAACCTTGATCTGAGCATCGAAGTCAACAAGTGATGAGATATCCACTTCGATTGCATGTGGAAGGTCTTTTGGCATAGCCTCGATTTCAAGTTCATGGATAACTTTTATAAGTACACCACTGAGTGTTTTAACAGCAGGAGCTTCCCCGATGAATTCAAGAGGTACAGCAACCTGTACTTTCTTACCTTTTTCAATTACATAGAAATCTACGTGAGTTACTGTATCTTTAACTGGATCCTTTGAAATGTCGTGAATAAGTGCATCGTGATCTTCGCCAAGGCCTGTGAGTGTAATAACACTTGACTCCCCAGCCTGTCGCCATACCTTGATAAATTCTGGACCGTTTACAGTAATCGGTGTAGATTCTGCCTTTGGACCATAAAATACAGCTGGAATATTGCCAGTTGCTCGAACTGCGTCAGCAGTTTCTGTTCGTTTTTGTATAGTTAATTTCATAGTCCCCTGATTATATATATTTTCTACAAAAAGGCAACTCTAGACACTCTAATACACACCCCATGTTCCTCCAGGCTGAGAAGTCCATACGTTTGGTGTGTACTCACCGTCCGTCCATTGATAATAGTATGGGGTCCAAGTCCCTGTACTCCAACTGTAACCGCAAGAACTATATGTAGCTGGAGTCCACTGATATCCATACGCTGGAGACCCTGGATTCCAGTAATACCCACAAGAACCATAAGAAGCATCAAACCATTCATAACCATTTATGACACAAGTATCTCTATCTGAATAAATACCATCACTACAATATGCCGCTGAGAGCTCACATTGGGCACTTTCACAATCTGTTTGATTTCCAAAGGATGTATCTGAACATGAAGGTGCAGTATACCCAGCAGTTTCACACTCTGATTGAGTTGAATACGACCCTCCGCTACAAGATGCAGGCGCAGTTTCGCATTGTGCTTGTTCGCAAGCATTTTGATTCGTATATGTACCACTTCCATCATTACAACCCTCTCCGTCATAATAACCAGCATTCTCGCATGATGGCTCGTCAGTATAGGCACCATTTCCACCACTACAAGAACCTCCTGAAGTAGTTCCATGCTCTTCACATACTGTTTGTCCTGCTGAAGTGTATTGACTATCACTACAAGAAGATCGATCCATCTCACATTCACTCTCAGTTTCATATTCTGGAATGCTACAAGAACTATCAGTTGATGCAATTTCTCCACTTCCATTTTCAACACCCAAAACTAGATCTGCAATAGTACCTGAGCATCTATCTCCTCCACTAAAGAGCGGAAACGGTGTAGCACCGAGTTCGGTGTTTGTATCACGATTTTGTTGACAGATAGTTGTTAAAGCAGGAGTGTCTGTCACACCAAGTACAATACCCGCTTGTTTACTGAATCCATTATTATCGTATGTTTCAGTTACCAAAGGAGCGTATACGACTGCTGTATTTTCATTTGCAAAATATTGATAACAAACATCTCCACCTGAATCGAGAGGATGCTGAGGAAGCGAACCAATATAATTTGGAACTAGCGAAGCGCTTAGTGATACAAAATTTGAGCAATTTTGTGGGCGAGGAGTCTGGGCGTACACACTCTTAACTACAAGCCCCTTCAAAAAATCCATGCTATTTAGTACAGATGTTTTATAACCATTTGAATCACTTCGTGTATATCTAAAATCATCGATTGCTAGATTAGCCTCACTCTCTTGATATGCAACAGGAATTGCTGGGTATGTGTATCCATTATCAATCGCATACAATTCGAGAGCGTTTCGCATTTGAGATAGATCACTTTTGATCTGCGCATCAAGTGCCCTTTCACGAGCTGCTTGGAGTGAAGACATGACAACAGCAGCAAGGAATCCTATTATTGCAATAACTACAAGCAATTCTATAAGTGTAAAACCTGTACTTCGGCTATTTATTTTGGAATTGCTGTGTATACCAAGTAATTTTCTCATTTTAGTTTGCATATATTATATGTATTTGTACTACACTTGCTTGTGCTTTTACTGTGTTTGAAGAGGAGCTGGTCGAGCTTGTATTTTGAGCACCTTAACTTCTGTAGGTTGCATCGAGATGACAAATAAAACTATTGCCAGTAGAAGAAGTACACCAGCTGTTATTATCAAAATCTTATTCGCCTTATTTTCATCTTTTGCAAGCCCAATACGGATTACCAGTCTTGTGAGATAGGGCATCTTAGCATCAGTAGTATATCTACTATAACCCTTCACTTCATTATTATTTTCAAAAGAAACTTGATCAGTCATAATTATGTTATTCATTATATAACAGTTACATACACGCTCATAGACTACAATCAACAGCTTCAAACACCATGTTGATCTACGTGATTTGCGTCATCAATACACACCCCACACGCCAGGTTCAACTGCATTCCATACATTAGGGGTGTATGCACCATCAGTCCATTCGTAATCATAAGGTATCCATGTTCCATTGTCCCAAACGTATCCCGCATTCACCATTTGTCCCGGGATCCACTGATAGCCATACGACTCAGTACCTGACGTCCACTGATAACCATACGAAGTGTATTCAGGAGGAGTCCACGTGCCATTATTTAAGAGACAATCATATTCAGTGTTGAGAACATACTGTGAATCGCAATATCCTGGGTTTGATTCATAGGATGCGCCAACACATGAAGATTCGTCAGAAAGATAACTGCCACCACTACACTGTCCTTCCGAGTATCCAGCTGACTCACAAGATGATTCGTCAGAGTAAGCCCCTCCATCACAATAAGGAGCTGACCCAATCTGGGCACCTTCGCACGAAATTTCATCTTCAAATTGGCTATCCGAGCAGCTTCCTCCATCATAGTATCCAGCTTCTTCACACGCCTCTTCACTTTCTATAGAGACGTCTCCCTCGCAATAGTCATCTTCATATGTCCCATTCGCTTCACATGTCTCTTGTCCAGCTGAGGTGTACTGATCATCGCTACAAGTTGAGCGATTTGTCTCGCACTCTTCCTGATCACCATACTCAGGAAGTGAGCATGACTCCCCCAAAGGGACATCCCCTTCACCTTCGACGACACCAAGCACATTATCAGCTACCTCACCTGAACAATGATCAGGGCCTGTAAATAGAGGATACGGTGTGCCAGTATCTGTATCCTCAAGAATCTCTGTACAAATAGCCATGAGTGATTCTACTTCAGCTTCAGCTTCACCTAATACCACTCCTACTTGTTTACTATTACCTTCACTATATTTCTCAGACACCAATGGGCCATACGCGACCGCAGTATTCATACTTTGAGATTTAAAGTATTGATAGCACACGTTAAATCCATCATCCAAAGGATGTCTTGGAATCTGCCCAATATATTTCGGAACTAAGACACTTGATAAATTATCAAATCTTACGCAGTTTTTATTTCTCGAACTCTGAGCGTAGACCTTTTCTGGAATAAGAAAACTGAAGAATTTCTCAACGCGGTTTTTGACCGTAAAAGTTTCTGTGTCATTTTGGACAACTTCGACTTGGGGATCTGGGTATGTAAAATTATTTTCATTTGCATACAACTCAAGTGCATTCTTGATTTGGGACATATGCGTTTGTATCTCAGCATCATATGTCTTTTCACGTGCAGACTGTAATGATGACATCACTATTGATGCAAAAAAGCCTATTATGGAAATAACCACAAGAAGTTCAATTAATGTAAAACCTTTCATCTTATCGCTTTGCATCTTTGATTTCGATATTAAAAACTTCTGGTATTTCAGCATCGGGACGAACTTGAATCTGCATTACTTTCGCTGTCGTAGGTCGATTTATTCTATTGAAGATAAGTACCGATATAGTCATTAGAATGAAAGAAATAAATAAAAGTACCCACTTTACTTTACTTTTATCTTTAATGATGCCAGTTTTAATCAATAACTTTCCCAAATATGGTACCTCAACATCCTTAACAGGTTTTTTAAACACTCGCGCCACATTTGTATTTGTATCTTCAAACAAGACATCCTCATTCATAATTCAATTATATAAGAACAAGTCACGATTCACCATATCAAGCGATTTACATTTTGTTCATAACTCGAAGCTTCTCTTCTACTACTTTCTCTACTGCTTCTACTGCACTCGCTAAAAACTTGTATGGGGCAACTTCGTTAGGATTCTGTGCAAGAGAATCTCGCACAGCGTCTCGATATGCAATACGTAGCTCGGTATTGTAGTGGACCATTGAAATACCTGCGCCGACAGCAGCGGCAAGTTCATCATTTCCTATTCCTGAAGCACCATGCAAAACAAGTGGAGCATCAGTACTAGCTACAATTTCTGAAATACGGGCAATATTCAGCTTTGGTTGAGCATTCTTCACTATACCGTGAAGATTTCCAACAGCTGGCGCAAGTAGATCTATGCCAGTCTCACGCACAAACATCGCAGCATCCACTGCTGTTGTAAGTGCAGACAATGCAATATTTCCATTCTCGTCTAGCGGTATTTCTGCGGGAACACCATCCAAAACTTTAGATGATTTACCGATATAGCCAATCTCAGCTTCAACAAGCACTTCAGTTGGAAAATCTAATTCGGATCTAGATGCAGCATCTCCTGTAACTCCTTGTCCCTTAGCTCGTCGCTCACTTACCTCTTTTGCATATTGCACAGCTTGTCGGGTAAAATTAATATTTTCTTGTATATCTGTCCCTGCATGATCTGTGATGACCATATCGAAACCAGCGTCTATTGCTTCTTTTACACGCTCAAAGCTGTATGTATGATCAGCATTCAAGAAAATTGGATGATTAAGCTTCTGGCGCAGTGATCGCACAAGAGCTGACACCTGATGTACACCTACAAAATCTCTTTCACCTTCTGATACTCCTATTACGACTGGCACATTGAGTTTCTGTGCGGCTTTTACAATTCCATTTAGAGCTTCTACATTTGAAATATTAAAATGCCCTATTGCGGTACCTGTCTCTCTTGCGTGCTGAATATATTGTCGTAGTGTTTTCATGGGTACATAATAGCATAATTGAGTATGTTATAATCAACGCATATGTTTACATTCAAAAAGAAAGCTACTGTTAAAAATCCAGAATTTATAGCTATTGGAGATTTAGTAATTGATGCATTTATCAAACTTAAGAATGCTCACGAGGTACCAAACGCAGAAAGTGGCGCAACTGAACTTTGTATGGTTTTCGGGACGAAACTTCCTTTCGAATTTGCTGAAGAAGTTGTGGCTGTTGGAAACAGTGCAAACGCTGCGGTATCAGCTTCAAGACTTGGTCTCTCGACAGGTCTAATTGCACATGTAGGAGATGACGAAAATGGGCAGAAGTGTCTCCGAAAACTCGAATCTGACAAAGTTTCTACAAAATTTGTCGGGGTACACAAAGGACTTGTTACCAACTATCACTATGTTCTATGGTACGGCAGTGAACGAACAATTCTCATCAAACACGAAGACTTCCCTCTTTCTCTGCCTGATATTGATGGTGCAAAGTGGTTATATCTCAGTTCACTTGGTGAAAAATCTCTCCCATTCCACAAAACCCTTATGGAATACTTAAATAATCACCCTGAAATCAAAGTAGTATTCCAGCCTGGTACATATCAGATTAAATTTGGAACTACAGCACTTGCCGACATATACAAGCATTCTGAACTTTTCTTTTGTAACCTAGAAGAAGCACAAACTATTCTCAAAGAAAGCATGGGAGAAAAAATACTTGGAGCTGATGGTAAGCCAACACGAGACATCAAAACACTTCTTGATGGACTTCGAGCACTCGGACCTAAGCTTCCTGTTATTACTGACGGACCACATGGTGCTTATACATATATAAGTGAGCAAGCAAGCAACAGTGCAACAGAAGGTGTGGAATATATTGGACACCTAGCAATCTACCCTGATATTGCACCTCCAGTAGAACGAACAGGTGCAGGAGACGCATTTGCATCTACTTTTACGACAGCTATTGCGCTTGGACTTAGTGTTGAAGAAGCACTCAAGTGGGGTTCTATCAACTCAATGAATGTCTGCCAGCAAATTGGAGCACAAAAAGGACTTCTCTCTCGAGCTGAAATTCTTGAATATATTAAAAAAGCTCCAAGTGATTGGAAATTAGAAAAAGTTAATTAATTTTGCTAAACCAAATCGCATGTCACAAAACGAACTCAACAACACACCGAACGAAGCTACAGTGAAAGCACTCGCAGAATTAGTAGAAATTTTACACAAAGAAGATATTGAATTTACTGAAGATGAAAGTGTTCGTACTGAAAGTTCTCGAGATGCGAGTATTTTTACGCAAACTCCTCAGATAGTTATTTATCCAAGAAATTCAAGTGAAATTGGAACTATTGTTCGTTCTATAAAAGCCCCCCTGTCACTCGGAACTAGAGCTGGCGGTACTTGTATGACAGGAGCACCTCTCACAGAGAGTGTTCTCCTCAACCTTACAAAGCACATGTCATACATAGAAGTAGATCCAACTTCAAAGACAGCGATAGTTGAAATGGGTGCAATGTATCGTGATATTGAGACAAAGACTTTGACTCATAACCTATATCTCGCTTCTTATACTTCTTCAAAAGATATTTGTGGTATTGGAGGAATGATTGGTAATAATGCATCTGGAGAAAAGAGTCTCCGATATGGCGCCACAATCGACAACACCCTGAGCGTTAAAGTTGTGCTTCACGATGGGTTTGAATATGAATTCAGTGAGATTAGTGAAGTTGAGTTTTTGGAAAAGACTAAACTAGACTCACTTGAGGGCGATATATATAGAGCCGTACACGAAGGACTCAAAAAGCATCACAGTGCAGTTGCATCATTACAGAAAGAACATCCTGTGAAAAAATGTGCATCTGGTTATCGAATCGACAAAGTGCACAATTCAGCAAATAATACTTACAATCTTGCTTCCCTATTTGTGGGCAGTCAAGCAACGCTTGGGATTATTACCGAAGCAAAAATAAAACTCACTCGAAAGCAAGAATACCGAAAACTCATTTTTATGGGTGTAAAAGAATTAGCCGAACTTCCAACAATTCTCAAAACTATTTTAAGTCACGACCCAGAGAGTGTTGAAACATTTGATATAAACACATTTGAACGTGCAAAGACTTTTTATCCTGAACACACAAATCGTGTAGAAGATTTGCTAAATAGTGGAGTTAATCGTGATGAGCAGAAAAAGGAGTCCATAAAGAAAATGGGCTACACCCTTTTTGTCATTGCTGAATTCGCAAGTGATGTTGAAGACGTGGTTGTTGAACAAGCTAAAGACACGACGCATGAGCTCAATGAACTACATGACCTGCACGTATACAATCTGCAGACTGACGATACTGAAGTATACGAAAGTATTTGGAAAATTCGACGAACAAGCTTTGGTGTGATGCGAGATTTCAAAGATGGAACTAAACATGCGGTACCTTGTATCGAAGATGTGATTGTACCTATATCAAAATTTGATATTTTTGTTCCAAAACTTATTGAAATATTGAATGCTCAAAATATTTTCTTTGGTTTCCACGGACACATCGGAGACGGATCACTACGTATTATCCCAGTATTTGACCTAGCCAATCCAGGAGTTGTGACACAAATCGACACACTTTGCCGTGCAGTATTTGAGCTCATAAAAGGTCTCGGTGGAAATATGAGTGCTGATCATAGTGATGGTATTATTCGAACACCGTATCTTCGTGAATTCTATGGAGATGAGATTTACAATGTATTCGTCTCTATCAAACACGCTTTTGATCCTGAAAATATATTCAACCCAGGTAAAAAAATTGGTGGTACCGTTGAGGATATTAAGAAGTATATGATTGATGTAAAATAAGTTCATGGAACAGGAATATATCTCCTTAAGAAATCGGTATCTGCCCACAGACCTAAAGATTGTCTTTGTTCTTGAGTCTCCACCTCAAGGCCACGGATATGTCTATAACCCTGAAGGTAGAATATCTGAAGTATTATTTAGAGCTTTCATGAAGTTAATTGACTTCATACCGACGGACAAAAATGAGGGTCTACAAGAATTAGCAAAGAGAGGCTATCTTTTAGTGAATCCTGTTTACATACCTGTTAATAAATTACCTGACGAAGAGGCAGATGAAATCATTGTCGGGAACTACAATAAATTCAAGAAGGATTTGGATTTACTAATTGGAGTCAATAAAGATATTCCTATTGTTTTAGTAAAATCAAATATATTACGACTACTCGAAAAACCAATGTTGGATGATGGATATAATATAGTTAACCATGGACTACTTATTCCCTTTCCCCTTCACTATCATATAAACACTTTTTTAGACCGAACAAACTCATTGATTTCTAAAGTAAATTCTAACAAATAGATTCGCGAGCGAGAGCTATCCCTTCCTCTTCAACACTTTCTGCACCGCTTCGCGTATATGCTCCTCTCCTACTCCATAATGTTTGATGAGTTCAGCAGGCGTACCTGATTGTCCAAACTTATCTTCAACTCCTACAAACTCGATGTGTGTTGGATATACTCTTGAAAGGCATTCTGCAATAGCACTACCTACACCTCCTGCTGTTTGATGTTCTTCTACCGTTACGAGCGCGTTTGTTTCTTTTGCAAGCGAAATAATAGCGTCAATATCAAGTGGCTTTATTGTTGCGAGGTTCATTACTTTTACAGCAATACCTTTCTCTTCATATTCATGTGCTGCTTTGAGTGCTTGATACAAAAGTGGACCTGATGCAATAATCCCAACATCGTGTCGGATGTCATGAGTCTCATTATCAAGTTTGAAAGTTGTAGTACTTGAACCCCCGTTTGCTTTTGCTTTCATTGAGATAAATCGATCAGTATCGAGTTCAAAAAATATTTGTGCTTTTCCAATTTCAAATGGAGTTTCTTCTGTAGTAATGATTGGAGTTTTTTCTCGTGCAAGTCTCAAATATACAGGAGTATCA
>JAUPUG010000067.1 GCA_030917685.1 Patescibacteria group bacterium | reverse complement strand
CTCTTGAAATGGGACTTCTACTCAAGGATATTCCAATCGACAGAGCATTCGCATCAATGCAAGTTCGATCAATAGAAACTCTGTCGTGCATGCTCGATGCATTAGAACTATTCTCAGTTCCAACTGATCACACTTCAGCACTTAGTGAACGTGACTACGGAGACTACACAGGAAAAGATAAATGGACAATGAAGGAACAACTTGGAGAAGAAGGTTGGAACACCGTTCGACGAGATTGGGATTGTCCTGTGCCAAACGGAGAAACTTTAAAGATGGTATACGCAAGAGCTGTTCCCTATTTTCTTGAAAATATTCTTCCTGAATTACAGAAAGGTAAAAATGTACTCGTGGTATCTCATGGAAATGTAATCCGTGCTCTTCAAAAATATATTGAAGAAATTTCAGATGAAGAAATTAGAAATGTTGAGATGCTTTTTGGTGGAATACTTATCTATACTATTGACCAAGTTGGACATATGGTTGAAAAAGAGGTTCGGCACGTGGAATCACGTGTGAATGCGTAATTCAAGGCCTAATTTGACTCATGATTAATATGATGAAAAACAGAAACGCGATTAAGCCAGTAAAGCTACCCAAACTCATAGTAGTCCTCGGACCTACCGCTGTAGGTAAAAGCGATATGGCTGTTTCTATTGCGCTCGCACAGAAAGCTCGTGGACAAAAAGCTGAAATCATATCGGCTGATTCGAGACAAATATATACAGGACTCAATATTGGTGCTGGTAAAATTACTAAGAAAGAGATGCGTGGTATTCCCCATCATTGTCTTGATATTCTTTCACCAAAACGTAAAAAAATGTTTTCTGTTGCTGAATTTCAAAATCACGCATTCAAAGCTATAGACGAGACCATAGCACGCGGTGCTGTGCCAATACTTTGTGGAGGAACAGGCTTCTACATTGACGCTATTGTTGATGGTATAGTTTTACCTGAAGTTAAAACTGATATCGAATTGCGGAAAAAACTTGAGACCTATTCGACTGAAAAACTTATAAAGATGCTTGAAAAATTGGATGCAGATAGACTTGCCGAAATTGATCAACAAAATCGTGTACGACTCATTCGTTCTATTGAAATTGCAAAAGCCCTCGGTAAAGTTCCAAAACTTGTTAAACAAATTCGGTACGAGACTCTACAAATCGGATTAGACATTTCAAAAGATGATTTGATGAACAAGGTACACACACGCGCTATCAAGCGACTAAAACAAGGTATGATTGCCGAAGCAAAAAACTTACACGAAGACGGTGTCTCATGGAAGAGGCTGAAACAACTCGGTCTCGAGTACGGGCTACTTGCTGAACTTCTACAAAATAAACTGACTCGAGAGGAATTCATCGAACGGCTCAGAATTGAGACATGGCAATATGCAAAACGTCAGAGAACTTGGTTTTATAAAAAAGAGAATGTACAGTGGTTTGAGCCGAAGGATACTGAGAAAATAGTGAAGGTATGTGAGAGGTTTTTGAGGGTTTAGTATTTGGAGGTCGCAATATGCGACCTCCAATTTTCTAATTCATTTTTTGTAAGTAAAAACATAAAATCACTTGGAAACCTATTCACATTTCTTTTTACAGATTGTTTTAAGACTTTTGTAGGAATTTCATAGAGTGCAGCCAAATCCATTTCAACATTATATATTTCCCGAATTCAAAACCTTCATTGCCTTCTCCATCAACACATCGCTTCTCTTACCCCAATCAAAATACTGCTTGTACACTTTTGGATCAATGAGTCTAATTTCAGTAATTTCTCCATTTGCTGGATCTGAAACGAATGGACCATATGGCTCAACTCTCGCTGCGTATCGAAGAATGTAATATGTTTCATTTGTAGTGACGCAATGTTGAGTTTCGTAACCTAATGGAAATAGTTCGAGAACTTTCATATTTGATTCTTCATGTATTTCTCGGATAATACACTCTTCAAATGTTTCACCTTCTTCAATTCCCCCACCTGGAATTTCCCAGACATTTCTATTTTCTCCAGCATATACCACTACAAATTTATCACCGCAAAAACAAAAAGCTCCTGCTGCTCCAATAGGTAAATTTCGAATAGAATCAAAAGAATCTAATTCTTGGTAGTGAACATTCCATGTAAGTCCTGTGCGTTTTGAAGTGTATGTGGATTCGGTGATCATCTGTATTATGAATGTGTCTTACACAGTTTTAGATTATAGTATCACTTCTACAAGCAATAATCTTCAAGTTCTTTAGCTATCTTATCAACTTTACCAATATCGATTTCATTGAGGGAAATATTACAAACATCTTGAATCTGCTTTTCTAAAATCAATGCCAACTGTTTTTTCTTTTCAGTTTTTTCTGCGTCAGCAAGCGCATGTTGACTACCAGCGTATCTTCGAATAACTTCATCAAATCGCTCCTCCACAGATACGACTCCCGTAGGAGAAACTCTAAAATCTGAGTACGAACAAAGTTTAATATACCAATCATTCAAATCTACTGTTAGATGAAGCATTGAACTACCAATGTGTTCCAAAATGTATAGTACTTTATCTGGTACATTTAATTCCCGAGCAATTGTCATCGTCACAGTATGCTCGTCATTACCATATTTTGTAATTAATTCTTCGACTTTTCTCAACTCCTTTCTCTCCTGTTCAGTATACAAGACATCATTTGCAGCTGGAGATTTAATAATATTACCCATATCGTGCAGTAGCATAGCCTTTGTAACTAAATCTATATCAAGTATCACCTCGGTCTTCAATGATTCTACAAGAATACGAGCAATAGCGGCGACACGGTACATATGATTCCTTAAGATGGTCGGAATCATGTATTTTG
>JAUPUG010000066.1 GCA_030917685.1 Patescibacteria group bacterium | reverse complement strand
GAACCAAAGAAAGTGAGTACTCGAGGACGATGGGCGAAAAAGGTTCAAAAGTAAAACTAAATACTAAAATTCTTTATTGAATACAAATCTTCATCATCTTTAGCATCTGAAGGAGTTGAATCATCAACTGGAGTTTGAGTTACTGAAAAATCTGACCCATCATTTGCAACACTAGCACTCAAAGACCCTTGCAAATTCTCAGTATTCATAGAAGGCTCAATATGTGATACAAGTCCACCTTGTTCAAAACTATCAAGTCCGAGCTCTCTAGGTTCCATTTCTGTGTGAATTAATTTAACAATGTCACTATCACCTGCAGACTGCTCTGCATGATTACCCATAGCATTAAGAGAGCTTGCAATAGAATTGATTTCAGCAAAATCAGAGCGTATATCAGATGGTTCAACTTCCACAGGTCCTGAGATATGACTCAAAGCAGAGGTAGCACCGGAGTTGATGTTCATACTTTGCGGAACATACTCAGGAATACTGTTCATGTTTTGAGCATTAGGATTACGTTCAAGCATGTCGAGTAGGTGTCGAAGGTCTTGATTATTAAAGAAATCAATTACAACTTTACCTCCCTGCTCTCTTTTTTCAATCATCACTCGAGTGCCAAGAGCCTGATTAAGTTTTGTCTCGAATTCACGAATCTCAGGGTCTGGCATGTTTGTATCCTTCTTTCGAGTTCGCTCTACTGCAACTCGTCTTGCAATACTTTCAGCTTCTCGCACAGTTATCTTTTTGAATACAATTTCTTTAAACAAAGTTTCCTGTTCTTCTGGGCGATCAACAAGCATGAGTAGAGGTCGAGTGTGACCTTCACTAATCTTTTTCTCAGAAAGTGCCATCAACATATGCTCAGGCAATGAAAGGAGTCGAATACTATTTGTTACGTATTCTCGACTTTTACCCATCTTTTCAGCAATCTGAACATGCTTAAGTCCGAACTCATCTGCAAGTCGCTGGAATGAACGTGCTCTGTCTACTGCATTGAGATCTTCTCGCTGAAGGTTTTCGATAATAGCAAGTTCGAGTTTAACTCGAGCATCTTCCTCGCCTGCACGAATAATAACAGGCACCTGAATAAGTCCTGCAAGTTTTGAAGCTCGAAGTCTTCGCTCACCAGAGATGAGTTCGTACTGAACGGCAAGCCCTCCATCTTCTTTTATGATTTCTCGACGAGTAACGACAAGTGGCTGAAGCAATCCATACATTCGGATTGATTCAGAAAGATCCTTGAGCGCGTGGGGGTCAAACTCTCGTCTCGGCTGATATGGGTTTGGAACAATTTTTTCTACCTCAATCCAGAAAATAGAGTTATTAAAATAAAGTGAGCCAGTTTTTGGTAGAGGCACACTAGAAGATGCTGACCCAGTCGACGCCACTGAACTAGCTACAGGGGCTTGCGCTGACTGTGCTGACTGGATTGAATATGCTGAAGTAAAGTTTTCCGCGTGGTTTGTTTCTGCATCACTTATAGGCGCAGATGTATTCTGTGTGTTTGGTTCCATATGTGCTGATTTTAGCACACTAAAGTTCATTCATAGCTGTTGATAATTCGGAATATACTACTAAACCACAATTGCGTGCTCTATAAGCGATTTACCTCACAGTTTACGAACATTTTAGATAGTAAAAAGCCGGCGTACACATGAGTGCGACGCCGGCTAGGGTGTGAATGTCCGACGTATGGCTAACGTCTAAACACCACAAATGCAAGAAAGATTAACGCTATAAGTAACAAAGCATACCAATCTGTTCCTGTATCCTTGATTGGGGCCTGGTGATCGTCTCTGACAAACATCTCTTCTTCATCCTCATCTTCTTCAGGTCTTGCCATTTTAATCCTACTCCTCTCTATTTTTCTAGGTTTCCTGTTTTAACTGCTGCAGAATTAAGTAATATCTGAGCCTCTTTTTGATTAAGCATAATGCTCTCAATAGGACGCTCAACAAACATAACCTGCAAAGACTGTGCTAAAAGCCATAACATGGCTAGCACAACTAGTGCGATAACCAAGGCTTTCATATTTAAATAATACCACATAATTCTATATTATGCAAGTTATTTGTTTTACGTTATATTATAGCCATATACGAGTCAATTCCAGTGCCAGTACTAGTACAGTCACTGAACCAATGACCCGCATTACAGAAACAATGCCGGAGTGACGAAATGGTAAACGTACTCGACTCAAAATCGAGCGCTCGCAAGGGCTTGTGGGTTCAAGTCCCACCTCCGGCACAATGAAGTTCGCACTAGAAATAGCGCGGCTATCAACAAATATATGCAAATTGGAAAATTAATAATTGCAAGACACCACGAATCCGATTGGAATGAAATGGGTTTATGGACAGGAAAAAGAGATAGACATCTCACCGAGTATGGTTTTGCTAAGTCTCTTGAAATGGGACTCCTACTCAAGGATATTCCTATCGACAGGGCATTCGCATCAATGCAAGTTCGGTCAATAGAAACTCTGTCGTGCATGCTCGACGCATTAGAACTATTCTCAGTTCCAACTGATCACACTTCAG
>JAUPUG010000065.1 GCA_030917685.1 Patescibacteria group bacterium | reverse complement strand
TCTCGGAGGAGTTCACTCGCAAGCTTTGACATCTTTGCTTCGGTATATCGAGGAGCAGCTGGGTTATCACCGTCTACTGACCCGAAGTTTCCTTGCCCTGCAATAAGTGGATATCGAAGGGTGAAATCCTGTGCCATACCAGCAAGAGAAGAATAAATAGCAGCATCGCCGTGTGGGTGATAATTACCCATCACTTCTCCGACTACGAATGCAGACTTACGAAACTTCGCAGAATACGTAAGATTGTTTTGATTCATCGCATAAAGAATACGTCGGTGTACAGGCTTGAGACCATCACGAATATCTGGCAATGCTCGATCAGTAATAACCGACATGGCATAGTCAATATATGACTCTCGCATTTCACTTGTGAGACTTCGTGATTCGATTCGCTCAACAAGCATATTTGCCGCGTGACTTGCAGTTTTTTCGGATTCAGATCGTTCTTCGTATTTTTTTGCCATTTGGTATTTGATTTAAAGCGACGCTTTTCTATGTTTTGCTATTGTACCAAAACTTCGCTTGAAGTGGTAGCTTTATTCTCTTGATTATCTTTCTTTTTTGTAGTCAAAATATCTTGAAGATTAACACCACTTGAGGTTTTATCTGTTGCATTAATGTTCGCGGGTTTAACATTTGTAGTTGTAGTTGCAACGATTTTAACATCTTCAACATCAGCACTAGAGGTACTTGTAGTAGTACTTATAAATTCAGAATTTGTGGAAGTACTTGCAGTTTCAGGAGTAGTATTCACATCACCAGTAAATGAATCCGTATCAATTTTTGAACGAACATTGGCATAACTCTCACCAATAAGTGATCCCATTTTATTTAGAAATGATGTCGGGCTTTCCGCTTTTGGTTTTGCAAGCAAAACCTCTGACGAATAATTTAGAAAAGAAATAAGCCAAAAAAATCCAACAACACCTGTAATACCAAGACTTGTACCTAAAGTAATACTCCTTCTTACAGGTTCTGGTTTGGCTTTTATGTTTTTTATAAATTTTTGGAGCATGTTTTTGAGTAAGTATTTTTACCTAAACACCAAAATTAGATTTTCCACACTTCTCTAAGCCTAATCTAGGTTACCTACACCTGTGGTGCAAGCAACACTATCTCTCCTTCCTTATTTTCAACATCCTTTCGCTTAATAGTAAGCTTGTCAATTGCAGAAACATTTGAACCCGCTTCCTTGAGAAAAGCTTTTACACATTCTTCTTTTTCACTCTTAAAATGCATTGGAATAATCATTTTTGCCTCAAGGTTCAAGCCGATCTTGTAGGCTTCTTTTGCATCATATACACCATTTCCACCGATTGGGATGAAGAGTAAATCTACTACGTCGATTGCAGCAGAGAGTGTAGATGGAAGCGGACCGCTTTGAGCACCCAAGAAAAGCATGTTTATACCATCAACACTGAGTGAATATATTGTATTAACTCTTTTTCCACCTGCTCCATTTTCATTATTGATAGTTTTTGCATCATACTCTGATACTCCGGCTATACCGTGCACAAAGATACCATTTGTCTCATACTCTCCAGGACCAGAGATAACAAAAGGGACAGTGTCACCATATGACATGTCTTTTCCTCCGTTCATGTCAGAGTGTTCGAGAGTTTGCAAAACAACATCTGCACCGAATTTACTCGACTTAAAGTCAGAGTCTTTTGAAGGTGGGTTAATAGCAATAGTAAGGTCTCCGTACTGTAATTTAAAACATTCGTGTCCAAGGTATGTAACAATCATGCAAGCATTTTAACTCAAGTTCAAAAATATACAAATGTCACAGGTAGGTAAAGTTGTATTATAAAAATAGAGCCCCTGTAAACAGGGGCTCCGTAGGTCACAAGGACCCAATCACGAGATATTGAGAACAGCGAATATTTAAGATTCAGTCACCTCACAGCAACTTTTATCAAAAATACCCAATGCGAGTTCTGCAACAGCGAGTGCACTCTCACGAGTACGAGTAGCTGCAAAAAAACCAGCATCATGGCAGAAAGTGAACGCTTCGATTCCTGTCATTTCGACAAGCTCTTCAGCATTACAACCACCCCAATCTTCTGGAAACTGAAATTGATTTTCATCACGTTCAACTACCAAAATACCCCATGTTCGACCGTCATCCAGTTGAGGCTGAATCACAAGCGCAAGCTTAGGATTCTTAACCACCGCACCCCTCCATGCTTGGGTCGAACTATCCAGCACCAAGATTCGAGAGTTGGTCTTATTTGAATATGACATAGCTCTTCCTACTTCTGCCATACCGACAATCGAATCTGTTGCTCTCATGACAAAACCGACCAAGGCTTGCTTAAGAAAAGCAACCGCGCATTTTTGTGCATCGATTTGAGCTTTTGAATCTGAAGCATACATAATCTGGACCGGATTGAGATGAGATACACAACTTGACAAGGACTGTACCATCAGGCCTTTTGACCTTATTTTTACAGATCCCGTATCAAGGGCATCAACTCCTTCAATCAGAAGCCGATCAACTTTTTTCCAAATTTTCTGGAGCTGACCAGCATCCACTGAAGCACGACTTTCCCCATTGAGAACAACTTTGCAGAAGTCTTCGCCGAAATGTTTCCAAAAAAGTCCGATTGAGGAGAAAGGTGTCCCATCCTCCTCTGAACCATCCTTCTTTCGGCATCCAGCACCACCTTTCTGATGATGGTCGAAGCGGAAATATTCGGGTTCGTACTTCATGCCGACATCAATCGCGATGTCAGCTCGATTAACGATGAACAGATCCCGTGATCTTTGCACATTTAGGACAACGTGAAAGGCATCACAGAGATATTTCAACATGGCGAGACACAGAGTCTCATCAAGGTGAAAGATTCCATCATGCGTCGCAACCACAAGTGGTTGCCCCTTACGGTTGAGCTCTCCGAGGAGCCCGAGGATTGACTGACTTTTTTTCATGAACAAGTGTTCCCTTCTTTTTGTTTTGTTTTTCAATGAACCTTAACAGCCTAGAATGGCAACGTACCTCTAGACGAGAGATACAAATAGACGCCAAATTAAGACTATATTATAGTACAACTTATATAGATAATGTCAAGTACCCACAGAGGGTAAAAATACGCTATACTCCCTAGGCACTTTATTAATCCGAAGTAGATGTAAACCCTGCCGTGTCCCCGCTCACTAGCGTGTCTATGAATCGCCTAAAAACGGTTCACACCACGCAAGCTAGCGCATCCAGTCCACCCAAGCAGAAGCGTCTATTTCACAAACCTTAAATGACAAAAACAAAAGATGCAGCGATTCCAGAAATCTCAAACGAGGAACTGGAACTCGCACCAAAAAACGATAGTTACATGGGGAAACTACTCTTTGATACTATTACTCCCCCACCTATCGGAGTCCTTGTAGAAGGATCTGTTATCGCTATCGACAAGAAAGGTGTATTCATCGATCTTAAGCCATACGGAACAGGTATTATCTTCGGACGAGAATACGTTAACGCTCGAGACATTATCCGAAAGGTAAATGTT
>JAUPUG010000064.1 GCA_030917685.1 Patescibacteria group bacterium | reverse complement strand
GCCATCAGCATCGATCGACAACGTGGTCAGATCGAAGGATTTCTTTCAGGTCTAGATTTTCGTTCGTACTTCAATTGCCTTCCCTACACCTATGGTTGGCCTTGTTTGCAAATCGTTGTCACTGATGGAGTAATCAATCTCAAGATTACTCTTTCAAGAATGTATCTCGGATAGAAAAATTGCATCGTCAAAGTCCCTATCACCGTACATTCATACTCCACTTCACCCCCCGCACTGGCAATGCGTGGTGGTTTTGTTTTTGATATACTAAAATCCATACAACGTGCAAATTTTCGCATAACAACACCACCCAATCACATGCTCCAAACCACAAAACAATTCATTATCAACAACGCACTCTACCTTGCACTCATCCAAGCCATCGTGGCATTTCTCGGCAGTATGTACATTAGTCAGATTATGGGACTCAAACCATGTGATCTCTGTTGGTACCAGCGTATTGCCATGTTCCCTCTTTTCATTACGCTCGCCATTGGGATACTCCGAAAAAACAAAGACACTTGGCTTTTTGTCATTACTCCTGCAATCATAGGTTGGATGGTTTCCATATACCACGTACTCCTTTACTACAAGATAATCCCTGACGATCTCGCACCATGTTCTACAGGAGTCTCATGCACTACTCGATACTTTGAACTTCTTGGATTCATTACCATTCCCTTCATGGCATTCACTGCTTTTTCAGTCATCATTGCACTCATGCTTGTGGAGAGACGGAGAGTGTTAGCACAAAGTGTGTAGCATAAGAAATAAATACACAGAAAGCATCAGGGATTCCGCATGCAGGGTACCTTTCACAAGCGATATATAGGTTAAACTCACAGCACGAGAGAGACATGTAGAGATAGTGTACCTATTTTGCTATAATACCCCCATGAATTCAGACACAAAAATCATAAGCGCTATAGGCGTTTTTACCGTTATTATTATAATCGTCGGAGTTATGTTTGCTGGTGGACCAAAAGGAGGTGCGGAACTTCCAGAGATATCAGTCAAGACTGATGCGCTCGTTAGATCAGACAGTCTACGAGAGACTGGAAAGGATGCAAAAATCCAATTCGTAGAATTTGCAGACTTTGAGTGTCCAGCGTGTGCTATGCTCCACCCTTCCCTCAAGCGTATAAAAGCAGAATACAAAGACAAGATAGACTTCGTATTCCGAGTTATCCCTATTCACGCCAATTCAGTACTCGCAGCGTCTGCAGTGTTTGCAGCACGTGAACAAGGAAAGATGATAGAGATGCACGATATCCTTTTTGAAAAACAGGATACATGGACTAAGTACGGCATCAAGCCAGCAGAAGTGTCAGAGCTGTTCGAGAAGTATGCTGTGCAGATCGGGCTTGATATTGAAAAATACAAGAACGACCTCAAGCAGAATGCAACAAAGTACAAAGCGACAGTAGCAGAGGACGAACGAGATGCATCAACAATGGGTATTTACTCAACACCTACGATTATCGTAAATGGCAAACCTCTCATCCGAGGAGTAGTAACTTATGAAAAGTTGAAGCAAATCATTGAAGCAGAATTGAACCCTGCACCAGTTGTTGATTCTACAGCAACCACAACCATCTCTACTTCATCAACTCCAGCAGAGTTACCTGATATATTATAAACACACCAAGAACACATCAATCACATGAAAAACTTTATAGAAGAATTTAAGGCATTCGCAGTCAAAGGAAATGTAATCGATCTCGCAGTCGGTGTAGTTATCGGTACTGCATTTAACAAAATCGTAGACTCACTCGTAAACGATATCGTAATGCAGACTATTGCTGCCATTTTCAAACAACCAGACTTTGCGACTATCGCATGGCACATCAATGGTGGTGTTATCAAGTTCGGATCATTCATCAATAACATTGTGAACTTCCTCATTGTTGCTCTCTCAGTATTCGTTGCTATTAAAGCTATGAACAAATTCCTCCCACGAAAGACTGAAGAGGTTGCGAAGTAGATTTATTCTGCAGAATAAGCACAAAAACTCACGTAGTACTGTAAGAATAAACTAAAATAAAATACCCGTATGTATAGATGAAATCTCGGATACATACGGGTATTTTATTTTAGTTTAGACTTCTATTTTATCCGGCTCAGAAACTATAATCTTACCCTTCCATACTTTCTGTCGGAGCGCTCCATATATTTCCCCTATTTCCTTATTACCCAAAAGAAGGAACACCACCACAGCACCAGCGATGCCCATAATACCAGCTGCAAATCCCTGCATGAATATTCCAAACAAAGTCGAAAGATCAAATACCGTATCAAATATATTGAGTCCAAGATACGCGACAAACCCTCCTGCAACCGCAGCTTCAATACTTACAAGCAACGTCGGTAATACTTTTGGCGTAAATGCAAATCTATCACCTCGCGCAACCATAGCAGAATCAATTTTGCTTTCACTTTTTTCACCATCAGCACCTTCCGCGAGAGCCTTTGTCATCCATACCTTACCAAAATCATATTCAAACATAATCCAGAACGCCAAGGCATTGAGAAGTGTTCCAATAGAATATCCAAGTGGAAGCATAAGCACAGCAGCCCCTTCTATTCCCTCAACTTTAAATAAAGATTCAATAAAGAATCTAAATACTGAATTCGCATTGAATGCCATCAGCAATAGAAACGGAAACCCTATCGTAAATACTGAAGAAATAATATTGAGAACTAACGGCTTTGCAGTACGCCCTGCAGCATAGTATGCACGTATAAATAGTAGCTCGAGCCCCTGTGCAACTAGGGACACCACAAACAAAGCGAGACACGCTGCCGTGAGTCGTGTATGATCCCAGTTGAATGAACCACTGCCAAGTATAGTTCGTACAATCTGTGCACGAAGTACGATAAAAAGCGCAGCAATAGGAATAGACCAGAAAATAACATGCCGCACAGCTGTCACCATATGATTCATAAATTTCTCTCGTTCCCCTTTTGCGAAGCAAGCCGACAAAGTCGGAAATGCAGCAAGTGCAT
>JAUPUG010000063.1 GCA_030917685.1 Patescibacteria group bacterium | reverse complement strand
TATAGCCTCGGCAAGCCAAAACAAATCCTCTACACCAGATACCCAGTCTTTAATCTGCCTTTTATCTAGCTTTCGCAAATCAAAAGGTTCTGAATAACTTTCGAGAATCTTCTCTCCTGTTTTCAAGTGAATATATTCGTGAAAATAAGACACCGCGAGTTCCCGTACACTCATATAAATAGGATCGCGAAACCGCAAAGTCGTGTGATTTGTTTTACTTATTGCACCCCACCTTTGTGTACCAACAGCCTGTGTGCTTTTATTTTTACCTATCTTGTACAACGCTATAATGTGATCATCCCCGTTATTTGATTTTAGATCAAGCAGTAGTGGAGGTTCGCCTTGTATCCACAGCGCCAGTGAGGCCAAAAGAGCAGCTTCTAGACAATGCGCTTTACCTGCATTCATTGTCCTCTCAACTGACATGTATGTCTCATGTCCATGTTCCCAATTAAGCGGTAGAGTATCTAAAAAATCCTGAATCTTCTTTGGGGAATTTAGGCGTTTGAGTATCTTGAAATTCTTTGGCGAGAGACCATAAGTTTTACATATCTTTTCTTGGGTAATCATATACATATGATACAATCATGCAAATGAAAAAACCAGAAATCAAGAAGCTAAAAACTGCCGGCCAAAAGAGAAAATCTAAATATGATATTAGTGGACACAAAGTGCGAGTAGGACGTTCATCAGCAGGGCTCGGACTATATGCAGGAGAAGACATGCCAAAAGGTGTGTGTTTCATAGAATATGTAGGGCGAGTTATAAAAGGAGAAGAAGAATACACAAGTACAAGTAAATATTTGTTTGAAGTTCATGCTCGAAAGACTATTGATGGAAGAGATCGAAGTAATACAGCACGATACATAAACCACTCATGTAAACCAAATGCAGAACCTGAAACACATAAAGGACGTGTCTTTATTTTTACAACAAAAAATATCAAAGCTGGCGAAGAGATCTGTTATGACTACGGAAAAGAATATTGGGATGATCACATCAAACCGCTCGGATGTAGATGCGTGAAGTGCAAGAAGTAAATCTAAAACACCAACAACAAATACTCATCAATCACCCTTTGGTCTAGATCATAGAAATTTTTACCCTCTCGTTTTAGACGACTCGCCAAATCAACACCAACATATCTCCAGTGCCATGGTTCATATATATAGTATGCATTCCCTTTTGGATATGACATAACAAATCCGTATGTGTGAGCATTATTAACTAGCCATGTGAATTCTGGTGTAGTATCAAAACCCGTCAAAACTCCCCCAATCTTCGGTGTGGTAAAGTCTAGTGTAGTACCAAGCTGATGTTCTGAGTAACCCTGCTCAGCTGAAAACTTATTTGCAGTTCCAGCACCATATGTAACTTTATAGTTTGCTTTGAGTGAACCCTGTGTCCCGTAAGAACGATATGCTGAGGCAACCAATAGATTCATACCCTGTGACTTCGCAGTCTTAAGCATGTTATCGAGATTATTGGCAATATTTGCATGCACTTGATATTTTGTCTCTTTATTCAATGAAAAATCAGAAGATACCGTTGCTAAATTTGGTGGAGTATAGTGCTCATTTAGAAAAAAGACTTTTGAATATTTCTGTAACAATTCTGGATCTGTCTTACTCAACTTATCAAGTGACCCAATAGTACTTGCAACCTTTCCTACTTGCTCTTGAATAACTTCATTTTTACTTTTTTCATTTTGAACCACACCAGTCAGTGCAATACTTTCATTATTTAAAGTGTCAATTTTTGACATAAGCGTTGCGAGTACATTTTGCATTTCTGTACTACTCGCAGTGAAAGATGCGATTTGATTTGTAAAATCTGTCTGTTTTACAGCGACCACTTTTTTTAATTCATAATATCGATATTCAGACCAAGCTACGATACCTGCCAATACAATAAGGCCAGTAATAGTAATGCCAATATGCTTTCGTACAGCTTCTGCAAATGAGGTTTTTCTTTCCATATGTTCAATATATACGTTCTATAATAGCATGAAGTCGCAGTCAGATTAAAATAACAATATTTACTTCAACAAAAACCGCAAAGTTGAGACAAGACGAATCTTCTTGTACTCAGGTGACCCAGGATCTTTATCTTCTATTTCAAATACACCTTGATTCCCTCTCGTAACACTTCCTACAGTTGAAGCGGCATTCTCGGCAAACTGATCAGCCGTACTACGCGCGTTTTTGATTGCTTCAGCAAGCATTTCGGGTTTGATACTATTTAAGTCAGAGAACTCAAAAGAAATACTGTTTTGATTGAGTACCACGCCTTGTTTAACCAACATCAATGTCTCATTAGAAGCCTTCTTGGCAGCATCTACTTTTTTGGTATATACCGCTACTTGATTTGTTGAGTTGTATCTAAAAGCAGCCTCTTTGTAGGTATCCTGATAAATATTTACAGGTGCCACGTTGATTTCTGTAGCCTCAAACCCCTTCTCTGCTAGAAATGATTTGATAGTCTTAGTATTTTTCTCAATATCAGCATAGAGTGAATCAATATCATTTGATTTAATTTCAAAACTCATTGACCATATCGCGGTATCAGCTTTAACTATTCTCTCAGATAGACCTTTTACCTCTACATATGAACCTTGTTTTGAAAAACTATATGCCGAGATAAAAAAGGCAAGAGAAACAACGATAGCAAACATGACGAGTGCG
>JAUPUG010000062.1 GCA_030917685.1 Patescibacteria group bacterium | reverse complement strand
TGACTTAGGGGATGTTACCTTCGCCAATCTTGATTCCAATTGGAACAGTCGGTTGTTCTCTTAATCATCTGGCTGTGGCACAGATAAAGGCAAAGTTTCCTACCCGACTAACTTCACTTAAATGACATAATGGCATATATAAAGAAAAAGTCAAGTTTTTATTAGTGACAATCTGTAAAAATTAAAATAACCCTGTAAAACAAGGTTATTTTCTGGTGGGCGAGGAGAGACTCGAACTCTCAAACCTTACGGTGCATGCTCCTAAGGCATGTGCGTATACCAATTCCGCCACTCGCCCGTGTTTTTTAAATCGTAAGTTAAAATTTTTTACTAAAAAAATTATTTAGAATATATTAAATTTTGACTTACTTGTGCGCCCGGTAGGAGTCGAACCTACGACCGTCTCCTTAAGAGGGAGCTGCTCTACCAGCTGAGCTACGGGCGCATTTTTATGAATAAGCGTGAGATATTTTTCACAGCTATATACAGGAAAAAATAGTAACAAAAAAATGCTTATTTCGCAAGGTGAAACACTTAAGGGTAAGGGTACACTTATACAAAGTTAACTTATGCAAAGCGGTGCAAAGCCAAGGTGAAACACTTGAAATCAGAGATGTTTTAAATCGACATTCGTCAATCTTTAAAATTTGTGCTCGGGGTGGGACTCGAACCCACAAGACTGTTAAGTCATGACATTTTAAGTGTCACGCGTTTACCATTTCGCCATCCGAGCTTTTTTGTTCATTCCTCTATGAGTAGTCTTAAGGCTGTGGCAGTTTGGACAGAGGATTCTAATGTTTTCAATCCTATTGTCTGTCTTTTTGCCATTTATATGATCTAGCTCGAGAGGTAGTCTACCATCTGAAGAAATTTTTGCCCAGCCACATTCTTCACATTTTGGGTACTTCAATCCGACCTCAAAAAGACGCATTTTCAATTTATAACTCTGGTAAGTCGAGCCTTCAATAAGTATTTCTTTTAGTGATCTTCTTGGAAACATAGGAGTATCATTTCCTTTTTTCCATCCCATGCCCGTGAAGTGAGATTTGTCGATATTATTTTCTGAAATGACTCGTTTAATTGCATCATAATTTCCTCCAGCAGGAATAAGACCTAACTTTATCATGACTGATCTAAAGCTATAAGATTCTCTCACAGCTTCTTGAAGTTGTTCTAAATCCCAAGTCCTTTTTTTCATGTCCAGATTATAACTCTGCACTTCTCCATAACCAAACTAGAAACTTGTGAATAAGTCCCACACAACCAGCATTGTAGCCCTACAAATGTTTGTATAACTAACTTTATTGAGACGCAGGCCGGGCTCGAACCGGCGCATAACAGTTTTGCAGACTGTCGCGTTGACCAGCTTCGCCACTGCGTCTTGTCTCTATTGTTTTTTTGTTGTACCGAACCTACTTTTTCCTAGTTAAGCTGCAATAATAACTAGTCCTAGTACTATATCAATCTGTCTACGTTTTGTCGATTTTTCTCTCCTAGGTCGATTTCAAAGTCTACAAAAGGGATAATAGGGAGTCGAGAGTTCTCTTTCATGTATTCTCGAAATTCTCCTCGCTTTCGCTTTGTAAAATCCTCTACAGCCTTCTCTTTATCTTCTGGAAGTACTGTGAAAAAGATAGTTACATTCTTTCCTCGGTTATAGAGGTTGATATTTGTAACCGTAACAAGGGAAGTTCTGTTTGATTCGATAGATAAAAACTTACCCGCCATCTCTTTGATGAGGTCTTCAGTTCGTCGGTCTCTATGTGGATTGATTCGTGCTGTTGTTACCATGTGTGATTTTACGTTAGGGTGATTGCGAGCGACCCTTGGCTTACTTTGTTACCGTGTGAAATGCCTCTATTTTGTCTCCAGGAGCGATTTCTATCTTAGATTCGAGTAAAGCACCAAACTCCTTACCTTCGTCAACAGAGCCCACTTTAGACTTCATGTGCTGGAGTTCTCGAACTCGTCCTCGCGCAATTTCTACATCTCGTCGGATGATCTTGATTTCATCATTGAATGAGATAGCTCCTGATTCAACTCGTGCACCAATAACCTGCTTGTCTCGTACAGAACTAAAGAATTTAAGAATCTTTGCTACACCTTTTTGTTCCTCGATTTCCACTTTAGGAGCTCTTTCCTTTGCTTCAGCTTCAAGCCATTCGGTCATCTTGTAAATAATATCGAATGTATGGATGGTAATTTTGTTTTGCTCAGCAAATCGCTTTGTCGCGCCATCAACTTTAACTGTGAATCCAATGATGATTGTTCCAGGGACACCGATTGCAGATTTGATTTCATTTTCACCAATATCTCCAATACCTGACATAACAATTTTAAGATTTACTCTGTCGATTTTAAGTTTTGAAATTTCGTACTTAAGTGCCTCGATAGAACCTGAAGTATCAGCTTTTACGATAAGCGGTACGGTGCTGACCTCGCTGAGTTCATTAAAATTGCCACGATTGAGATCACTTTTACCTGATTTCTCTTTTTCGTGTTGAGCTTTCAGTTGTTCTGCCTCTATGTATTTCTCGGCTTCTTTTTTAGTTGAAAATGTAAAGCACATTCCTCCAACTTCTGGTTCGTGATCCCAACCTACGATTCGTACAGGCATTGATGGTCCAGCTTCCTTAACAGCTTTTCCGAGAGAATTTTCCATAATACGAACAGGGGACATGGCGTCACCTGCAACAAGGAATGCTCCGGCTTTAAGGGTTCCATTTTTAACAATAAGAGTTGCTGTAGTACCTCGAACTTTATCTCTATTCGCTTCAATCACAAGACACTCTGCTGGTACATCTTTCTGTGCACTAAAATCTTCAACTTCTGCAGTCAAAAGAATCATGTCGAGTAAATCGTCGATGCCTGCGCCAGTTTTTCCAGAAAAGGGTACAAAAGGAATAGTTCCTCCGTATCCTTCAACATATATTTCATTCTCAGCGAGGCTAAGTTTTACTCGGTCGATGTTTGCGTTTGGTTTGTCGATTTTACTAATACCTACAATGTATGGGAGATTTGCAGCTTTGATTTCTCGATATGCATCAAGGGTCTGTGGTTTAACTCCGTCTTCAGCAGATACAATAAGAATTGCAATATCAGCCGCGTTCGCACCTCGTGAACGAATTGCTTTAAAAGATTCATGACCTGGTGTATCAAGAAAGGTGATGTGTCTTTCTTCTTTTTTACTAGTTGATCCTTTTTTATCGTTTGAGTTTGCGACTTTGTGAACCACCTCATACGCAGACATACGCTGTGTAATACCTCCAACTTCTTTATCTACGATATTTGTGTTTCGAATATAGTCGAGAAGGGTAGACTTACCGTGATCGACGTGACCCATAACAACCACAACAGGGGGACGAGATGTTTTTTCTGCTGAAATGTGTGGTTGTGAGGTGTTTTTAGACATAGTTGAGGATTGTGAATTTTGTATAGAAAATTTGTGTAGAAAATCTAGGAGTTCAAGATTCTATCAAAAAAATATAAAAATAAAGCGAGATTTGAATACGAGTTACCTTGCCTTACCCATAAGATACAACATTTTAGCCCTTTTGGCAAAGATTTTCTTAGCTGTGCTGAATTCTCATATTTTTCATAGAATTTTTTTATAGAACGATTTACTCTGTATTCTTGTGGTATAATTAAATGGTTAAAAATAATAATTAATTTTAAAAAAATGTTAGAATCATTAAGTACTTTGATTAGTGCTGTGGGAATATTTATAGCGGGACTTACGGGACAAGTTGATATATCTAATAGTACGGCTCAGGTGGCAAATAGTGTTTCTTCTACTACTGCGCCTGTTATAACTTCAGTTGTTTTGGATAAGGTGCAAGTTGGCAAGCCAGATACTGTCACTGTAGCTTGGACAGGTCAAAATATACCTGACAAGACTCCAATTGGAGTGTCTGTTACAAAGTCGGATGGTAGCGTTGTACTTAAATCAGTAAACGTGGCTTTTTCTTTGAAGAATAAGAAGTTAACTATTCCAAATACTTTTATTGATGGAAGCTACAATGTAGTGTTGTCTGCAACCTTTAATAAGCAATTGATTACACTAGCCTCAACTCCTTTTTCAGTGGTGTCACAACCTATACCAAACGCGGAGCTTAATGTTGTATATCCAATCGAGGGATATACTTTCATGAATAGTGCAAATGATCGGATAGCGATATCTTGGAATTCTAAAAACATTCCAGCTGCAACTCCTGTTGTATTTTCTTTGGTAAATAAGGAAACTAATCAGGAAGTCACACTTACAGCTCCTGCTACAAAGGTGTCAGCACTTAAGAGATCTATTCAGTTTTACGATACATATAAAGGAGCTGGAAAGGCGTCCGCTGGCACATATCAGGTAAAGGTGACAGCTAACCCTGTTGGAAAGGCGAGTGTTGTAGGGCTATCAAAAGATATTGTACTTGTAGACTATATAGGCGTTGGAAGACCATTTATTAATGTAAAATTAGATTCTTCAACTTCTACTCTATATACTGGTGATACTGTTAGTGTAAGTTGGAATCCAAAAACTACAGGGTTTAATCCTGATGATTTAGTTGAATTTAATTTTATGCCACTACCCGGAACTCCTTATACAAAAGGATCTGCTGCTATAAAGCTCGGAAGAGTTAAAGTTAGTGCGGGGGTATCATCATTTAAGGTTCCTGCTGGATTTCTTTCAGGTGATCATACTTTAGTTGTTGCGGTTAAAAAGACAGAAGAAACAAGCTTCCAGGGCGGTGGTCAGATTGAGACTACTGGATATGGTTTTGCTAACAGAGCTTTCAAAATCATAAAAAAATAAGGGTCTAATTCTGGTAGGAAATCAAAGTGGTAGCAAGGTTGGGTATGTGTGTGTCGGATTAAGGTTGTGTTGACATTGTGTGGCTTTGACGACATAATCTTGCCCGGAAATACCTGCTTTCCAAATACCTTAGTAGAGCCACCTTTTGAGTAAGTGGAACCTAATACGTTCTGCGAGATTCTCAATCGCCATTGTCGCTCGGACAGTCAGTCCCTAAAGTACATACACCTGCAGGAGGAGATAATGTTCAATGAAACAGAATGAAAATATGAAGCTTTACGCTTCATCCGCGCCACCGTCTCTGACGGGTCGCATGCCTCTTGTCATGCTGATGCTCAGCGCTGTCTTGATGTCATCTCTGACCTCGTGTCAGAGTTATTACAACTCGCCATATCCTGTGTATCCTCAGGGCACACCTTTACAAGGTATTGTCTATGAGAGGCCGCCGGCAAAGGTGACAACTATTCAAAAAGCACCGCCAGGCTCGTCGAGAAAGACTACTAAGAGTGCAGCCTTCAAAACAAAGAGGATGCCAAAACTGCAGTCAACCTACATAGATCCTCCGCTCCCAACGCATGGCTATACTGCAAGGTTGGATATGACACCATATCCAATCATGGGCAACAAGCCTTTTTACAGGGTACTGAGTCCAAATGAGCGTTGGAATATGCCAGAACCAGCATTCTGGTATTGGCGCGGTGAAGTTGAGAAGCATGGGATAAACCCCAAGGTTCTCATCAGGATATTTGATCCTTACTCTCCATCAGCACCTCCTGCGTCCACTTTACAACGGACAAGGTGAAGTAAGTCGTTGCGGAAGTTGAAGATAATCTTTGTTCATCGACTTCAAAAAAAGCCCGATCACTTCGTGTGGTCGG
Source organism: Patescibacteria group bacterium (assembly GCA_030917685.1). Classification (GTDB taxonomy): domain Bacteria; phylum Patescibacteriota; class Minisyncoccia; order Phycocordibacterales; family CAIZLB01; genus VEQN01. The sequence goes on along the minus strand of JAUPUG010000062.1, from coordinate 3,942 downwards.
GCTTTTCTTCTACTCCATTTTGTCTTTTACGTAGTATGGACAAGGTGTAGAGGTGTGATATAGTTTTTTTAGATCACTGATCTTGGGTCTTGCTCAGACCTACACAATGGTTGAAATACCAGAGCAATCAAAGTTAAACTTGGAGGAACACCTATGAAAGTACACATTATTACTGGAGTCGTCGGCTTCATTGTCGCGGTCACCTTTTGGTTCACCCTACAGTCGCCGGAAGATACCCAGCGTCGGCATCAAGAAGCTCAGCTTGTCAAAGAGGCTGTCCATCAATTCATGGCGGGAGAAGAAGTCGATGCGAGTCGATTCCCGTGGTGGTCTCTGTCCGATGGTCGAATTGATGCCGCTTTGCTGACAGTTTGGAGGCGAAAAAAAGTCATCACTCCAGATGAAGAGAATGCTCTCCGTTATGCAATCATTACTGTGACGATGAGAAAAGACCTCACACCGGATGCCAAGTGAAACCACCACTTGCTATCAGGCCCAAAGAAAACGCACCCCGCTTCGGCGAGGTGCGTTTTATCGTTACTGCTTATTAATATTCTAACACTTTATAAACTTCGATTCTTTGTCTCACTCACAATTCGCGCAATGAAATCTTCCACACTTACAGCACCTTCATTACCAGTTCGACTTTCGATTGTAACAGTTTTGTTTTCAATTTCTTTGTCACCAATAACGAGAGTGTAAGGAATCTTGTCTGTCTTCGCATTTCGAATCTTTTTTCCAAGACTATCACCTGATAAATCAACTTCAACTCTGATATCAGCTTTTTTGAGTGTTGCGAAGACTTCGTGCGCAAAATCAAATTGTCGTTCACCAATCGGTACAACTTTGACTTGAACAGGGGACATCCATACAGGGAATGCTCCAGCAAAGTGCTCGATCATAATTGCCATAAATCGCTCAATAGAACCTGAGATTGCACGGTGGAGCATAATTGGACGTTCTTTCTCTCCCTTTTCATTTATATATGAAAGGTCAAATCGCTCAGGTAGGTTGAAGTCATACTGAATAGTAGAAAGTTGATGTTCACGTCCGATTGCATCTTTAAACATAAAGTCGAGTTTTGGTCCGTAAAAAGCCGCTTCTCCCTTTCCTTCAAAATATGGAAGATTCTCATTTTTACAAACTTCAATCAAACCTTTTTCGGCAATTTCCCAGACCTCGTCTGTTCCAAGCCATGTCTCTTTGTTGTCATCTCGAAGCGAGAGTCGAACTTTATACCCATCGAGCATACCCATGGTACTAAAGAATTTTTTGATTATTTTAACCACAATTGATGCTTCTTCAGTAAGTTGTGACATTCGGCAGAAAAGATGTCCATCATCTTGAGTAATGGATCGCACTCGTGTAAGTCCGCCTAGCTGCCCTGTTTTCTCATCTCTATACACTGTTGCTGCTTCGAAATATCTAACAGGCATGTCACGGTATGAGAATTGATTGTCAGCAAAAATCTGAATATGGTGAGGGCAACTCATCGGTTTAACATAGAAATCCTCTTTACTTGTACCTCCATGAACTGAAAACATGTCAGCAAGATAATGCATACCATGGCCAGATGCTACATAGAGGTCAGCTTTCGCAAGATGAGGAGTCCATACTCGTTCATAACCATAGTCTTGATGAAGTTCCCATAGATAATCTTCGATTGTCCTTCTCAAGTGTGCGCCTTTTGGTTGGAACATTGGAAGACCAGATCCTACTAGATCTGAAATTGTAAAAAGCTTGAGTTCTTTTCCAAGTTTTCGATGGTCTCGCTTTTTTGCTTCTTCTTGTTGATTGATGTATGCTTTCAATTCATCTTTTGTAGAAAATGCTAAACCATATACTCGTGTGAGCATTTTATTTTTTTCATCTCCTCGCCAATATGCGCCAGCCACACGTGTGATAGTAAATGAGTTCTGATCAATAGTACTCATGTCGTCAGCATGTCCACCTCGGCAAAGATCTGTGAATTCATGTGCTGTTCCAGAGCCTACAGTATAGAGAGTTATTTTTTCACCCTTTGCATTGATGTCCTCGATAAGCTCAAGTTTGTATGGATTGTTTGCAAAAAAAGCTCGTGCTTCATCAACTGAGACTTCTTTGTGCAAAAAATGAGCAGCGTCAGGTGCTGAGCCTTTCTTTGATGCTATTGTCCATTCTTTGAGAATGTCTCGCATTTTCTGTTCAATGACAGGAAGGTCTGCATCCTTGAGTGGGGCAGTGAAGTCCATGTCGTAGTAGAAACCGTTTTCAACAGCTGGTCCAATCGTAAGAAGCGTATCAGGGTATAGGCTCACCGTCGCGGTTGCAAGCAAGTGGGCTAGAGAGTGTCTGATATGTTCTATGGATTGTGCGCTATTTGAAGCGTGCACGGCGTCGTTTGACGCGTCGATTTCGTTTTTCATAATACGGGCATTTTAGCATAAAATTTGACGTTTGGTATCAAGTTGACTCTGTTTATCTTTATTTAATTTTGAAATAAATTTTATCCAAATTTGTTTATATTAAGTGTACGCCTAGTAAAATTAAATCAAATTAAACAAGATGAAGTTTAAGGGAGGTGAAGAGTGGTTGCTTACACATCAAAAGAATCTTCAAGATGTGTATGAAATATCTACTAGATACACGTTAGATATCTCATACATATACCGATATTAAAATAGCCAAATAACATTTAGCCTAAGATTAGTTTGAGAGACTATAATTTGAAATAAATAAACATGAGAATAAATAATGCGAAGACAACGATGATTCATATAAAAGCAGACCCTCGGGTCAAAGACGAGGTCTATTTGATTATTGATGAAATGGGATTAACATTAAGTGCAGTAGTTAATGCTTTTTTGAAGCAACTTATTCGAACACGAGAAGTTAGTTTTTCAGCTGGTAATGCGATGACACCATACATGCAAAAGGTAATTAAAGACGCACGTAGCGATGTGAATAGATACAAGTTTAGAGCCATGCCATTTGAAGATCTACTCAACGACGATTTGTTAGATAAAAGTTAATTCAACACCTTCACCGTATCTATAATTAAACTCGGAGTGCCATTTCGGCTTGAGGTCTTAGCTTTAATAGCCACACATGCTTCAGGTACAAGTACAGACTTAAACTGCTCGTATGTTTTTGGAAATACTACAACCTCAATAGACCCCGTAAAATCCGCGAGTTTTAAGAACATCATCTTTATTGTTGGATCCTTTTTTGTAGCAATTTCTTTTGCTTCTTCAATAATACCTGCAACTACCACTTGGCGTTCTTTCGGTTGATTCGCGGCCATCTGTTTCTTCCATTCCTCTTTATTGAAGCGCTTTTTTGGCTCGCCGCCAGCACTTTTTGATTTTGCTTCATTCTTGTCATCATGCTTTTTAACTTCAACATCCAGGTCTGGAGCAATTCCATTCGCTTCTTCAAATTCACGTTTCTGTCTATCCATTGAATCTAGTGCAGACTTAGCTTCTTCTTCCTTTGCTACTTTTGCAGCAAATTCTTCAGCATCAGCCTCAATGACTTTTTTCAACTTTTCAATATTAATATCTCTCTTATCGAGGATTTCTCGGTACTTATCAAGCGGATGCCCCGTGATATAGAGACCGAGTAGTTCCTTCTCCCACGCGAGCATTTGAGACTGTGTTGCGAGGCCTCCTTCGATATTGTCTTCACGAAGCCGTAAATGTTCGCCGTATCCACCAATTTTTAATGGTCCAGAATCTTTATTTACAGTATCGTTTGCGTCAGCTGCGCCAAACATACCGAACAGTGAATGTTGGTTCTCGGGTCGTTTTTGTTGCTCTTTGTTGTATTCGAGTAGATCAGCCAAGTTTGCAAGCATCACAGAACGATTACCGAAGTCGTCCATTGCACCAGCTTTAATCAAAGCTTCGAGAGATTTTTTATTTAGATTTTTATCTTTTACACGATCAAGGAAATTCTCAAGAG
>JAUPUG010000061.1 GCA_030917685.1 Patescibacteria group bacterium | reverse complement strand
GGCTGAGTCTACAGCTGGTGCTGGTACAAAAGCTCCTCTAGGTACAATTGAAACCCGTCGAGGAGTTCCATACAGTTTAATACTTATTGAAAGAATACTTTCTTTCCCCACGTTTTCCCCAGATTGTTCCCCGTTATCCCCATATGTCATGATTCTATTCGCTACCTCTTTTTGAACCAGCATCACAATTTTGTTTGGTAAATGCTCAAGTTCAAAAATACCTCTAAATATAAGGCCAGTTATATAATATGGGATGTTTGCGATGATCTTGTAAGGTATAGATTTGTTTCTAGTCTCAGAATCCCTATTACTGGTTTCACCTATAATTGCTCCAATCTGCTCTTTATTATTCAGAATTTCTATAATATCTCCATGAATTATCTCCAAAATGCCATCCTCTATGTCTTTTTTGTACTCTTCCTTCAAAAATGGGATAAGTCTGTCGTCTTTTTCAATACAAACAAGTCTTGTCTGGTCGATTCGATCCGTTTGGGAGATCTGCGATTTATTGTTCAATTCTCTGATCTTTGCCAGAAGTTTTGTTGTGAGAGCCCCTTTTCCAGGTCCAATCTCAATAATAGTCTCGCCAGACTGAATATCCCCTGCTTCTACCATGTCAGAAAGAGCACGCTCTGATTTTAGGAAGTTTTGTCCGAGTGACTTTTTTGCAAAGTGTGTTAGAGGCACATCTGCTTGTTGTGATGAATCCTTTGATTCTGATGAATTCGACGCGTCGTGTTCCATGTCGGAATCTTATACCACTAGCATAGATAGAGCAATCTATCGCCCTCTACTTGTTCGCAATCGCCGCCTTCTTATGAACTAAAAATCAATGAATATAGATTTAATGCCCGTCACTGGCTTTTCTTCTTCAATCAAATCATCATCAATATCTGCTAAAAATTCTGAGGGAAGTGTTACTTGCTTATTTCCGAAAATAGTTCGCACATTTGCGTGAGAAAGAAACAGTCTTTTTCGTGCTCGAGTAAGCGCAACATAAAAAAGTCGTCGTTCCTCCTCACTTGATTCTGGTGTTCCTGCAGACTCACCCATTCTCTCGTGTGGAAATAGACCCTGTTCGAGACCAGTGATAAATACATGATCAAACTCTAAACCTTTTGATGAGTGCACTGTCATAAGTTTTACACCAGGTTTTTTGTCTTTATCTTTTTCTTCATCGAGAGTATCTTGGTCACTTGCAAGTGCGGCTTCTTCAAGCATTTTCTCTATACCTTCTGGTTGTACATATGAATCATATTTGAGTGCAAGTGTTACAAGTTCTCGCACGTTTTCGAGTCTTTCTTGTTCGTCTTCGTCCTTGAAAGATTTCTCCATTCCAGACATTGTGATTACATATTTAATTACTTCAGATGCTTTATCTGTTCTTGTTTTTTGAGCGATTGCTGCAAGAAGTGATCTAAATGAACGCACTTTTTCTTGTGCTGCATTTGGAAGTTCGTCTTCTTTTCCTTCCAAAACTTTTAGTAATGTTGTCTTTCCAATACCTCGTACTGGCGAGTTGATTACACGCTTTACATCAACCATAGAATCTGGATTGAGGGCTAATCTTATGTATGAAATGACATCTTTAACTTCTTTTCTCTCAAAGAATTTGGTACCCAAAAGTGTGTACGCAATATTTTTTCGAAGAAATGAATCTTCGATTGCGCGAGATTGAAAGTTTGCTCGATACAGCACTGCTATGTCATCTGGTTTAATTTGCTTTCGCTGCCCATCCGCTCCAATTTCTCCCTTATCAAGCATTTCACGCACTGTATTTGCAATGAAGTTAGCCTCATCTGTTTCATCGTACGCTGTATATATTTTTATTTTTTCACCTTCCTCATTTTTAGTGAAAAGATTTTTCTTCTTACGATAAATATTTTTCTCAATAACTTTATTCGCTGCTTGGAGAATGGTCTGAGTAGAGCGATAATTTTGTTCAAGAAGCACAATCTTTGCATCAGGATAGTCTTCTTCAAACTTTAGAATATTCGCGATGTTGGCCCCTCTCCAACTATAGATGCAATTATGTACGACAAAACCATTAGCTATATAGTTGTGAGTATTTTCTATGTCTAAATCATAAACGATACCACTGTATTCTTTTTGTTTAATATCTATTATTTCATCCTCACTAATTTTGTTGCCAATTTGCACAGGTACTTTCATTCCAACCAGCAGATTTCCTGCGGGTGTAAAATTGTAGTTTTTATTTGTTATAAATGAGTTCCTAACATAAACAAGTTCTGGAATAAATTTTTTTATTTTTCCAGCAATTTCTTCAGCCTCTTTATAATCTAATCGAGATATTTCACAGCGCCAATCATTCCTTTTACCTTTTCGTGTTGAAAAACCAAGCTCTACAAGCTTATTTTTGATATTAGTATCAGTAGTGTTTATAGATACTCGCGTTGCACACCAAGGGCTCTTAATGGTCTTTCTTAAATCAGAAAACATAGTCAGTCTAAGATTGATTCTACTTTTTAGTGTGTTTGATGTTGTCGTACCTTGTGGAATATAGTGTGGAAATTCTGAGTAAAGACCCGTCTCAAGGAATAATTTTTGTGCGTTTTTATTTGTGTCAATTTCAGAAAACAATTTTTCAATATATAGAGTATCTATAAAGCCACCTCGGCCAACATTATGAAATACAATCGTTGGTATTGAATATTTCAATGATAAAAGAGTTTCGTTGTAACGAGCTTCACCTCTAGTTTTACAGATTTTAAGAATCCAGATTTTATCTGCTTTTTCTTGGTTTAATCTAACTATTAATCCAGATTCAATTAACCCCCTCTTTGAAGCTCTAGACCCTTGAACAATACCAATTCTATACCCTAATCTTGCAGAAAACATTAAATATACGAAATGATTTTCAGAGCCTTCTGGAAGATCTGCAAAAAACATATGATTTGGCGTAACAGAAATCTCTTTACCTGATTTTGTCTTAATCGTAAGAATCTTACCCGAATAATTTCTATGACGTACTCCTTCAATTATCTGCGGGTGAATATCACACCTGCCTGCTGCACTGAGAACTAACTCCCCTTTTGAAATTTTATTAACAGAAATTTCTCTTATATTTTCAATTTTTTTTTCAAAAAACGAAGAAATTTTTGTATTTGGTAGAATGCACTGATCCCCATCTCCTACAACTGCAAGATTTTTATGTTTATGAACAAGTAGTTGAACAATTCTGTACTGCACTTGGTTTGTATCTTGATATTCATCTACATGTACATATTTCCATTTATTCTGATAGTACTCACGAATATCTTCATGTGTAGAAAGTAGGTGTGCTGTTTTAAATAACAAATCATCAAAGTCGAGTGCTTTGTCTTTATCGAGTTTTGCATCATATTTTCTCCATACCTCAGCTGCGATACTTCCCATGTAATCATCTCCGCTTTTAGCTTCAAACTCTTCTCTTGATGTAAAATTTCCTTTCTCACGAGAAATTATTCCAAGAATCTTATTCGGGTCAATTTGCTTTGGGTCGTGGCCAAGCTCAACAAGCGCATCCTTTACTGTAGTCTTTGAGTCTCCTCTGTCATATATAACAAAATGTCGAGGTATTCCAAGTTTGTGTCCACTTTCCT
>JAUPUG010000060.1 GCA_030917685.1 Patescibacteria group bacterium | reverse complement strand
GTGATGAGGAGGAAAAGTCTATTGAAATGCTTTCTGAAAAGTATGGTCTTTCATACATAGACCTCACTCGAGTACCTATCAACACAGATGGACTCCGACTTATCGTCGAACCTGAAGCTCGCCAAAATAAACTAGCAGTATTTAATATTGTAGGAAAAAGAATTTCAATAGCTATACACTCCCCTCAGAACCAAGACACTATTGCTTCTATTCGAACTCTTCAAGCAAAAGGTTATGAAACTATTATTTATATGGCTTCAATGCACAGTATTGAGAAAGCATGGGATCGATATAAAGATCTCTCGTTTGCATTTGAAACAGAGGCTGGCTCACTTGATATTTCAAACGAAGAAATTGAAACACTTATAGATAAAGCAAAAAAGCTCCCTGATATTTCAGTTCTTATTAACGAAGCTCTTACAATCAAGAAGAGTCACAAAGTCTCACGACTTATGGCTATTATTATGGCAGGGGGCTTAGCTACAAAATCTTCTGATATTCACATTGAACCAGAGGCTGAGTATGCAAGACTTCGCTACCGACTCGATGGTGTACTTGTAGAAGTTGTGAAGTTCGACATGGAAACATTTAGACTTATGCTTTCTCGGCTCAAACTACTTTCTGGACTCAAACTCAACTTGAAAGAGTCTGCTCAGGACGGACGATTTACAGTGAAAATTTATATGAACGATATTGAAATTCGTACATCAACAGTACCAGGTTCCTATGGTGAAGCTGTAGTAATGCGTATTTTGAATCCAAAGAGTATTTCTGTACCTATTGAGGATCTTGGTTTTCCTCCTCGTCTTTTCAAAATCCTTATGGCCGAGATCGCTCGTCCAAACGGACTTATCCTTACAACTGGGCCAACTGGATCTGGTAAAACAACCACACTTTATTCATTCCTCCGAAAATCTCAGAGTCCTGAAATGAAAATTATTACAATTGAAGATCCTATTGAATACCACCTTGAGGGAGTTGTTCAAACGCAAGTTGAAGAAAAGAAAGGATATACATTTGAATCAGGACTTCGAGCGGCTCTCCGACAAGACCCAGACATTATTATGGTGGGAGAAATCCGAGATGGAGAAACTGCATCCACAGCTATTCAAGCTGCTCTTACTGGTCACTTAGTATTTTCAACACTGCACACCAACAACGCTGCAGGTACATTCACACGACTTGTTGACCTTGGGGTTGATCCAAAAGTACTCACCTCTTCTATTCGAGTAGCTATGGCACAACGTCTTATTCGTACTCTTTGTAAAGAGTGTAAAAAGAAAGTTCCAATTTCAAAAGAAAGACAACCTTATATTGATGAATTATTTGCGTCTATGGTTGGATATGAAGAAATGGCGGAGTTTCCTACTATTCCTACAGAAGTGTATGAAGCTGTTGGGTGTGATCTTTGTAATAAGACTGGATATAAAGGGCGAATTGGTGTGTACGAAGCTATTTTAGCGGATAAAAATATTGAAAGTATCGTTCGTGAAAATCCATCTGAACGAGAAATTAAACAAGCTGCTCTACCTCAAAAAATTCTCAACATGAAACAAGACGGACTAATAAAAATTCTTAAGGGAGTAACATCTTTTGATGAACTTGAACGAGTTGTAGATATGGCCGAAGAGCTTCTTATCCCAAAAAACACAAATGATAACAATCTCTCAAATGACAATTCAAGTAATATTCCTCCTGCGGATGATTTATCTATAGACTTGGGAGTTGGATCACTTGCAACATCTGATGAAATTGGTACACCAATCACAGAACCACCCATTGAAAACTTGAACACAGAATCTCCTAATCCAACAGTGTAAAACTAGATTGACTTTATAGCGGTTAAATATATCCTTAATTGGAAGTTCTTTAGCTATACAAATAAAAAAAACAGCTGTTTAAATCTCCAAGCAATGCTTTCAATCCGGAGATCGGAAGCCCGATAGTACTTTGAGGATAGGTCCAGGAACTCGCCCGCGAAGACTTGCACCAGACCGTCCTTTAAGAAAAACCGATTGAAACTACGAGGTTTCTATTGCTTAGAGATTTAAGAAGCTGTTTTATATCTTTAAAGATTATTCCGTTTTCACAAAACTTTCTAAAAAGAGATAATCGTGACCTGTCTAAGGTCAGCGACTCTGTAAAGTATCATAGCATGAATTATATTGTTGTCAAGCTTTTATGACATATCCTTTAGATTGAGTCTAGTATTCCCCTTTTATCTACATACTTGGTATACTACTAAACATACAGGTTTTTATATAAGATTTATAATTATATCTATATATTAAGCCATATTATCTCTTACACCATGAAAGAAGAACCTATCGAAAATTCGCAAATTGAAGAATCAACTACTGTTGAAGACGGAGTGCTCGATCAAACGCTCCGACCGAGTCGTTTTGATGAGTATATTGGGCAACAAAACATCAAAGACAACCTCACTATCCTATTAGAGGCTGCAAAACAGAGAAACCACCCTCCTGAACACCTCCTCTTTTATGGACCCCCAGGATTAGGTAAGACAACTCTTGCACACCTCATAGCTAAAGAGATAGGGGTACAGATGAAAATAACGTCTGGGCCTGCTATAGAGCGTGTAGGAGACCTTGCTTCAGTACTTACAAACCTTTCACCTGGAGATATTCTTTTCATCGATGAAATTCACAGACTTAACAAAGCAGTAGAGGAAGTTCTCTACCCAGCCATGGAGTCAGGTCAAATTGATATTATTATCGGAAAAGGACCTTCCGCACGAAGTATACAGCTCGACTTACCTCCTTTTACACTTATTGCTGCAACAACACGAATCGCCATGGTCTCCTCTCCACTTCGTTCACGCTTTTCTGGAGGAGTTTTTCGACTTGAGTTTTATACGCATGAAGAGATTGAGAAAATTATACAAAGATCTTCAAAAATATTATCTATCGAGACAGAACCTTCTGCAATAAAAGAAATTGCACTACGAAGTCGAAGCACACCTAGAACTGCAAATTACCTACTAAAGAGGTGTCGCGATTTTGCTCAGGTAAAAAAGACAAACTTAAAGAAAGAAGTTGTTGATGAGGCACTACGAATGATTGGTATTGATCAAAAAGGCCTCACCCACTCCGACAGAACCATTCTTGAAACTATAATAAATAAATATAACGGTGGACCCGTTGGATTGAACACTATTGCAGCGTCACTATCAGAAGATCAAGCTACAATTGAAGAATTTAACGAGCCATACCTAATACAGCTCGGTATTATAGAGAGAACACCTAGAGGAAGAACTGTCACTGAGTTAGGATACAAACACTTGGAAATATCATATCCAGACGAGAAGAAATTATTTAGTTAGAGCTTTCCCAAATTTTATATTTATTTTATGAGAATTTTATCTATCGATCCAGGCTATGAAAGACTTGGTGTAGCAATACTTGATAAAGAAAAAGGTAAGAAAGAAATTCTAATATTTTCTGATTGTATAAAGACGAGTCCTAAAGATATTTTTGAAGATAGACTTACTCAAATAGGGTTACAAGTAGAACAATTAATTCTGGAATACAAACCTGAAGCACTATCTATTGAAAACCTATTTATTTCAAACAACCAAAAGACTGCTATGAGAGTAGCTGAAGTAAGAGGAACCCTTATTTATATTTGTAGAAAAAATGGATTACAAATCAAGGAATTTACACCTCTACAAGTAAAACTATCTGTTACAGGTGATGGAAAAAGTTCAAAAGACCAGGTCATTAAAATGGTGAAACTTCTAGTTAAAGACGTTAAATCTGGAGCTCTTGATGATGAATATGATGCAATTGCAGTCGGGCTCGCCTATTTTGCATATTCAAGATAATTAGACTACTTAATTATCAACATATACCATTTTTGTAAGGGGTTGCATATTTTTTTACCTATGTTACATATATGTTCATAGATACATTAGTTATTAATTGAACACAAACAAAATATGTCTGACGAACTTAAAGATGAAGATGAAATAAAAGATGAAGCTGGTGAAAGCGAAGAAATTGATCTAGAAGCTGGTAGTGAAGAACCAGATTTTGCTCCAACATCTATAGCCCCTGCAGTAGATGAAGAAGACGACCTAGAAGCAGACCCACACTCATCTTTTGATACACCTGTAGAATCTGAAGATCCTCATATGGATATATTTGGAGACGCTGGTGTTCCGGGTGAAGAAGACGACGAGGATGAAGAGGATGAGTATGATGGGGATTCAAATTCTTTCTAGATTCATAAATAAAAAAATAAAAGTCTCTGTATGGATGTAATCCTGGATACAGAGACTTTTATTTTTTTATTTATTTGAAGAGACAGAAAACAAGAAACCTACATCAAAACCTTTATATCTAGGTATCTTCTTTTACCAACCTTAACTACTATTGGTTTTGAAATCACATAATTAAAATCCTGTATTTCTTCACCCTCTGTTGTGTTTATAGCCCCTTCTTTTACAAGTCTCTTGAATTCGCCAGCAGAAGCTACTAGTTTTTCGTTTTGGAGTATAAGTCCAAGTGGGGTACCAGCAGGAACACCTATTTCTTGAATGTTTTCTGGAATCTCACCCTTTGAAAAGGTGTTTATAAAGTTTTGACGAGCGAGTTCGGCTTTTTCTTCACCGTGATATATTTTTACAACTTCGTATGCCAACTTTATTTTAAGATCACGAGGGTTTGACTCTCCGCTCTGTATGAGTCTTTTAATAGATTCAAACTCATCATCATTAATGTTTGTACACAACTCAAATCCATTTAAGATCATATCATCCGTCCAGCTCATTATTTTTCCAAACATATCAATGTTTGAATCCAACAAAGAAACCATATTACCTTCAGTCTTCCCCATTTTCTTTCCACTCGTATCAGCCAAAAGCTTCATAGTAATACAAGACTTTTCTTTGTTTTTTAATTTCTTTTGGAAATCTCTACCTACCATCATATTAAACATTTGGTCATTTCCACCAATTTCAACATCGATATTCATAGCAACACTGTCATACCCCTGAAGTAACGGATACATGAATTCATGCATATATATAGGCTTATTCTCATCCATTCGCTTAGAAAACATATCTCTTTTCATCATCTGATCAACCGTCATTAGAGAGGTTACGTTCAAGACATCTTTTAAATTCATCTTCTTTAACCAACTTGAGTTATATAAAACCTTCGCTGGATTTTTTCCAGAAAAGTTTAAGAAAAATTGAGCCTGTTTTTTATATAATTTTAAGTTATTTTTTATTTCTTTTTCAGTGAGAACTTTTCTAACAGCCATCTTATCTGTAGGATCACCAATCATCGCTGTAAAATCACCCATCAACAAGATAACTTCATGCCCCAATTCTTGAAACTGTTTCATTTTTTTCAAAACAATCATATGGCCCAAATGGAGTGTTGGACCAGTCGGATCGATTCCGGTATAAATTCTAAGTCGCTTACCTTGTTCCTTACTCTCACTCAACTGCTTAAAAAGGAAGTCTTTTGACGGTAAAAATTCTTGAACACCTCTTAAAAGTTCTTCTTTGTTTTTTTCTTCTAAAACGATATTTTTTGATTTGTTTGAAAAAAGGTTTTTCATCCTAAATAATCTAGCATATTTTACCAACCTTTGGTATCCTTATACCTAATCACAGGCTTAGAATTCGGGATATTTGTAAGAATATTTTAACCCTAAAATCACCAAAACTAATGAAAAAAATCTTCAAAAAACTTCTTATTGGGGTTGATCGTGTTATTTCCCTTTTTGAATGGAGAATTAAGCATCTATTTTCAAAAAAAGGCTCAAAAAAGAAGTTCAATTCAGTGATTAGAGATGTTTTCTTAGTAGTAATGATTGTTGGGGTTTTAACAGCGACTATTTTCTTAGTTTGGGCAACAAGTCTTAAGACACCAGATTTAAGTTCTTTTGACGACCGACTATTGGGTCAATCAGCTAAAATCTACGATCGAACAGGGAAAGTATTACTCTATGATTTGAGTCAAAAAGTAAGAAGAACTGTAGTTCCGTTTGATACAATTTCGCCTTACATTAAACAGGCAACCATCGCAATTGAAGATATTGATTTTTATAATCACGCTGGAATTAAGGCTACATCTATCATAAGAGCTGTTATAGCAAACATCTTTACCCTCGAATATAGCCAGGGAGGTTCAACTATTACTCAACAGGTAGTTAAAAATTCGCTTCTTACGAAAAACAAGGATATTTCAAGAAAGATTAAAGAATGGGTCTTAGCAATTAAACTTGAAAGATCAACAGATAAGGACTCAATATTAAATTTATATCTAAATGAAACACCTTATGGAGGTAATATCTACGGAGTGGAGGAAGCTACACAAGCTTATTTTGCTAAAAAGTCATCTGAGGTAACACTTGCAGAGGCTGCATATATAGCAGCCCTCCCCCAGGCTCCATCCCTCTATTCTCCTTACGGACAAAATAAGAATTTGCTTGTGGATAGAAAAAATCTTGTTCTAAAGAAAATGTATGAAAATAATCTTATTACTGAAGAACAGTACACTGACGCCCTAAAAGAAGAAGTGGTCTTTCAACCAAAAACTGTGGGTGGTATTAAGGCTCCACACTTTGTAATGTTTGTAAAAGAATATCTTGAACAAAAATATGGTTCAGAACTTTTAGATAAAGGTGGTTTCAAAGTTATAACGAGTTTAGATTGGGAACTTCAACAAAAAGCTGAGTCTATTGTTGGAAATTATGTGAAGACAAACGAGAAGAAGTTTAATGCTTCAAACGGATCTTTAACTGCAGTAGACCCAAGGACAGGACAGATACTAGTAATGGTTGGATCAAGAGATTATTTTGATAAGGAAATTGAGGGTAATTTTAACGTCGCAACAGCAAGGAGACAGCCGGGTTCTGCTTTTAAACCCTTTGTATATGCCACAGGATTCAATAAGGGTATGACTCCAAGTACACCAGTATATGATGTTCCAACTCAGTTTAATGCTTCATGTAACTCCCAAAATGTTCCAATTTCAGGAAAAGCTGATTGTTATAATCCACAAAACTACGAGGGAGGATTTAAAGGACTTATGAGTATAAGAACAGCCTTGGCAGAATCAAGAAACGTTCCAGCTGTTAGAATTCTACATATTGCAGGAATTGATGACTCAATCAAACTAGCTGAAGCTATGGGTGTACAAAACCTAGGCACAGCATCTCAGTATGGATTATCACTCGCACTTGGAGGTGGAGAAGTGTCAGTACTTGATATGACTAGTGCATATGGTGTCTTTGCAAATAACGGAGAGAAAGCAAAGACCACTCCTGTACTAAAAATTGAAACTAACGACTTGGTTGTTGTCGAAGAATTTTCAACAACAACAAAACAAGTTATTCCAAGACAAACAGCACTACTTATAAACGATGTTCTAAGTGATCCATATGCTCGAGCTTCAATCTTTGGTTCTCGATATTTTGGAGATAGAGAAGTAGCAATCAAATCAGGAACAACAAACAGCTCTCGTGATGCTTGGGTTCTTGGTTATACACCTAGTATTTCTGTAGGAGCGTGGATGGGTAACAACAATAACAAACCGATGGTACAACAGGCTTCTGCTCGTATTATTGGACCAATGTGGAAGGAATTTATGGATTATGTTCTCACAAAAGTACCCGACGAATCTTTTGAGGAACCAGAAAGCACATCAAGCAGCACAAAACCTTATTTAACAGGTGCATGGAGGGGTCCACAAAATGAAGTACACTCAGAATTATATTGGATGAATCGAAATGACATTCAAGGAAATGCTCCAGGTTATAATTCTCGGGATCCACTATTTAATTTATTTGAAACTGGGGTTATAAACTGGGCGTCAGGACAAGGTTCTACTTTGATTAACTCAAGTGTTACAGGTTCAAATACAGCATCAGTTGGATTTGCTATTAATTCACCTCAGAATGGAATTTCTTTTAACAACAACGAACGTATTACAATAAATGTCTCTGGATTTTCAGATCAAACAACTCAAGTAGAGTATTATGTAAACAATAAGTTAATTGGAAAATCAACAGAATCACCTTATAGTTTCTCTTTTATTCCAGCATCTATTTCTGAAATAGAACCTGAAAATGAATTAAGAGCTGTTGCAACTGAACGTCTAGGTAAATTTATAGAAGCAAAATCTATTTTTACTATTAAGTAAGAATTGGGTGCAAGAATTCAAATTAACCTATATTTTTAAAGGTTTTTTCACCATTAAATCTTTCATTTATTTGTTTTAAAATAGCTTCTTTATTTTGAAACAATAGTCCTTTTAGGGCCGGGTGTATGTTTAGGTTTATTGAATATCCCCTTACATCTACAATATCCTCCTGTAAATCTTGTTCAATTATTGAATTAATAATAGACACAATAATCTTTTTCTCATCAGCAGGATTAGGTATTACCTTAAATTTAGCTAAAAAATCAGATATTCCTTTCATTTTTACAGTATATCACCTCAAATTTTTATACTAACAATCCTTTTATCTACTTAACTACCGATTCATTGGCATCACAAGGTATGTAAAACTAGAATCCCCAACAGGTCTAATAACTAAAGGTTTATTACTTCCACTAAAATTAAATTCCAAACTATCTGAATTTAGAGAAACCATAGCATCGTTTATATATCGGTAGTTGAAGTTTATATCTATATCCTGACCTGAAAGAGCAGCACTAATACTAGTAGAACTTTCTCCAACTTCATTGTTTTTTGTTGTTATTTGGAGTTTTTTATCATTAGGATTCACTAAAAACTTGACATGAAAGAAGGAATCACTAAAAATAGTACTTATTTTAAGGGCATTTGAGAGATCTTGCTTCAAAATAACTGCTTCCGTAACAAATTCTTTAGGAATAATAGCTTTATAATCTGGAAAATTACCCTCAATAGTACGAGAAACTAGGTAAATATACTCTGAAACTACAGCGATCTGATTATCATCAATATAAACAGTGATATCCGCGTCTACTCCATCAAAAATACGTATGATTTCCGCAGCGTTTCGTACAGGTATTAACACATGTACAAATTCAGGTAAATTCTTTGCTTGAATCTTCTTCTCAGCTAGCCGAAATCCGTCAGTAGCAACAAACACGAGATTTCCATCAAGGGGATACATTCGAACACTAGAAAGCTCCGGTTTTATAGTCGACGTAGCCGAACTATACCAAACAGCCTTTAGACCAGAAACAAGGCTTGTAGCGCTAATTTTGAAGCTTTTAGAGGTATCTTCGTCAACCTTTGGAATAGTTGGGTAATCTTCTGTATTGAACGATTTAATAGTAGTGCTGTTTTTTGATGAATTTACAGACAAAGTACCCTCTTTTGACTCCAAAGTGACTGTTTTTTCGTTATTTAGCTGAGAAATAAAACTAGCTAGGACATTTCCAGGTATAGCAGTAGAACCCTCCTCTTGTACTTTAACAGGTATCTTTATCTCGAGTCCTATATCCAGGTTTGTTGACCTTACTAAAAGACTACTGTCCTTAGCCTCCAATAAGACACACTTAAGGACAGGTAAGGTAGCATTCTTACTTGTGACCTTTTCAGCTTTTTGGATTGCTTCAACTAGTCGATCTCTTATTGTTTCTAGTTTCATTGTATTAATCTTATCTTATTTTTTAATTAAAAACTATTTGGGAATGATAGTACGGTGGAAAAGTGGATAACTGTGAAACTCTATGTATACGTTTGTGAAATGAAAATTTTTATTAAATTGGGTGTGTATTACTTTTAATAAGTTTGGATAACTTTTTGAAAAATAGAATTATTCACTTTCTATTCCCAATTTATACATTTTTATAAACAGAGTTATCTACAGATATTTAAATGTTTTATACACACTATCCACAGACTTATCCACATAACTAAAGAACATAATAAAAGACAATCTTAAATAAGAGCTCTTATTTGGTTTAATTCGTTAATAAGTTCAGAGTTTGATTTAAGTTCGTTTTTGATTTTATCGCATGAGTGCATAACTGTAGTGTGATCTCTATTACCAAGCTTTTGTCCTATAGAAGGAAAAGAAATATTGTAATCTTCTCGAAGAATATACATAGTAAGTTGTCTTGGTTTAACCACCTCTTGTCTTCGTGTCTTATTATAAATACTATCTTCTTCTATGTTGTAAAAAGCTGACACAGCTTTAACTACATCTTTTACAGAGATAGTTTTTTGAGGTTTTGTAGAATCTTTTGTAAGTTGTTTAACTTCGTTTAGAGAAAGATCTCTTCCTTTAAGTTGAGATTGGCAAATAACCGCATTGAGTGTTCCTTCGAGTTCACGAATACTTCCATGAACTATTGAAGCGATGTAATAGGCTGACTCTGGAAGGAGGTTGAAGTTGTTGAGTTGAGATTTTGTTTGAAGTATTGCTATCTTTGATTCTGTATCAAGAGGTGAAATATCAATAATCATACCTGCTAAAAACCTTGATTTTAAGCGGTCTTCTAGGTTTTGGAGGTAGTTTGGGTGAACATCAGATGAAAAGATAATCTGTTTGTTGTTGTCATACATGTAGTTGAAGAGGTGAAAGAGTTCTTCCTGAGTCTTTTCCTTGTTCGAAAGAAATTGAATGTCGTCCATGATGAAAACATCGTACTTTCTATACTTCTCTTTAAAATTATTTACCTTGTTTGCTTGTACTGAATTTACGAAATCAATAGAAAAACGCTCAGACGTAACATAGTGAATACGTTTCTCTTTAAAATGAGTCTTTATGTGGTTCCCTACCGCCTGCATGAGGTGAGTTTTTCCAAGTCCTGTATTTCCGTAGAAGAAGAGAGGGTTGTATGCAACAGGTTTCTTAATAATTGCCTGTGATGCTGCGTAAGCAAGCTCGTTGAATGGACCTACTACGAATGTTTCAAATGTATATCGAGGGTTTAAGTTGTCGTCAGGGTTGATATAGAGTGCATTTAAAGGTAACTCTTTGTTAGGACTAGGTATTTCAGTAATAAATTCCTCCTTTTTTTTATTGATAGGTGCAATAATATATTCAATTGAACGCACAGATTCAAGAAGTGTTCTTAAATTTTCTAGAATTTGTTTATGAAATCTTTTCGTAAGCCAGTCTTTAACAAAAGTATTTGGAACTGCTAGATATACAGTTCCTGAATCTATCTTAGAAATATAAATATCTTTAAACCAAGTAGAAAAAGTAGCTTTAGTAACATCAATTTCAATCTTTACTAAAACAGATTCCCATAAGGTTTTGCTATCCATAATGAACAATATTATATAGGTAACTTTTTTTAAGAGAACTTGAATTATTTGTAATGTTATGTTGATAAGGTGTGGATATCTGTATAACCTATGTTCTGATAAAAACAGAAGTCTCAAAACACAAAACACTTGAAATAAGTCAATAAATAGTATAATATCTCCTCTATGTCTCAAACATACAACCCTAAAAAGAGAAAACGAGCAAAAACACACGGTTTTTTGGTTAGATCAAAAACACACGGTGGAAAGAGAACTCTCCAGGCTCGACGACGAAAAGGACGAGCTCAGCTTACAGTAAAGAAGTCTAAGTAATCATTAATTAGCCAGTTTTTTGGTTAGATTTATAGATATTGTGATATTTTAGAGCTAATTTCGATAAAATAATGAAAAACCAAGAGATTACTACGCTTATTGGTCAAAAAAGAGCTTATAATTCAAGCTCTTTTTTGTTGCGAGTAGGAGAAAATATGGAAAGTAGTCCTAAGAATATAGCCATTCTAGCTTCAAAGAAAAATTTTAAGACTGCGGTACTTCGAAATACTGTTAGGAGATTGATTAAGAACGCTGTAAATAAGGTTATTATAGAAATTTCAGACTCTAAAAAGACTACTATAAAGGAAATTAAGGCCTTATTTAATAGATATAGTCTTGTTTTTAGCCCTAAAAAGGGGTTCGAGAAGATTGTTTTTAGTGATTTAGTTGAAGAAATTAAACAAAGTTTAATTAAAAATGGTATTATATAAGTATGATTTCATCTTTATTTCATGGTCTTTTCTATGACCCACTATACAATTTATTAGTATTTATTATTAAGCATATACCAGGAGGAGATGTTGGACTAGCTACTATTATTGTTACTATCATTGTGAAGGTAATCCTCTTTCCACTTTCAAAGAATGCTACTAAGACACAGCTTAAAATGAAGGTGTTAGAACCAGAATTGGCTAAGATAAAGGAACAATATGGATCAAATAGAGAAGAGTTTGGCAGAAAAACCCTTGAATTCTATAGAAATAATCAATTAAATCCATTTGCAAGCTTCTTCCTTATCCTCCTTCAGCTGCCTGTTATTATTGCTTTAGCTTATATTTTTATAAGTGGAGGTCTTCCTACTATAAAAACTGAACTCCTCTACTCTTTTGTACAGGTTCCTGCGGTTATTTCAACCCTCTTTATAGGGCTTGTTGATGTGGGTGGTAGAAGTATTATTTTAAGTATTATCGCAGGTCTAGCTCAGTTTATTCAGATTAGATTGTCTGTACCTGCTTATACTTCCCCTGCTAACCCTTCAAAAAACCCATCGTTTAGTGATGATTTGGCTAAAAGTATGAATGTTCAAATGAGATATGTAATGCCCCTCATTATGTTCTTTGTTTGTCTATCTGTTTCAGGTGCGGTTGCTCTATATTGGATCACTGGAAGTATCTTTACTATTGGTCAAGAACTCTATTTTAGAAGGACTATAAAGAAAGCTTAGATAGCGGTAGTTGCGGTAGAAGTTGCTTCTTTGATTGAATCTAGTGGGTCAATTTCGGGTGTTTTGATCGGCTCAATTAACTGGAGACCCCAAAGTGTCAAATCTATCTTGTTTGTAAAAACGAGATAGTCTTCATTCGGGCTCAAGTAAGGGTTAATCGCATCAATAACCTCTCCAGATTCACTTTGTATATTCATAATAAGTCTAGCTTCTCCTGTCTCAATATTAATTTTCCACACAGAGTCTGAAAAATTTATTTGACCCTGATACCAAACGTCTGGGTATGTACTAAAAGCAATGTTCTCAGGAACCGCACAAAACACTACACTCTTCTCTTTCTTTGACCATGTGCATTTTTCAGGTAGGGTTTTAAATGAAAGTTCTGTTGTTGAAGAATCTTTTCGATTGAAATAATTTAATGTAAAAGTACCCCTTTCGCTTGCACTAAAAAGAATCTTAGAGAGATCAGGTGATGTGAGTGTTGTTAGACCATAAATATTTCCTAATACTCGAGTAAGTGCTTTTGTAGAAGTGTTTAAAATATAAGCAAAACCCGGCGCAAAACCAGAAGCTCTTGTAGTAAGGACTATGTTTTTTTCTTCTGGCCAAGAGGCGATCCATTCTCTATAAGGTGTATCAAAAATACCCACTTGTGCTCCCCCGTCGATTTTTGAGAGTAAACCACGAACACCTGAATCCATTACAGAAAACAATTGAGTTTTACTTGGTGAAATGGCGATTTGAGATATTTGTATAGGAAGATCTTTTAAGTCTAATGTCTTGTTTGGCCCTTCTGTATCCTCGGTTGTAGTGGATGTAATAAGTGAAGCATATCGAGTGCTAATGATATCTGAACTTCCTATTAAACCCCTTAAAATAAGGTTATCTCCCTTATTCACGAAGAAAGCCTCATATATCTTCGGCTCAGTGGTATTTGATAGACGGGTTTTTTCTAGTGTGCTTGTTGATGTCTCATATATATGACCAGTTCCTCTTTCCATATAACGGATAGTGTTTTTAATTTCAATAAGTTTGAGTGGTTTTCTTACAGGAGTTTTGGTTTTTGAAACTGACAAATCTGCTGGTTCAACATTTTTATTTGGATCTTCGTATATAGGCACTGCAATAAAATCTACACCAGCCACAGGAACGTCACTTATCTTTCTGAGTTTTGGAATTTTTGTATCTACAGGAACACCTCCAATAACTATAGGTGTAGAACTACCGTTTGTATTAGGGTTTGAGGGGTTTTGTGAATTTGGATCATAACCACCAAAGTTTGTGTTTCCACCTATTCTCCCCCCTAGAATGGTCGAACCTGGATTTCTATTTTTAGTATAGAAGTAAAAACCTAAGAGACCTCCAACCAACAAACTCAAAACAAGAATTACTATAATAAAAGAAGTCTTCTTAGAAATCATATAGATGTAATTATACAGTTATATGTAAAAGGGAGCTAGTGAATTGTGTGTACTTTTGGAGAAAATGAGTTAAGGGTGAAAAAAATATTTTTACGGGCAAGGATTTGCTTTTTGTTGTCTCACTCCACCAAAACTTAGAGTCCAACTTCCAGGAGGCATCTTTTTTAAGATAGATCCTAGACTTTTATTAGGGTCATAAATGTCTATAGTGTTTCTTATTAAAGTACCCCCTACATAACCTTGAGTGGTTTCTCCTGTAGTATCATCAAAATATCCAACAACTAATCCATTAACTATTACAGAAGACCCTTTTTTAGGTTTATATGTTCTAATTAAGTCAGGTGATAAGGCAACTGAACCAGAAACAAGGAGATTACAATTATTTCCTCTTTGTTGGTTTGTGTTTGTGTCTCCATTCCAATAATTAGTAAAAATAAGACTACCATCCGTAGATCTACTACCATTTGGAATACTATTAAGTAATTGTTTAAGGTTTGTATAACCACCCCAAACACTGCCTGGTGTAGGGTTTTGTGTATTTGCCAACACGTAACTTCCTGGTTGGCCAGCTGGAATTGTCCTTGGAGTTCCCCCTCCCTCCACCAACTGAACGTCTACAGTGTTTACCCTCCCTGTGGACTTGGTTGCTGCTACCTTTAACTCACTCCTCAGTAAATTAGGATTGATTTGATTAAGAATAATATATGATG
>JAUPUG010000005.1 GCA_030917685.1 Patescibacteria group bacterium | reverse complement strand
GTTGTGAAGTGGTTGAATGGTGGCATGTGTGTATGTTTATTAAGATTATACTTCTCAGGTCTGAATTTTCTATGAAGATTTCCTAAATACCTATCTGGATAGCCATTATAGCACATTAGTCAAGTCTTATGAAGTTCATTTTTTAAAAGCATAAAAGTTATACTACAATCAAATTTTATGGAAATCGATTCAACATATTTTAATAACAGAAAAGAAAAAGCCAGATCAACTTTTTTTGCACAAAAGTCGATTTATAATTCGTATTTCAAGTGTCACATCATTTTTAATTCTGATGGATTTCACCATCTACAATTTTCATCTAGAACTGAGCGAACAAAACAGGAACAGCTGTATAAATTTAGCTTATTATCCTTAGGAATAGAAATTATTAAGAAATCTGGAACTATTCAAGAGTATCGTAAAATTCTGAGCCCTGTAGGTAAGAAAAACCAAAATGGTGAGACTGCTATGAAGTATATTGAATATTGGGGGATGGTTGCAATTATCGGAGAGAAACAAATTAAAGTGAGAACGATTCTACGTCGAGTTGGAACAGGAAACATAACTTTTTGGAGTATTATGTTAGATGGGAAAATCAAAAATGGATATCAAAAACAATTCTCTGAGGGTATAGAAGATGAATAAAATCAACTAAAAAAACCGCTCAAGAGCGGTACTTTTAGTATGCCTGCCTTCGGCTTAGGAAATCCTTAGCTGAACGGGGCTTTCGCCCACAGGCACATGCCAAATATATCAAATATGGGAGATAAATCAACTATTTCGGTCCAACACCCCAATCAACACTTTCACCAACTTTTTCACTTCCCTTTCAGTAGTAAGTCTTCCAAGAGTGATTCGGAGAGAACTTTTTCCGCAATCAAACGTCGCTTCAGTCTCTCCATTCACATTTTTATGCAAAGCTTCCACCACATATGAAGTTGAATCTTCATTTTTAGAACGACAACTTGTTACTGACGATGCAGAAACACCTCGCACATCAAGTCGAAGCACCGCATATTCAGCATCTATTCCCAATATGCAAATATTTATATTGTTTGGAACTCGCAAATCATTTCCATATGAATCTTTTCCGTATGTTCCATTAAAAACTATTTTTGCATTTGTCTTTTTTAATTCCTCAACTACGAAATCTCGGAGCGTTCCCAAACGAGTAGATTCTTTTTCCTTTTCAGTAACCGCAAGGTCTAATGCGTACGCAAAACCTGAAATACCAGCAACATTTTGAGTCCCCGCTCGAAGTTCAAATTCCTGACTTCCTCCAATTTGGATTGGAACTATAGCTTTTGACTGCGTCACGCTTCGCTTAATATATAGAGCACCGACACCTCGTGGACCATAGAACTTCGCACCATCGAGAGTGATCATATCTACCCCAAGATTTATTGCTCGCATCGGACAAAAGAGCACAGCCTGGCACGCATCAGTATGTACAAGTGGATATATTGAAGAATAGGTCATCGGCTTCTTGTTTTCCTCGATAACTTTTTCTAATTTTGCTTTTTTATAATGTCGAACGATTTTTGAGATCTCTGAAATCGGCTGGATTGTACCAATCTCATTATTCACATACATAATAGTTACCAAAATAGTTTCTGGTCGAAGTGCTTTTTTGAATTCTTTCAAATCAACAATCCCATCCACACCAACTGGAATAAAAGTAACGTCACACTCGCCCGCTTCTTGATATTGGAGCAAAAGCTCACGCACTGCAGGATGCTCTATTTCTGAGCTAATGATGTGGGGCTTTTGAGGATTTGCACCCCCGCCGTTTGCATCTGCGCCAACTTTCTCTACTCGCCCCATCTTATAAGCTTTCAAAACCCCCTGTATTGCTAGGTTATTTGACTCAGTTCCTCCTGATGTAAAGACGATTTCATCTGCATGTACATCCAAATGTTTTGCCACTTTTTCACGAGACTTCTCGAGTTCTTTAAAAGCTAAAACCCCTTCCTTATATAGAGAGTTTGGATTTGAAGGATATTCTTTAGAAATTTTTGAAATATGCTTAATAACCCGCTCGTCCACAGGTGTAATTGAAGCGTAATCAAAATACATTCGCTTTTGGCTAATTCCACTAATTTGGCTAAATCTAGAAAGAAAACTGTTCATAAACTAACTATACAAAAAAGTATTGACTCTGTATACTTTTACACATGAATTTAGCCTCAGTCGTAGAAATACCAGCACTCGGTGCCGTTTCAATAGAATTACTCATCATCATAGCTCTTGCAGTACTTTGCCTCATACTATTAGGTTTTGTAATCCACGCACACAAGCGAATCACCCGAATGCTTCGTGGAAATAACACAATGACGATTGAGGACTCTATCATCGAACTTGCAAAAGAGCTCGATAATCTCACTGAGTTCAAAGATAGAGCTGAGGAATATCACAAACTTGTTGAACAAAGACTCCGAAAGTCTGTTCAGTCTATTGAGACAAAAAGATTCAATCCATTCAAAGGAACTGGAGCTGGAGGAAATCAAAGTTTTGCTTCTGCATTTATAAATGAAAATGGTGATGGACTTATCCTTTCAAGTCTTTATTCAAGTGATCGAATGAGTGTATTTGCTAAGCCAGTTCAGGGATTCACTTCATCATTTGAACTCACAGAAGAAGAAGCCGCGGCACTAGAAGATGCGCAGAAGAGAGTTAGTTTTTAGAAGTATATACTTCAACATTAATAGAGACTAGGTAAAAAGAAAACACCGGCTCACGACGGTGTTTTCCCGTGTTGAGTCGGTGTTATAACTGCCCCCGAGAAAACCACATTCCAGCAAGAGCTGGGTATGCGACAATCGCGAAAAGAGCAAAGGTCCCGAAGCCAACGTCAATCGAGGACAGTACGTACCCAGCAGTTGCTCCAGCCAAAATTGGTGCTAAACCTAACAATAATTTGTTCATAATTTACCTCCTTTCTATAGGGGTATCTCAGCAACACCACGTCGTAAGAGATATATCAAGCCTACTTTCTTAGCTAAACAATGTCAATAAAAAAGACCCTTTTCGGGGCTTTTTTTTTACTTCTTGTATTACTACTTCTTTGCTGGCTTAGCTTTCTTAGCAACCTTAGCCTTCTTTACTTTAGCCTTTGGTTCCTTTTTAGGAGCTTTTTCCTTCTTAGCAAGAGCGTTTTTGCATTTGTAGAGACCACATGCAGAACATGCAATGTGCTTTAGTTTATGCTGTCCGCAGTTTACGCAAAGAATGAAACCAACACCCTTAAGAGCGTGGTGACTTCGTCGGTTCCGAGTGTGACCTCGGGTGTGTCGCATGTGATTTACCATAGTTCTTACAAGTATACT
>JAUPUG010000059.1 GCA_030917685.1 Patescibacteria group bacterium | reverse complement strand
TTTGCCCAATAGGAGCAATGATAGGTCTGTTATCCACTCTGTTATGTCTTGGTCCATTCGCGTTGTTTCCGTATTGTGGTCGTCCGTGAAATGGTCGTCTGTCGTTGTTCATTTTATAATTTGTTAATTTAATTTTTATAATTTTTTATTTTTTCTTTATGTAAATTTGATTCTTGATTTGATTCGCGATTAAGTCGCTATTTCTACTTTGCGAAAATCTTCCAAACTTTTTCAGTTTCTAAATACCACGTATGGACATTCATAAAACGTTCCGATGGGGTAGTAATGTTAGAAATTTCTAGATTGTGAATATCTTTGCTTGTCGCGTAAATATAATCAGGAGAATAGAGGAAAATAGCAGGAATGTCGTTCTGAATTTCGTTTTCAAAAACACGATATGCTTCAAGCTTCTTTGTCTCGTCTGATGTGTTTCTAATAGTTTCGAGTACCTTATCTGCCTTAATATTGGTATATAGCGCAATATTTAATCCTGGGTCGTTTCTCTGGGAAGAGTGCCAAAAAGGATAGAGGTCTAGGTCTCGTCCGACTACGTTTCCAAAGAGGAGAGAGTCATATTTTCTGGGACGGATAACCTTTTGAGTCAGGTCAGATGGTTCGAATATCTCAACTTTAACATCTGCCCCAAGTTTTGTCCATGTCTCCTTCAAAATCTCAGCAGAATGCTTGAGCTCAGGCACATTTGAGGTAGAGATGCTAAATCGGAGGGTTTGTGTCTCTGTTGTCTTGCCATTTTTAGTTTGCTTTTCGAAAATTCCATCAGAGTTCAATTTCCAACCTTTTGCAAGAAGAATCTTTTTACCCGCTTCAATATATTCATCATCGAGGATGCTTGATGTCGTAGATGTACCTGAAATCTCAGTACTCTTTGAGAGTCCTCGAGGAATGGCACTCTTGGATATAGCACCCCAACCCTGCAAAATTGTATCAATAAGAGATAGACGATTTACTGATGCATTTAATGCTTCTCGTACTTCTTTGTTTACCAAGACAGGAGCGTTGCTTTGATTAAAAAACAATCCAAATACTCGTGGTAGAGGAGTGCTCTGTATCCCATACTGTGCATTCTTTAACTTGTTTGCTTCATTGGGTGCAATTCCTCCGAGCGCAGTTATTTCGCCATTTGTATATGCCTCGAGTGCATCTGCCTCATTTTTGTAAAATTTTATAACTAGACGCTCTATGTACGCTTTGCCTAGACTATATTTTTCAAAAGGGACTAAATCATAGTGCTCATATATTCCTGTGTCATTTCGATATGCTTTTTTAATCTTAAATGGACCTGATCCGATAGGTTCACGATTAAATGTGTTTATATCAAAAGCTTCAGGTTCGATATTTGACCAAATATGTTTAGGGAGAATACCAAGTGTCATATTCTCAAGAAAAGGCGCATACGGTTTCTTAAGAATGAATTTGATTTCAGTCGGGTTGACTTTTTCTAGCGTAACGCCTGTCCAATTTTCAGCACGAGGACTTTTGATGAGTGGATCTTGTGCTTTAGTAATTGTGAATTCAACATCATCAGTTGTAAGCGGTTTACCGTCTTGGAAGGTGAGCCCATCCTTTAGTATGAAAGTATATGTGAGTCCGTCTTCTGAGACTTCCCAAGACTTCGCCAAGTCAGCGATAAGACGTCCTTCTGGCGTCGCTTTGAGTAATCCAGAATACACAAGTCCAATCATGTCTTTGTCGGCATCGGTGTAGCCGAGGAGAGGATTTATAAACCGTGCATATCCAACTATCCCTTCAGTGTAAGTGCCACCATGAGTAGGAAGTTCTACTGAATACATATCATTTACTTTTGAAAAAAGAGAGATGATGCTTATAGCAAAAACGATAAAAGCAATTAAAAATACAAGTTTTTCTGTTGGCCGAAATCCTTTGTATAGGGATACAATTTTTGACGTATCTTTTTCAACATCGTCAGTGACTGTATTTTTGGCTTCAATTTCAAGTGGCGATATTTCAGGTAAAGATATCGGTGTGGGCGTAGATTCAATTTTAATTTCAGTCTCAACTTGTTCCACGATTTTCTTTTTTCGTGGGGCCCTAGCTTTTTTAGGGGTTTCTGTATCGATTGGTTCAGAAATAGTATTAGGCTCAGAAATTAATCCAGAATCCATCTCACCGTCTTTTGGCGTAAGGTTTAAAGTCAATGTAGTGTATTTAGATACTAATAGGTTTGAAATACTAGTCGTTGTGCGAGAGGAATCAGAAAGAACACAATAAGGAATGCACAAACGTATAGAAGGGAATCTCGAGAGTTCAAGTGCTAACTTGAAGGGCTAGCCTGAATCTAAGGTATTTGAAACTAAATGTAGACTAGAACTGAATAAGCGCCATGAGTGCAGATACTACGAATAGTATTGCTAAGACAATAGTTCCTGTAAACAAAAACTTCTCAAATCCTCGTCGAGTTCTCCATGACGAAACAGAATCACTGCCACCAAATGCTCCACCAGCTCCGGCTTCAGATTGCTGAAATAGAACAGCCACTGTGAGAAGTACAGCTAGAACAATTTGTATAATAGGTAAAATGGCGTTGATTTCCATCGTTGGTCTCTATGTTAGCAGAAAGCGGTTTTTTTGGCAATCTTGTATTTAGTTGTAAAAGACGTCTTAGAGATATGTCACTAAATATTATTTTTAAACAATTTTGGTATATTTTAGAATATTTTTATCGTGGCTTCATGTAGATTCTATAGGATTAGTCCTGTGGAAATTATACTGACAAATCATACAAAGCTTCGAATGATTCAAAGAGATATCACTCTTACTATGATTGTGGAGTGTGTTGAGTTTCCTGAGTATATATATCCTCAATATAATGGAACTACTTTGCTGAGAAGACGAATCAAGGGTGTTCCGAATGCTGATTTTATAGTAGTAATTTCCAAAAAAGACGGTAATAAAATAACTATAATCACGTCATACATTATATGAATATAACGACAGATAAAATTTCACAGGCTACGTATATTTCTTTCTCAAAAGAAAAAGTCTTTAAAACGAGAGCTTTCTTCAATAGTAAGATTATTGTCGATTTTGGAATTAAGAATAGAGTCCTCGGAATTGAAATCCTCGGTCCAGTATTTTCTTTTAAAAGAGTATTAGAAACAAAACTAGATAAATGGCGTGTCGTGAAGAATTTTTCTAGATCAAATAAAGTAGAACCTGCAAGTGCAGTCAGCGCGAGTGAATATACCCAAAATATCCAATAATATGATATAGTCATTCTATATGGCTTTTATCGATGAAATGACAGTACATGTGCGAGCGGGACGTGGCGGAAACGGCGTCGTGCGGTGGTTGCATGAAAAATTTAAGGAATTCGGAGGACCCTCTGGAGGCGATGGTGGACGTGGCGCACACGTCTATGTAAAAGCGGTGCGTGATACAACACAGCTTGCTCGATACAAAAATATAAAAGAGTTCAACGCTCCAAACGGTGAAGCGGGAGGGAACAATAGTAAACACGGAGGTAATGGTGAAGACATGTATATTGATGTACCTGTCGGAAGTGTTATCACAAACAAATCTACTAAAGAAGTTTACAAACTTAATCAAGAAGGTGAGACTATTCAGATCTTGAAAGGTGGAAACGGAGGTCTTGGAAATGAACGATTCAAATCTTCAACAAATCAAACACCTGAAGAATGGACTCCAGGAAAAAATGGAGAAGAAGCAGATTTCTATATTGAAGTAGAACTCATTGCAGATGCCGGACTCGTTGGTCTTCCAAATGCTGGAAAGTCTTCACTTCTAAACGCTCTGACAAAAGCTCAAGCAAAAATTGGTGCATATCAATTTACAACACTCGAACCAAACCTTGGCGCATTGTATAACTATATTCTTGCAGATATTCCAGGGCTCATTGAAGGTGCCTCAGAAGGACGAGGACTTGGTCATAAATTCCTCCGACATATTAAGCGAACAAAAATGTTGTTCCATTGTATTTCTCTTGAGCACGAAACTGTTGATGAAATACAGACTGTGTACAAGACAATTCGAAAAGAACTTGAAGACTATCATCCAGATATGATCTTGAAAAAAGAGGTTATTTTGCTTACAAAAAGCGATGTATTTACACCGACTGTTCTTGCTGAAAAAGTTGCAGAAATAAAAAAGAAAATTGTGGAATGGAAAAATAAAGAGGTGCTTACTGTGTCTGTGTATGATATGGATTCTCTAAAAAACTTAAGTGATTTTTTGACTAAAGAATTCGCTGAGAATAATAAAAAAGAATTGGAAGAAATAGAAAATCTAGGAGGAAAAACACATGACGAAGTAGCTGATGAAATTGGTAATTTTGAAAATGATGGAGCGCAAAAAGTTGCTAAAGCTATGAAAAAAATGGAACGAAAACCGAGAGCTACAAAGCCAAAGAAAGACGTCATCAAGAAAGGAGGCAAAGGTAGTAAGGGAAATAGTAAATCAGACAGTAAAACTACAAAAAGCAGAACCAATAAAAAGTAGAAAGATTCGAAATAAAAATAAGACTAAGAAACATTCACGACTATGGAGACTCGAAATGATGAACAAAATACACAACACACAGTAACTGGTCCATCAGGAAAAGTATATTATCCCGTAATTGGACTTGAGATTCATGCTGAACTCAAGACGAACTCGAAGATGTTTTGTGCTTGCCGAAATAATCCTGATGAAGAAAAACATAATACAAATATTTGTGCGGTATGCATGGGACATCCAGGGACTCTGCCTGTACTCAATAAGTCTGCAATATCCGCACCAATAGATACACCAACTCGAAGTACATGTTTTATTGCAGCTTTGTTGAGCACTGGCAGAGTTCCTGGATGTCCCATACACACCGCACAAATATTTGCATTTTGCTTTTCTTCGTCTG
>JAUPUG010000058.1 GCA_030917685.1 Patescibacteria group bacterium | reverse complement strand
TTCTTTTCGTTCCAGTTATTAAAATCCTTCATGTAGACATATTGTAACGACAGAAGATGAAGAGGAGATAAAGATATTCTAAAGTATTTGAGTATAAATAGTGGTTTTATATCACCCCCCCACATTTGATAAAACTATCCTAATCCACCTTCACAGCAATCAAACTTCTCTCCCTTGCAAACTTGATATTCTCCCTCCCTTTTTCTTCCATAAATTTATTAACCTGAACTTCAATTGATTCAACTCCACCTGACCATTCACTAAAGATATTGATGAATTCAGGAAGCTTTACATAATCTTCATATCCGTCTGTGTATACAAATATTGTTAAATCTTTTTCAGACTCAATGCACCCTGAGTTTAAGTACACTCGTGCATTACTCTCACCACTAGCCACTCCATATCCCGCTCGTTCTCCGTGGTCATTTACGTTATTTCTAAAGAGTCGCTTTTTTAATTTATTAAACTCTGTATCTGACAATTCTGAACTACCGGTTGCAGAGATTTGTTCTACTTCTGTTGGCCACGCTTCAGGTGATTGAAAGATTTGTGTATCCTGGCCAAAACTATCACTCTCAAATATAGAGACTCCAGAATCACAAAGTGACCACCAATATATTTTTCTATCTTTGATTAATACAAATGCAGTCGTAGTTGAAAATAGATCAAACTCTCTATAATCGATGGTCTCGGGTGTTCTACCTTGTGCATCATTATATTCTTTTACTTTTTGATTTCCAATGACAAATATTTCTTCTAGAATTTTAGACGAATCGTTTGTAGCATCCCCAAAGCTATCATATCGAGCCTCTGCTTCAGCAATCACTGCTTCGCAAAATAATTTTGCCACTTCAAACGCTCCAGATGGAACTGGATAATCTCCTTCTGCATTTCTCTTCAGTGTCACACCATCTGCAACTACGAATATAGGGTATTTTGATGAAATGAGATGATAATCCTCTCGAGGATGTGCATCATACGATGGTGTCACTTTTTCATATCTTTTTGTCCAATTATCAAAATATTCTTTGGACATCTGATGGTAAGAAGAGTAGATTTTCATGATTTTAGTATATCAAAAGTATGTACAAACTGAACCTCACCCACTTCTAGGCAAAACTCAAAGCTTACCTCCCCGTATGTTTCAAAATCCACCGCGTATGTTCATTTTTGGACTTAGACCAGCGAGCGATGACTTTTTGAGCTTCTTTTGGATTCACTTTTACCCAATCACGCAGATGATTTGCGACAGACTTTTTCACAAATTTTATTTCATCTTCTTTGAGAATTTCTAATATTTCAAAAACTGGTTTTGGATTTGTGTTCCAAACATCGAGCTTTGTTGCCCATGGAAGTTTTGGACGAAGTCCCTCTGATGCAAGGCGACGTAGATGGAAGTTTTTGCTTTGTGCCCATTTCGTACATACAGCAAGCGTCTTTTCAGGATATGCTCTGGCATATGGACGTATAGCGTACTCCCCTGTATTTCTTTTGGTTAATTCCTCAATAGCTTTAATTGAGCGAGTGAAATCTTTTAGATCTTGAACTCCATAGAGCTCGACGAATTTTCCAACAGGCATAAGCCAATAGAAGTTAGTGAACATTCCTGTTTCTTCGGGATTTTCAGGACCGAGTATATGCATGAGAATATCGAGTGCGTCCGAATATTTCTCAGGGAGATATTTCTTTAGATTGTTTGCAATGATGCCTACACGTTCGGTGTAACTTTTTCCTTCGACTTCTTTAGTGATACTTTTGCAGAATTCTTTTTTTGGAAAAGCTGGGTATAGTGACTGCCCAGGCCGACCTGATTTGAGTGGGAATTCTTTGTAAGCTTCTGAAATTTTGTCGGCGAGTAACTCTGCGAGTGGTAGTCCGAAAGCGTCAGTGATGGAGATTCTGCCGGTTTTGGGGTTTAGGAAGGGTGAAGGGGTTTTGGATTTCATGCGGAAATTATTTTAGCATAATCAAATAGACTCCCTATACACATTCGAGAGACTGCCCGTTGAACCTTCAACAGTTCCAGCGAGTGTAAAGCCAATCTTTTCATAAAATACCCAGCCTGTTTCTTTGAACTTATCAGCACTCTTCACTATAATCTCATCGTAGCCATTTGTAAGTGCATGTTCCTCGAGAAAGTTAACCAGACTCCTCCCAATACCCTTTTGACGCATATTCATATCTACAAAAAGTGAATAGATTTCTATAGGCTTATTTCCTGTAGAAAATTGTTTGAGTTTAGTGGTTGCATTTCTGTACCCCAAAAAACCTACGACAGTACCTTTATCATCTTTCGTCACAACGTAAAATTCTCCAGGATACTGGGGTGTATCTGAGAGTGAATCTTTAATTAGATTAATCATATACTGCACATCCTCTGTATCAGAAAAAGATTGAGATAGAATATTTGAAACAGTTGGTATGTCTTCTATTGTGATTGGTGAGATGTGAGGGTTCATGGGTTTGTTTAGACTGTCGCTAGGTTAAAGTAGACATTCAATTAATAAGGTAATCCTATTTCTTCATCATCTCTCTAACTTGGTCATCTTCACAAATACTCTGCACAGATTTATCTTTAATTCTCGAGCACAAAGTAATATCATCGAGCAAAACTGAAAGCGGAGCGTAGCACACATGGTTGTAACTTATATTTTCACCGCCCATATGTCTCGATTGAGGGAAGTTATTGTAACAAAAGTCTATAGAGATTCCGTTTAGCTTCTGTACTTTTTTCATAACTTGATATGAGCACTTGTAGATTTCGCTTAGGGGAACCTCCTCAGTGTTGAGGCAGTCTCTATAATCCATACTCTCAATGCTCGCTTCTACATTTTTCATTTTCTTACATCCCAGAGACCCACCCTTAGATAACATTACTGAGCAATCATTAGCATGCGACAGAATAAGCCCAGCAGTAAAACACCCCAGTATGACAATTAGTGGAAGTGCATATGCGAAAAATCTAAAAACGAGCGCGCTTTGTATCTGTCTATAGGCGAGAGCAATAACAATGACGAGTAGTAAAAAAGGAGCTACTGTATACAGAGTAAGCAGGATATATCCTTCCTTGTCCCCTAGCAGATACATCGAAATTGGGATAACAGAAGCTATCGTAAGAATAATTCCAAGAATAGCTGTGATTGGCCTACAAGCATACACAAATGCGATAAGGATCGATAAAAACAAAGTCACTGGAAGAATTCCAGAAAAGTATGTATCGAACGGATTCATCAAATACCGATACACAAAGCCAAGAAGGGTTGTAACGACGAATACATATGCACATGTTATAAAAAAGTTTTTCTTGTTTGAATTCATATTGCGTCAATTGTATCACGTCGCATAACTTACATCGATAAATATACATTCAATGAAATTTAAATAAACCTGAAATATTTTACAATTGGCTTACAGCAACAATGTGTCTTTAAAACCATCTATTACTTCGACAACAGAAGATCCTCTGTAGATTACCGCCTTGTCGATGTCAAAAAAGAAAATCAGACTGTCGCCAACTTTTGCCGATACGAAGCTTTTTCCTTCCGGACTCTTCTTATAACTCTCAAGTCCATACTCATCGAGGGTTATAATAAAAATTCTTGGATCTCTATTGCTCGCAACGAAGCCAATTTTCTTAGCCGCATCAGTAATCACGCGAGCCTGACTGAGTCCTTCTTTTGATTTCGATAATAGCTCTACTCTGATTGCAAATTCGGAAAATAAATCGGGGTCAAGCTTCTTTACTTGTTCCTTCATCTTTTCATCGGCACTATTGAGTACCATCAAATTCCTCTCCAACCTTTCCTTTGTGTCTTCCAAGAAGATGATATCCTTAAGCTGATAGAGGACCGCCTTATCATTCGATACTAAAAAAGTGTTGATGTCATCTATTGCTTTCTGCATTTCAGCTTTTACGGCCGCTGAAACTTCATTACCACTTGAGGTAAGTGTAGCAGTTTTAGTTTTCGGCTTAATAGCAGTATTCGCTACTTTATTATTTTGTCGGACCGTTACCGGAAGCGTCCCACTTGAATTAACGGTGTCGTCCAATACTTCAGGTGTGACATTCTGGTCATTCTTTTGGAGATTACCTTTATTAATATACATATAACCACCTCCAATAACTACAAATATCGTCACGATTGCGACGACTGCCATGGAGACGAATCCCTTTGATAATTGTTTTTTCATTTGACTAATTTTAGCACAACTAGCTCAATCTACCTTAGATAATCGAGATAACTCTATTCTGCGGAAGGGATTCGCCCTCGACTCAAAGTTCGCTACCCGCTCACTTTGGTCTGGGCACCACCTCGCAGTCTCGCCTACTGGCTCGACATCTGCTCCGGTGTTCTCATCAACCTCTCGTGTCCATGATACGCTCCGCATCGGATAGAATAAATTCTATCCTCGCGAATCGTTGCGGAGAGAGGGGGATTCGAACCCCCGAGAGGATTGCTCCCCTGCTACCTTTCCAAGGTAGTACATTCGACCACTCTGCCATCTCTCCATATTTCGACCTTACACAAAGTTAGCATACTATTTAATCCTGTGCATCATAAATTAACAGGGATATATTTCTACGGTATACTTTCACCATGCTTAAAATATTACTGCGGAGAGTACTCGCTATTGCAACACTTATTTTTGTGGTTTTTATCATTTTTGTTATAGAAACAAATATAAATGAAAGAACCGACAGGAGCATCTCAGTTCTGCTTATTTCATCGGTTTTTGGCACACTCTATCTTGGTTTTTTTCCCATTATTTTAAGTTCACTACTTACACCCCTTTTTAAAGAAACGTGGAAAATCTCGAACACACCACTGAAAAGAGATGTCGTATTCATTGTACTAATTTTAATGCTCACTCCACTTTCTGTGTTTATGTATTACCACGCAGGAATGCTAGCGGCTTAAATTGTTAGACGAATCTACTATTTTGCATCAACTTGCAACTTAATTGATTTAACACCATTGAGTTTTTCACGGACCGATTTAGTGATTCCTGACCCTTCTTTACTTGTATCTGCGATAATATATGAATCATCAAATAGTACGTCTGTCGCATCGGTATCCTTTGGATATTCTTTCAACTCATATGAATAAAGCCATTTATCAACATTACCAGTAAACCGGATTTCTACTTCATGCTTTCCCTTAGGTATTGGCAATAGACCACTTATACTGCCATCACCTGTATCTGCTGTATTTTTGAATACTTCAACAGATTCTCCGTCGATAAATACTTCGAGTGAAGCACCCTCTCCTGTTAGCACCGAAAGTGAGTATCTATTTTCTGTACCGAGTTTTTTCTCAAGCTCATCAGATGCTTTCTTTGCTTGTTGCATCGCTATCACTTCATCATTAATCCATTCGCCGTCTATGGAAGTAAACGAAACATCAGATGTGCTCTTTGAACTTCCTTGCTTTGCTACCATGGTTCCTTTGCAAGTTGTACCCGTACACACCACAAGACTTTCATCAAAAGTAATCTCCCATGCTGGATCTTGGATTTTTGATTCATCGAGCTTTGCTTTAATAAATTTTAGAAATGACTCTTTCAATTGTGTCTCATTCATAGGTCTTGGTGCATTGTAACTTGAGAAATATGCTGAATAAAATTTTGGATTATGTGTCGGATTGAATATGTATATATACAAGACAAAGGCAACAGCTATAAGGCCAATAAAGCCACCGATTATTAATAATCTATTTCCATGCTTTGGTACTTCTGTCTGCAAAGTAGACTGTGAAGATTGCAAAATGGATTCTTGACTTTCAGGATTCATTCTCTTAATTATACTACAAGTTTACCACCCACCACTACTTCCTCCACCTCCAGACGAGCCACCACTAAAACCACCAAAGCCACCTCCGCCGCCGTGTCCACCTCCTCCAAATCCTCCACCGCCATAGAACCATCCACCGAAACCTCCATGACCATCACCACCTTTTTTGTAATTCTTGGAAACTATATAATCAAAAAGTAATCCAAGCACTGCATAACTTACAACATAGACGAGGATGAAGAGTCCTGCACTAAAGATAAGTCCAATGATAAAACCAACTCCAATTCCCAAGATACCACCTCCCCACCAAGACTTTGATCGTCCAAGTATTGATCCGAGAATTGGAAACAAAACTCCGAACAAAAAGAATACAAAAGTGAAGAATGAATCGGATGATGAAAAAATCATTCCAAGAAATCCTTTTGATGCGCCTGCTGGTGTTGCTGTCATAGCATCAAGTCTCGCAGTATCACCTTGTATCGTTTCAACAATTACCTGTGTTGCTTGTTGAATTCCCTCTCCATATTTTCCTTCACGGAAAAGTGGCTTCATAATTCCATCAATAATCTTGTAGGTCTGCACATCTGTGAGTGAACCCTCAAGGCCATATCCAACTTCAATGCGGATTTTCTTTTCATCAAGTGCAACAAGCAAAAGCACACCATTATTTTCCTCTTTACTTCCTATACCCCATCCACGAAATAGATTGTTGGCAAAATTTTCAATCACATCACCATCCAGTGTCTTG
Organism: Patescibacteria group bacterium; assembly: GCA_030917685.1. Lineage (GTDB taxonomy): Bacteria > Patescibacteriota > Minisyncoccia > Phycocordibacterales > CAIZLB01 > VEQN01. The sequence continues at coordinate 3,020 of JAUPUG010000058.1, read as the reverse complement.
ATTGTTACAACAGCAATTTCATCACCACTGTTTGCATCGCCTGTTTTTTCTTTATGAGATTGGATAATACTTTCTATAGATGTTTTTTGTTCAACACTTAACAAGCCAGCAAAATCACTTACAAAGCCGGTTGGTTTAGTTTTGATAAGTTCTACAGAAGATTCAGCCTGTGCAGTACGCACTCCAAGCAACGTTGTTGCGAAAAATGCAACAGAGAGCACAAGGGCGGAAATGTAGCGTATTAAGCCTTTGAGAAAAGGACTTCTCATAATGAATATCCTGTGCGGATTAGTTAGTTAAATCAACTTTTGGAGCAACTTTTGCTTCAGGAGCAACTTCAAAGTATGCTCGTTCATCGAACCCAAAGAGTGCAGCAACGATTGATCGTGGCACCATCTTAATAGATTTGTTGTATACCATCACCGCATCATTGTATCCTTTTCGTTCAACTGCAATTCGGTTTTCTGTTCCCGCAAGGTCTACCATTAAGTTTGTTGCATTTTCTGAAGATTTGAGTGTTGGATAATTTTCCATTACTACAAGGAGACGACTGAGAGCGCTTTCTACTTGTCCTGCTGCTGCAGCTTTTCCATCTGCTGTTACTGCACTACCGTACTTTGTTCGAGCATCAGCAAGTGCTGTAAAGATTTCTTTTTCTTGATTCATTACTCCTCGTACTACTTCTACGAGATTTGGAATAAGATCAAATCGTCGCTGATACTGATTTTCTACTTGCGCCCACTGCCCATTAATAGATTCATTTTGTGTAACAAGTGAGTTGTATGTGCCTCCTACATAGAGAGCGATTACAACTACAATTCCGATAATGATTATAAGTGATTTTTTCATAGTTTGATATTTATAAAGGTGTACTTAAAGCTAATATGGTATACACTTTTGATATGCGAAGATTATATCACATATCTAAGGGGAAATTTATAGGGGTTTTAGGAATTATCGGACTTACAGCAATTGCATTACTTGTCTTTATCGTCAATAAAAGCAACATCTATATTGAGACATATTCAAATTTTGCTAATGCTACTGAAGCCACACAAAAAGCCGAGATACAAAAACCAAAAAATATAAAAATACTCATCCTCGGCGACATGATGTTTGATAGAGGTGTTAGGTCAAAAATAAATACATTAGGGTTTGCAGAAATATTCGGACCCGCGACAACCACTTTCGCAGAATATGATTTAGTTGTTGCAAATCTCGAAGGACCTATTTCAACATATAAGTCTAAAACCATTTTAGATAACAACAAATCAATTCCTGGATTTCAATTTACTTTTGCAACAGGTACAGCACGAGCTCTCAAAAATGCAGGTATAGACATGGTGAGTCTTGCTAACAATCACACTGATAATTTTGGACAAAACGGACTTCAACAAACTCGCCAACGGCTCAATGAAGCTGGTGTCCGACACTTTGGAAGCCCACAAAATAATTTCGATATTTCTACATCTACATGCTTAGTGGCACAAAATTCTGGGGCACAAGATGAGGTTACAAACGCAGAAGATATTTGTGTTGGTTTTATAGGCTGGCATGAATTCGGCGCAAAGAATCACCAGAAAATATTGGATGAAATCGTGAGACTGCGACCACTTGTTGATTATCTCGTGGTCTTTCCTCATTGGGGTGAAGAATACAAAAAGACACCTCATATAGAGCAAGTTCGACTCGCACGAGTATGGACTGATGCAGGAGCTGATGCGGTCATAGGCGCACATCCGCATGTCATACAACAAATTACTCGGCGAACTACCGCTGACGGACGTACTGCGCCTATCTTTTATTCGCTCGGTAACTTTATTTTTGACCAATACTTTTCTTTTGACACGACACACGGAATTGCGGTTGAGATTGAATTTCCACAGATACAAAGTGTGCCAAAATCCGCTCAATATAAAATCATTCCTTTTTCGAGTGTAGGTTCTAAAGTAAGTATTCCAAACGCATCATCAACAGCGAGAATATTTGCTGACATAGAAAAAGTTTCTGGAACCTCGACTTGGGGTTGGTTGAAGAGATAGCTCTTGTTATTTTGCTACCGCACCTCCCATCCAATCTGTGCAGACATAGCATCTGTAATAGTCTTCATAGCACCTGATACTTCTTCTTCTGTGAGAGTCCTTTCTCCAGACTGGAATACGAGTCGGTATGCATAAGATGTTTTAACTGGCTCTCCTTCTTTTCGTTTTGTGAACACATCAAAGAGTGTTGTCTTTACAAGCAACTTCTTTTGTTCATCTGTCAGCGAGTTTATGATTACATTGAGCACATCAGTGTCAGCATGTCTTTCTCCTGGCACAAACACCGCGACATCTCTTGCTGAAAATGGATATTGTGAAATTGATTTAAATTTAACCTGAGTTTTTTCTGAAGCACCCACACTTACTTTTGGCTCACTTACATCTGAATCACTTATTTTATCTGCATCTTCATTTAGATGAGCAGAATCACAGTATGCGCCCATGTCCGCATCAACTACCGGTTCTGTCTGAGATTCAACAAGTGAATCAATATCAAACTCAACAACAAATCCTGAGCATGGTGTCTGCGCGTCCCCAACAATTTCAGCAAATCGAAGTTCTGGAACAGCAGAAGCTCCGATAGCATTAATTACATAATGAGCAACAGCAGAAAGTTCCATCTTCGGATCATGACCTTTTGGTTGCTTCGAACGTGCAATTCCAAATGCCAAAGTATGCTTTTCACAAAAACCACCGACGGACTTTTCATCATTTGTTCCATACTCAAGACTAAACACTTTTCCGATTTCAAACATTCGAATTTCTTTTAGTCCAAGTAGATCAGCATTTTTCATATTCGCCAAAAACTTTTTTGGTAATGTATATGAAATAGAGTCTCTCATTCGTGAACGCTCTGAAGTTAATGGATTTTGCACTTCCATACTTCCTGCATCAGTTAGAGAGTACGTATACACTTCTGAAAATCCTATATCAGCCAATGCCTTCTTTATTGTATTTTGATAGTAGAAGTTTTTGAGA
>JAUPUG010000057.1 GCA_030917685.1 Patescibacteria group bacterium | reverse complement strand
TTCAGACCGCCTGTTGAGGCGTTAGCATTTGAAGGCTGCTTGAAAGCCTGTTTTACTTCTGACGAAGTTTCGGATGTCTTTTTCTTCTTCAGCGCTGCCTCTGTTGAAGATGCGACAACCGGTGTTGGATTAGTAGAGTCTTGCTTTGGATATGCTGGATCTGTTGCCACCATACCTGAGACAAGCATCGCTAGTCCTATTGTGAGTTGTAAAATAAGCCGTTTCTAAACTGGTAATGCGCATGTCGATGTTCAGATCATAGAAACTTGGCCTAAGTGGCCTAGTCCCTTTCCCTGAAGTCAGAAGGTTCAATGCGCTTGCACAAACAATTAAAAAAGCACCTAACTTAGTGCTTACCCGAATATAATAGCACCTCCCCTACCCCAAAGTCAAGTTTTTAGTCGCAAAATGGTCTTACAGATTATACAATAAATGGCTTATAATAGGGATATAATCAACATATTACTCTTTACAAATATGTATACATATTGTATTGTTTTATGTCTAGTTTTTGGGTTTGGTCGTTTTTGCGATCTCCTCTAAGATTTGGGCCTGACTTTCAATCTTTTTGAGTAAATCTGGGCTACATTGTATAGAAACAGGCTCAGGTTTGGGTATATGAATTAGTGTATAAAGCACCCCCGCCAGGGCAAACACACTAAAAAGAAAGGCCAATATGAGTAAGAGAGCCTGAGTTCTAGACTTTATAGGCTCTAGGGTATTGAAATCTAATGACATTTGAGTTATACTCTTACACGCTACTTATTTAGGGCTACTTCGACGTTGTATTCACCCCTATTTGACCATTTGTTAACGCATTTGACCAAACAGAGACAAGTATACAGAAGACACCTCAAGAGAGCTTAAATTTATTCTAAAAAATTACTCATAACATACTATGGCAACAAAAAAAGCAGGAGGTACAGCTAAAAATCTTCGAGACTCAAATCCTCAGTACCTTGGTATCAAGCTCTACGCAGGTGAAACAGCTTCAGCTGGAGCTATCATCGTACGACAGCGAGGTACAAAGTTTATGGCTGGAAAAAATGTAGGTCTTGGAAAAGATCACACACTTTACGCACTCAAAGAAGGTAAAGTTAAATATGGCTCAAAGCGAGTTGTAGCATTTGATAACAAAGTAAACCTTAAGAAGGTTGTACACGTTGACGCGAAGTAATAGCGCGAAAGTAAGACCCAAATATATCTCTATACTAATGTACATATAAAAAATCCGGGGCGACTCGGGTTTTTTATATTGTTTAATAAATTCTATAAATAGCCACAAACAAAAAGCCACCTCTAGATTGAAGTGGCCTTTTGTTTATCTTGTCTACTGCCTTTCTGAAGCTTACTCTGTAGCCTTAACTGTAAGTGTAAATTCAGCTGTTTTGTCCTGAACTTTTACTTCTACCTTGTGTTCCCCTACTTCCTTAATAGGTTTATCGAGAACAATATACTCTTCTGTGATATCAACTCGAGCCTGATCCTTGAGAGCTGCAATAAGCTCTGCTTTGTGGAGTCCAGCAAAAAGGTGACCCTTTGCGTTAGCCTTTCCTTCGATAGTGATAGAAGCAGCAGAAATTTCGCCAAGATTCTTGAGGAGGAGGTCTTCTCGAACCTTTCGTTCTACTTCTTCAGCGGCCTTTAGCTCTTTTACTCGAACGAGCCCCTTAGGAGTCGCAAGTTCAGCAAGTCCTCTTGGGAAAAGAGAGTTCATAGCAAAACCTGATGATACATCCATAACATCATATTTTTTGCCGATTTTTGGAACTGATTTGAGAAGAATAACTTTCATGTGATTTATATGTGTTTTATGCGTGATTCTATGGCGACGCGCGACGCTTTTTCTTTATAATTTATAGTAGCGATACTCTATCACGGACAAGGCTATTTTTCAACCTACCCTACCGATCCTGCGAGCTTTAGACTATCGGTCCCCAAACTCTATTTCAACAACTCTATCGCCTTATCCATTTGAGGGTCACGACCAGCTGTGACGTCCTCTGCGGTCAATTTGACCTCCACATCAGGAACAAGACCACCTTCTGAGATAGACTTACCGTTTGGAGTGAGCCATCGTGCTACAGTCACTTTGAGGGCTGTTTCGCTGTTAAGTTTGATGTATTCCTGAACTGAACCCTTTCCAAAACTCTTTGTTCCAACGAGCTTAGCTTTACCGTACTCACTTAGTGCACCCGCTAGGATTTCAGAAGCTGAAGCAGACCCACCGTCAATAAGGATAACCATTTTAAGATTTTCATTGAAAATATTGTAACCCCTACTTCGCTCTACCACCTGAGTCTTACCATTTCCATAATCTTCCATCACAACTGTTTTTCCTGGAGCCAAGAACCAACTCGCCATGTCTACAGCAGAGTCCAAAAACCCTCCTGGATTACCTCGTAGATCGAGAATGAGCTTGTTTGACTTCGATTCAACAAACTCTCTGAGAGCATTTCGAAACATCGATGCAGACTGTGCTGAGAATGTATAGAGCTTAATTGTAAAAATATTAGTCTTTGGATCTAATTTTGTATCAATTGTCGGAAGATTGATAGTGTCTCGGACAATACTAATCTCAATAGGTTTCTCGACTCCTTCTCTCACTATCAAAAGAGTAACGGTCGTCCCTTTTTTACCTCGAATAAGCTTCACTGCTTGATCTATTGAATAGTCTGTTGTAATTTGCCCCTCAATTTGAATGACTCTGTCTCCAGATCGGATGCCTGCTTTTTCAGCTGGAGAGCCTTTGAGTGGAGTAATGACTGTAAGTATCTCATTCTTAATGCCCATTTCCATACCTACACCTTCAAAGTTTCCTTCTATCTCAGATTCAAAACTAGTAGCTTCTGCTGGTGGGAAGAAAACTGTATATGGGTCGTTAATAGATTCAACCATGCCCTTAATAGCACCATACACTTTATCTTGATCGGTCGTTGTACTTGCGACTTTTGTCCTTACGAATTTTTCATTGACCGTATTCCATGCTTTCCAGAAAAGGGCGAAATCTACGTCTTCAGGTTTGTCTTTTGTGCCATTGAGACTTGCATTTATAGTCTGTATTTTACCCGCCTCCACCATGTGGGCTTTTCCAGAAGCAAAACCAACATAGAAAATGCTGATAAATGCAACAGAAAGTGCTATTGATACAACTATCTTTTTATATTGAGAGGTATTAGTATTATTCATGTAGTACAAAGTATCTCAAACAATCCGTATTGGGTCAATTATATTAGCCTATGATATTATTAAACTTATGACATCTCTTCCAATTTATCTTCAAAATACTCTGACTGGAAAAAAAGAACTTTTCACACCTATCACCATAGGTGAGGTTTCTATGTACCACTGTGGCCCTACTGTATACAATTATTTACATATTGGTAATCTTCGAGCATACATACTCGCCGACACTCTTCGGCGAATGTTTGAAGCTAATGGGTACAAGATTCATCAGGTTATAAATATCACAGATGTTGGACATCTCACTGCTAACAATGACGAAGGTCTAGGTGATGACGGCGAAGACAAAATAGAAAAGATGGCAAAGGCATCTGGAAAGACAGCTCTCGAAATTGCCGACTACTATACGAAAGTTTTTTTTGACGATATTCACGCACTTGGAGTGCAAACTGCCGGCACCATTTTTCCAAAAGCTTCAGAGCATATTGCTGAGCAACTTGAGATGATTAAAACTCTCGAAGAAAAAGGTTTTACATACAAAACTTCAGATGGAATATATTTTGACACCTCAAAGTACGCAGATTACGGAAAATTAGGAAATATTAATCTTAAAGGATTAGTTGAAGGTGCTCGTATTGGTGTGAATGATGAAAAGAAAAATATAACTGATTTTGCTTTATGGAAATTTTCAGCTACTGGAGTTGGAGCTAATGGCAAAGCTGTTGAAAAAAGATTCCAAGAATGGGAGTCTCCTTGGGGCGTAGGATATCCTGGTTGGCACATAGAATGTTCTGCGATGTCAGCAAAATATCTCGGAAATACTTTTGATATCCATACTGGGGGAATCGACCATATACCAGTACACCACAACAATGAGATAGCTCAATCTGAGTCTGCTCACAATGGTAGTCCCCTCGCCCACTATTGGCTTCACAATGCGTTTGTAAATTCAGATGGAAAAATGTCTAAATCTAAAGGTGAATTTACACGTTTAGTTACGTTGATGGAAAAAGGTATAGCGCCTGTTGAGTACCGGTATTGGCTTCTTCAAGCTCGATATAGTTCACAGCTACAATACACCGAAGAAGCGGTGTACGGTGCAGCGACTGGCTACAAAAATCTAGTTGCACACGTAGCAAAAATACTTATTTCGTCTAATGATTCTGCGAACACGAAAGATGTGGCGGAAGCAAAAGATACAGTTTGGAATGAAATACTTGCACTAATAAACGATGATTTGAATACCCCACTCTGTATTTCAAAATTATGGGATATTTTAAAGGATGATTCAATCGAAGGTCAAACAAAAATCGAGGTTATCAAAAAAACTGATACCTTACTTGGTCTTGATTTGATTAAGAATGCAAATGTCCAAATTGAGTCGGAAAAGGCTTCGCTAGTATCTCCAGATGAAATTCCTGACACCGTAAAAGATTTACTTGAAAAGCGAAAAAGTGCTCGAGCTGAAAAGGATTGGAAATCATCTGACACGCTCCGTGATGAAGTTCGTGATTTAGGTTTTGAAATACTTGATTCTGAAAGTGGACAAACTCTCAAGAAGATATAAAAGTTTGATATACTAGAACTATATAAATTCGGTTCATGTATCAAGTACCCAAAGTGTGCACACTGGGTACTTGATACCTCGAAGTACTAAAAAACTTTACCTCTTTATATTTTAATTTATGGAATTTCTTTTATTATCACTTGAACAGGTATGTATTGCGCTTGGTGCAGGTTCTGCATTTATTTTTTCTTCATTCTTTATACTTTCTGTTAAAGATCACATCGTAAAGCCTCACGAGTACGTAATGCTCAAAAGTTTGAGTTTATTTTCACTAGTCTCTGCAAGTATCGGCATCGTCGCTTTCGTGCTTAACTCCGCGATATATCTCGAATCAGCATTGGATTTCCGAATCGGACTTATATCTGCGAAGCTTATTATCTTTTCACTAGCGCTCGTAAGTGAAATGACCCTACGAAAGATTCATCTTCCTAATTTGATGCGTCATCAAAAGACCTATTTTCATCTATCTGACAGTATGGTCCATCATCCTGATCCACTCATCGCAACTGCATCATTCAGCATGATTTCTTGGATTTTTATTATTTTTTTAAGTACATTTGAATTTCGGCAAATGACTCAATATGTCAGTTTCAGTTTTGTTGAAATAATTCTTGCATATATTGTATCTGCTTTTGTATTAAGTAAAATAGCGATTGCATTCAAGGAAAAGACTTTAGTTAAGTAGTAAATCTATACGCTACTTATAGGGTGACTTATTAAGATGTGCGATTCTACCTGATGCGAAAGGTTTTCAAACACAAAAAGTGTGATGTAAAAGTTTCAAAAGCTCCAAATACACCCTTACTGTACAAGCCCATACAGTATCCACAGATTATAAACAGTTTGATAACAATTTCAGCTTTTTTTCATCTAGTTGATGCTTGTCATTGGGTGTAGAATGTCAGTATGAAAACCGGAGTATCTACATACTACAATACAAATCAAAACACGCGACAAAACTCTGGTGGAACGAGTAACCGTGAGATGCGTGTACCTCCAAATAGTACCGATGCTGAGAAAGCGGTACTCGGGTCTATTCTCCTTCGACGCGATGCACTCTATGAAATTAATGACATTGTCACACCCGATTCTTTTTATAGTGAGAAACACAAACTGATTTACAATGTCATGCTGGAGCTCTCTGGAAAGAATGAGCCAGTCGATATCATTTCTCTCAAAACAAAACTGGAGAACCAAGGCATGCTCGAGCAAGCTGGTGGAGGTGCATTTTTAGCGGAGCTTGTGCACACTGTTCCTTCTGCATCAAACGTTGTTCACTATGCAGAAATTGTTCAGAAAAAATATATGATGCGACGACTTATTCTCGCTTCAGAACAACTCTCACATCTTGGGTATGAAGAACAAGGAGACCTTGAAGAAATCCTCGACAAAGCGGAACAACAAGTTTACGCTCTTGCAAATAAAGGTACTAATCGAAAGTTTGTCGAAATGAAAGATGCACTCGATGAGACTTGGGACGCTATTGATAAGCTTCATCAATCAGGAGATGCGGTGCGTGGTGTACCTACAGGATTCCGTGACCTCGATGCTATCCTCTCAGGATTCCAAAAATCTGACCTTGTCATTCTCGCCGCTCGACCATCTGTGGGTAAGACATCATTCGCCCTAGACCTCGCACGTAACGCTGCAGTAAATCACAATACTCCAGTTGCGATCTTCTCTCTTGAAATGAGTGCGCAACAGCTCACCTCTCGTATGCTTTCATCTGTTTCTTTTGTCGATGCTTGGAAATTAAAAACAGCCAAACTAAAAGAGGATGACTTTGCAAAGCTTCGAGACGGTATTGATATTTTGAGTAAGGCTCCTATTTACATAGATGACCAACCTGGAAACAACATCATCAAGATGCGAAGTACTGCACGACGACTTAAGTCTGAGAAAGGTCTCGGACTTATCATTGTGGACTACCTCCAGCTCATGATGCCAACACAATCAAAGAACAGTGACAACGTAGTGCAACAAGTAACTGAGATTTCACGATCTCTCAAACATCTTGCACGAGAGCTTGATGTACCTGTTATTGCCCTCTCACAGCTCTCTCGAGCCGTAGAACAGCGTGGAGGTAAACCTCGACTCTCTGATCTTCGAGACTCTGGTTCTATCGAGCAGGACGCCGACGTGGTAATGTTCATTCACCGAGAAGACCGATATAAAGACCATGATGAGCGTGACTTCATCGCTGAGATTCTTATCGAAAAGCACAGAAACGGTGCTACAGGTTCAGTGAAGCTCAAGTTCGTACCAGAACGGACAACATTCCTTACTATCGACAAAGCTGGTGGCGATTTTGGAGATTTTGGCAATCACATTTAGTTGTGTACTGGCAATACAGCTTAGGTATATAATACAGACGACACATAAAATCTCGATAAAGAAAATATAAACAACGCACAACCATGGATCCCCTCAGTAAATTAGAAGAAATATTCAGACACTTCCCAGGAATTGGCCCCCGCCAAGCAAAGCGTTTTGCCTATTTTCTACTCACAAAAAGTGATGCGGATTTAGCTGAGTTTTCAAAAAGTATTCTTGAGCTTAAAAAGAGTGTTTCAATGTGTTCACTCTGCCAGAGATTCTTCCCTATTGGAAATAAAGTTGTAAACGTAGCAGCGCCGATTTGCTCTATTTGTAGTGATCCAAATCGTGACACTGATACACTCATGATAGTTGGACGAGATATAGACCTACAAGCAGTTGAGAGAAGTCGAGCGTACAATGGATTATATTTTGTGCTCGGTGGTAGTGTCCCTATTTTTGATGAAGCACCTGATCAAAAGATTCGACAGAAAGAATTGATGGCTCGACTTGAGCAAATGACCTCACAAGAAGAAGGACACAGACTCAAGGAAGTTATTCTCGCGACGAGCGTAAACCCTGAAGGAGAACATACAGCCTCATATATTGCTGGACTTTTAAAACCACTCGTCAGCACGCATGGTTTTAGAGTCTCTACACTTGGACGAGGACTTTCGACAGGTACCGAGCTTGAATATTCGGATAGTGAAACACTGAAAAGCGCGTTGCAGAATCGGAGGTAGAATATTCTATCTGTTATCCAACAAAAAAGCACCCGGAGCGGGTGCTTTTTTACTTTTAACTTTTTCTTAGAATTAGAGAGAAAGAATCTTCACCTTGAAGAAGGGCTGTCGGTGACCGTTTTTCTTGAAACCTGATCGTGACTTCTGTTTGTATCGAGCAACGATAACTTTAGCGTCTCGGCCGATCTCAACGATCTCTGCCTTTACGACTGCACCTGCAACTGTAGGAGTACCTACCTTTGTCTCAGAACCTGTATCAACAAGTACAACTTCATTGAAGTCTACCTTGTCACCAACGTTGAACTCACCCTTCATAATCTCAATCTTGATAATATCACCAGCAGAAACACGGTACTGTTTTCCACCTGTCTTAATAACTGAAAAAGCGTCTCCAGAAGCTACTTCTTTGAGCTTTGTAACACCTACAGTTGGTTTTTTTGTTGTAGCATTTGCCATAGACTGAGAGTATACATTATCTTGCCAAGGCTTGCAACTTAGTGCGACGCTGACTAGATTGTCTACGATTGGGTCAAAAACAGGATCAAAATAGGCCTAAAATACAGCCTGGAACGCTTATTTCTGGCTATTTGGGCCAAATTACCAACGATACAACTAAGGCGCCGGTGTCCAAGGTACGTACTTTGCGGGAGCCATAGTGTTTGAAGTTTGTGTATTTACTGAGTTATTTGCATTTACTGCACCATTTGAACCCACAGCACCACCTCCATTTACCGCACTGGGCCGTCCAGCTTCATATCCTGGAAAAACCTTTGCTGTACTCGTGCCATACACAGTACCCCCAAGGAATGTCTGAGTCTGATTCAAAAAGTCGCGAGGTGTTCCATAGGTGAGACTTGATCCTTCAAAAGTGTGTAAATAATAGAGATTGTCATAATACGCAGAGTACATCGCTGCATAAAACACTTCATCCCCTGGTCGTGCATACAACCTGTCTTTATTTTCAAATAGATACCAATAGTACGAAATACCATTAATAGTAGTAAGTCCTTTATTCGTAAAATCATAGTCTTGCAAATCGTCACGAGTCATACGATCCATAAGGACTCCTGCATCATTGAAGCCTGAGAGTAGTTCTGATGATTTTGTTCCATTTTTTGCACAATCTGGTCGGATAATAAAGCTATTAGTAGTCATCGTATTATCTTTTGCCGATAAAGATTTCTCAGTCTCAGCTGTTGGGTAAAATCCATCAAAAAATCGTGCAGTACCAGTTAGATTATTTTTAATATTTAACTTACTTCCCTCTTTCTTCTCTATTGAAAAATATTCGTTTGAGACAAAATACAGTGAGTCACCTGAAAAACAAGCATCTACATCCTCAATTAATTTTTTATACTGTTCAGATGTCGACTGAGTTTTTGAAGCACTGCCTGATTCAGGAATATAGTTTGGACTAATAAAATTAGATTGCTTTGTTACCGCTCCGGAATTACTGATTTTACTGAGAGCAAATAAATCGACTGGGTTTTTTAATTTACCTAAAGATATATATATGAGAGGAACTACAATGAGTACAAAAATAAATACAATTAGTAATGTGACGAGTGCGTGTTTCATTTGATGTTCGTTTGAGGGTTTATTTAAAATATTATATCACACTGAAATATTTTGGACGAAAAAAGCCGCCTGCTGGTACAGGCGGCTAGGGTCGAAGTGAGACCTTTTAATCCAGAGGTTGAGGGGTTAGTGAAGCTCATGCACGACGACGGATAAATTCCGTGAGTGTAATATAGCTTTCAACATGCATCAAAGTGTGCTCGTAAAAAAGGTGAGCATTAGTTGGAACTGTCTCTACAGCCCCATCCTTAATGAGCATGATTTTTTGATCTGCTGGAATGTCTGGCCAAGCGGAGTTGACTAGACCGATTGTAAGAAGCGCAGCATCGCCAGGGGTCGAAGTGATTTCACAGAACCCTGGAATACTGCCGAGTACTGAGGTACGCAATGCGCCCTCAACTGAAGGTAGGATGTTAATGAACATAGCACAAAAACAGTACACTATATTACATTGATATATCAACACCTACTCCCCATCATCCAAATCTGGCTTTTCTATGAGTATAGGCTCAAGACCTGCTGTTGTACCTGTAATACGTAAAATATCTTTATCAACTTTTTTCAACTCTTTTGAAGCACCCATATACTGGTTAACCACTGTAGCGAGATTGTTTCCAAGCTTGTTGTGATAGTCCTCATACGCTTTGAGATGCTTACCAAGCTCCCCTACTCTTTGAATAATATCTTTAGCAGTCTCCTCAATTTGCATTGATTTGAGGCCCTGGAGAACTGTCTGCAGATACGCCAAGAATGATGTCGGAGAGACAATAATCACTTTGTATTTGTTTGCTGCACGCTGGATGAGATTGTCAGTATCTTCAGTTACTGCCCCAATCTTGTTTACCAATAGATCATAGTAAATAGCTTCATGAGGAATGAACATAAATGCAAAATCCATAGTCCCCTCACTTGGACGAATATATTTTGAAGTCTCTTGAATTCGCATTTTCAAATCGTTCACAAATTGCTTTTCAAGACGAGTTTTTTCCTGCTCATTTTTTTCTTCGACGAGACGATTGTAATTTTCGAGAGAAAACTTTGAGTCCACGGGTATGAGTTTATCTTTTACGCGCACAATAGCATCCACAATTTCTCCATCTTTGAATTTGTACTGCATTTCATAACTTCCTGGTGGCATTACATTTTTAAGAAGTGTTTCGAGATAGTATTCACCGAGAATTCCTCGTTGTTTTGGATTTTTGAGAATGTCCTGCAAACTCTGCAACTGATCGGTAAAAGAAACCACTTGCTTGTTTGTTTCATCGAGCTTTACCAGACGTTCTGTCACATCTTTGAGAAGCCTAAAAGACTCGCTTGTTTGATGTCGGACAGTATCCTGCATTTGTCTGTGAGATTCAGTGAGTTTGCCGTCTACATTCCGACTCATATCAGTAATCTTTGAATCGACAGTCTTTGCCACATCCCCCACTCGCGCATCAATATTTCGTCCAAGCTCCCCCATTTGCTGTATGAGAAGTTGTAGACCAGAGTTTTCTCGAGCTTCTTCTTCAGGAGTTTTCTTACCAGCGTTCGCAAAAGCAGAACTTTTACGTAGAAAAATTATCAAAATAGTGACATTGATAATGACGAGAATTAAGGCTACAATGAGTATTAAAGAATTATTCAGCATATTATTTGCGTAAATTATAGCATAACTAAAACAATGACACTTCAAGAAACAATCAAGGGCAGTTTAAAAGAAGCCATGATGGCAAAGGATTCTGTAAAGATGACTGTTATCCGTGGACTTATGAGTGGTTTTACAAATGAACTTGTAGCGCTCGGACGGACTCCACAAGATGCACTCACTGATGATGAAGTACTTGCAGTTATTCGACGAGGTGTAAAACAGCGAAAAGATGCGATTGAACAATTCGTCGCTGGTGGACGAGAAGATCTCGCTGATTCTGAAAAAGCTGAACTTGCACTCCTTGAAGTGTACCTCCCTGCCATGATGCCACGAGAAGAAATCCAAAAGATTGCTGAAGCTAAAAAAGCTGAACTTGGAATCGATGATAAAAGTAAATCTGGCGTGCTCATGAGTACACTCATGAAAGAACTCAAAGGAAAAGCTGATGGTGCTGATGTGAAAGCTGTTGTTGAAGGATTGTTTGTGTAAGTGTTCCAAGCACTAGTGTGATTTTAGTAAAAAGAATTCCCCTCCGAGCCGTGTGGCCCTGGAGGGGAGTTTTTGTAGACCTCTAAAAGAATAGGTCCCCGCAAGTGATTTCACTCGCGAGGACATATGAAGTCGTGTATTTCAACGACTATGCTGCCAAGGCTGCACCACTACCATTGACTTGGCGTACCTTGACCGGTGAAGAGGAAGATCTCACTCTCGATGGAGGAAGTCCTTCTTCTGGCAGACTACCTTTAGTCACCACGAATACTTTTTCATTCATCTCGTCAGGTTTTAATCCGACCTCGACAATATCACAACGGTGCAGGATAAAAGTATAAGGAATAACCGTCACCCTTTGATTGACTGAAGTATCCATACTGTTCTGAAGGGTATAAAATGAAGTTCTCAGTACCTTCAAGATACGAGGCTTTCTCCAAGTAATGTGCCCATCACAATCTAAAACCAGATACACATAGTCCGACTGATGGTCATAGAACGCATGCCTGATTACAAATCTGAGTCCGCATGGAAGTGAATGCAGATCGAGACACTTTCCTCTCCCAGACCCATGGCTGACCCTCCAAGCGTCCTTTTGCCGTGCCTGTGCCTCCTCTCTGAGTTGAACTGTAAGTTGTTGATTGATAGCCTTCAGTTTTTTATTCTGAAGGAAGAAGGTGACGGCAAAAAATGCCGACACCACGACTAGGATTATGAGTAGGCTCATGATCTGAATAGTTGTTGGATTTGGATTTTGAACTAACTGATTTTGTTTTCAAAGACCTGTTGTGAGAGATTGTTCCCTCGCGTCAGGAAGGGTATTTATATCACACAAATACGGAATATACAATAGATTTCCACAATCCCCATTAACCAAGATAAACTTTTCGACTTGCCATGTGGGGTTCAGGAGCATACTATAGTTGTGAACAAGTCAGATCATTGAAATACAACAATCAACCCATATATTGATTATGCACAGAATATTAAATGAACTTCATGAAAGTTTTCGACCAGTATTGCCCAGAATCATTCATGAGATTGAGGAAATTGGACATCTACCACTATTTGAGGCAGCAGTAGAAGAAGCTGAACTTGAAGATGTCCCTATCCCCGAATTCACAGCGGCAGATATTACATTTCTTGCTGAAGTTCTTGATGATTCACCAGAGGTCAAAGAAGCCAAAAAAAACGCATGTATAGCAGCTCAACGTGAAGAAGAACGCGAAAGAGCAATAAAAATGCAGAGTGAGCAATGGAGAGAGTATCACATGGCAAAACCACTGCCAAAAAAGGTACAAGAACTCCCTCTACCTATTTCGGAAGGAGAAAGTAAAACATTTTTCAGCAAAATCAAAGAGGAAATCCTCAAAACCCCACAAAGTGACACCTAAAACTCCAGCCGAGACATTGGCTGGAGTTTTTCTTTTGAGTGGAGCGTTTTTTTATTATCATTGTAGATACTGATGTAAGCATCATTCCTTTGTACAGTAAACCGACCAAGACAATTGCAAATATTCCAACTACAACTATATATTTATTTTTCATATGGTTTTTATGTGTATTTGAATAATTTGGCCAATATGGACTCCAAACCATTCTGAGATGTCTTATTGTGTCTTATTGAAGAAAATGTTCAAACACATCAGGTTGAAACCCTACGATAACTTCCCCACCAATATCAATAACAGGTACACCCATTTGCCCACTTCTGTTAACCATTTCTGTTGCACGTGCGTGGTCTTTTGATACATCTACATCTTCAAAAGCTACTCCTTTTTCTTTAAAAAATTCTTTAGCATATATACAGTATGGGCAAGTTGGAGTTGAATAGATAATTACTTTCTTGCTGTCTGTGTTTTGAGTTGTATTTTGTGTTGTCATATGTTCTTTTATTTAAAATGTAATAACTGATTTACTATTTCTATTACTGCCCTACTTTTGAGTTGATACTGTATCTCCTTACTCTTTCTCTCCGTGGTGACAAGCCCTGCATCTCGAAGTACCCGCAGGTGTTGCGAGAGTGCAGACTGAGTAAGCGAACAATGGTCAAGCATCTCTGTCACATTTTTAGGCTTTTGTAAGCACTTCAAAAGCTTTAGGCGCTGTTCGTTTGCGAATGCTTTGTAAATTGTATTTCGTGACATAAGTACATATTAGCATATTCTAATATGTATGCAAGGTTATTATAATATTCCAATCTTTTTAACTTCCACAAACTAATCAAGTCTAATTTACTTAAATCACTATTTAGTCACACAAGGCGCAGAAACTACGCCTTTTTAACAAATTCGGACTTTAAATGCATAGATCCAAATCCTTCTATTTTACAGTTTATATTATGCCCATCATCGCCATCAGTTAAGCGAATGTTTTTTACTTTTGTTCCCACTTTAATAGGTTTTGACGCTCCTTTTACAGGGAGATTTTTTATAATAATAACAGTATCTCCATTTTGTAATTGATTACCATTTGAATCAATTACCTGTATCTTATTGTCTTCAATTTCATTTGACATGTTTATTGTGGGTTAAGTAAGAGTATTGTAACATTTTTTCTTGTCTTGATCGAAAACAAACTCGTATGTAAGTGCAGGTTTGTTATTTATGATTCTTTCACGACTATACTTTACTTCCCTTGTTTTTCTTTCTCTAATTTTTCTTGTCTTTCTAACCTTTTGGTAAAAAATACAATGGTACCTAATATTAGTACTAGACCAAACGATATCGCATGAAAAATATATATACTTTGCATATTTATTTTATTCTAAAACTGATAATACCGACAACCCAGCATGCTACTGATAATAATACACCCACTATGACCGAATTCCAATTAACAATAGTTCTCGTAAGGGACTCAACAGCTAATACTCCAAAGAGTATCTGTGCAATATCGCAACTTATGCCAGATATGTAGTCTGCTCTCTCTAAAAGATACTTAACCGCCATATTAAAATTATTCCTCATGACAAACAGTGTACTAAGGTAAGATGAAGTCGCGATAAAGAAAATATCAATTTATGAGTCTAAACGAGTGTCCAATTTATGGGGTGTATTTCAAGGTGACCCTACCGGGAATCGAACCCGGCTTTAAGCCTTGAGAAGGCTTCGTCCTAACCGATAGACGATAGGGCCATATTTATTTTTTTATACCCACTTACCTTCTTTCGAAGACTTCGTCGCTACCCATTACAGGCGATAGACTATGGGGTCAAAAAGCCAAAACAATATAGCACTTTTCTATATAAATTAAAATATACCCAATCAAATCGACTTATATCATGAATATATGCGAATTTTTAATTTTGATATATTATTATATTGCAATTCAGAATATCCAGATATAAACTCCGAACCCAAACCTCGCTCTTTTTATGTACTCCAATGACCAAAATAACCAAAAATCAAGCACATCAATAGAAAACTCTTCACTGCTCGAACTGATTCCAGGACTCACTTGGGAACCAGTCATGACACTGAGCCAATATCATGAATTCAGAGAATGGTGGCACGATACTGTCCTTCCTGATCTTCTCGCACTTGGACGATTAATTGTCCGACTCTAAACCACAGGGCTCTGCATATTTTTCGCAGAGCCCTTTCAACTAAATACATAATTAATTTACCAATAATATAAAAAGGCCCAAGAGTCTTGCTCTTGGGCCTTACAACATCATCCAGTTTTTCTTTGACCATCAATACACCGGTGGAGGAATAAACTTTTCAAAACCAGAATTTTCAGGAATCACCCCGAACATGATTGCGTGTTTGAAACAAGAGGCAAAGATACCGTTTCGGATACCAGCGGCTTCCCCATCTCTATACTTACCCTCAAGCTCACTTATCTGTTGCCCAAGGTCACGCAACTTAGACTCAGCTGCTTTAACGAGGAACTCAGGCAATAAAGCACTAAAGGACTCCGATTTTTGCAACACTGAGATCTGTTCTTCTGTTTCATCAGTATCTTTGGCATACACAAAATCCCACCACAGTACTGTAGTATCAACAGCAGAGAGCACCTTTCGATACTCATGCACCAGCTGTATCACCACAGGACGAGGTCTATTCTTTCTCATTAGGCAGAAAGCTTCGATTCCATAATACAGACAATGCAGTCCAATCATACCTAGTACTCCGAAGAATGCTTGGTATTTAAAATCCATTTGGTGACTGTCAGGGTTAAAGTATACCCAGCAGAGAGAGGATCCTCCGAGCAAGGTAAGTATGAGGCCTGAGACAATCAAAAGTCGCATGCGACTCATTTTAGATTCCCAGACCTCCACCAACTCAATATAATGAGCTAGTGGCTTTCTGAGCTCCAGCTTCTTTTCGAACAGATACCTTTGGAACCAGGCATTCAAGACTCTAATCTTGATGAGTTTTTTTCTAAAATCGAACTTATTTACGAGTGTCATAGAACTTAAGCGCCTTTCTAAACGCATGCCCAGTGTGAATTATTCAAAGTGAGGTCATTCCTCAAGATTCCTCCTTCAGGGAGTTCACTTCTTTACTTTGTCAGGAGGATTTGGGCCATCCAGCGGACATATAGTGTATTAGATAGTGACTTTCGTCAATCGCGACCTACCTATCCGGCGGCAACTGATAATAATTAATTAAAAACTTAGTGAGTTCGATGAATGGCTTAGCTAGAGTCTCAGAAGAGTACTGTACTCCACGTGGATTCACTGTGTACATAAACACTACAAACTTTGGATCATAGGCTGGGAGATACCCTACAAACGAGTGAAGATATCGATCATCAGAATACCCACCCTTCACGGCGATCTGCGCTGTACCAGTCTTTGCTGCCACACTGTATCGAGGATTTTTGGCTTTACCTTCTAGAAGTGAATTATCTACGTTATACACCATCATATCAGTCACCTCTTTTGATGTAGTTTCTTTTATAACTCGCACATTAGCGCTTGCATCACTGTCCCCTTTTTTATCTTTTGAAATTCCAACTCGATAGTCTATTTGTTTTACTACATGTGGTGTTACGAGTGTCCCTCCATTTGCGATAGCAGAAAATGCACGCACTACTTGCACCGGAGACAATGCAATACCCTGACCGAATGATGCAGTGATATGTTCGATATCTCGTGGACTGTTCAAATTGTCGACAAGCCCTGCTCCCTCATTTGGCAAATCAATACCTGTCTTTGTCCCAAATCCAAAATTCTTAAAATATTCAGTGAATGCTTTGTTTCCAGTTCTCTGCACTACATACGCAAAACCAGTGTTCAACGATTTTGAAAGCGCATACTGGAGCGTAATAACTCCACGTCCTTTTTTATCAGAGTTATGAATAGTTCGTCCATCAGAAGTAACTGAACCAGTGTCATTGTACGTAGTAGTTGCATGAACCTTACCAAGGTCAATTCCCACGGCCAGAGTAAGAGGCTTGATAATAGAACCCATTTCGTTCACACTTTCCACCATATCATTTCTAAATACTTCAGGCCCTGATGCAGCCTGGAAATTGTTAGGATCAAATGTTGGATACAGCGCCATTGAAACTATTTCCCCAGTATTCGGATCCATTACTATTGCACCTGAACGCTCAGAACTATACTGACCATTGAGCTTTTTGAGCATATCCTCGACATACGCTTGAGTTCTTGGCTCTATACTCGTCACCACATCACCTTGCAGTTCCCCACTTACCCCTTTTTTAATATTTGAAAAAAGCTCAGCAAAAAAGTTTACATACACATCATCGTTTTCACGCTTGAGATTATCCTCATATGAACGTTCAAGTCCATATCGCCCACCAATTTCATTACCTTTGTAACCCATAAAGCCGAGAACATGTGCAGCGAGCTCTCCACCCGGATAATATCGCCACTTATCTTTGTACAAACTCACACCAGGAATTTTAAGAGCTGCGATTTTCTTGCCTTGTTCTTCATCAATTCTCTTTGCAATTTCCTCGTATGTATCACCAACTTTGTTTGCTTTAACTGCGTACTCATCATAGTTGAGTGTCGGCACTATTTCGAGCAATTTGTTGTATGTCGTATCAATAGAAGCATCTCTCTGGAGAGACTTTGGAATAATAGCTAAAATAAAGCCAGTTTTGAGAGTTGCAGCTGATATTTTGGTACCTGCCTTATCAGTGAAATATATCGTTCCACGATTGAATGCGTTCGCAGGTCGCTGATATTGTCTATCTGCTCTATCTCGAAAATCTTCACTATGAATTATTTGAACTGAATACAATTTTACAAGAAGTAAAATAGCAAAAAGAAAAACACATCCAGCAATAATTCTAATTCGAGTCTTCATTATGAAAAATAGTATAACACAGCGACCTTCTCTACACGTTTAAAATGCAAACACTTTCAGGAATACAACCACACCCTGTAACTACCGAATAGCAACAGTCTGACTGATTTGCTCTCGTGTTACAAAAGTTTTTTCAACTGCAGATTGGAATCCGAGTTTGTGTGCACTCTCGAGTGTAATGTCGCCCACAGAATTTATATATTGAAATTCACTTTCAGAAAGCTTTGAACTAAGAGCTACGATATCTGCTTGGATATTATTTCGCTCTACTACATTTCTAATAGCCTTTTGCACATTAAACATATACATACCTGACAACGCAACAATACCAACTAGAAGTGACCAAAAGATTGTGTCACTGAGTCTGTCTATTTTTCGTATTGTTTGTGTTGCTGTTTTCATGTTGTTTGTACTATGTGATTTATAATTTCTCGACTATCCGTAATTTTGAACTTCTTGATCTTGGATTCTCCTTTATTTCAGCTTCGCTTGGA
Source organism: Patescibacteria group bacterium (assembly GCA_030917685.1). GTDB lineage: Bacteria > Patescibacteriota > Minisyncoccia > Phycocordibacterales > CAIZLB01 > VEQN01. The sequence goes on along the minus strand of JAUPUG010000057.1, from coordinate 598 downwards.
GTAATCGGTTTCTTGCTTATCATCCGAATCTCGGCTTCCTGAGCTGGTTTGAATCCTCCATAAATCAAATCTTCTTCGCCACGTTCTTCCCCTGATTTCTCCTTAAAAAATTGTTTAACTATTCGGTCTTCTAAGCTGTGAAAGCTGATGACTAGTAGTCGTCCTCCTGGCTTCAAGACTTCGAGCGCTTGTGGTAATGCGTCTTGGAGAGCGCGAAGCTCGTCGTTGACCGCGATACGTAGTGCTTGGAAGGTTCTTGTAGCAGGGTTTGTCTTTCCAAATCGAGCAAAAGCTGGATAGGCACCTTTGATGATTTCTGCGAGTTCGGTAGTTGTTTGAATTCCTCCGATGCCTGCAGCTATATCTTCATTGGCTTTATTCTTGTCTCGTGATTCGTACGCTACAGCTTTTTTGAGAGCCTCACGTTTATCCACGATTGCCTTTGCAATTCGCCTTGAATATTTATCCTCTCCGTACGCATAGATGATGTCAGCGATATTTTCCTCTTGCCATGTGTTTACGATGTCGTATGCAGTAAACTCGTGGTCAATTTCGCTGTCTTGCGCGCCGTCAGCTACAGCTCGCTTTGAGTTACCAA
>JAUPUG010000056.1 GCA_030917685.1 Patescibacteria group bacterium | reverse complement strand
TCATATAAAATGCATGCCTAGAAGTAATAAAATCACGCATGTTACACCCAACACATTCAAATCCAACAAATTCAGTTAAGAAAGTTCTCAAACCAAAATACAAAGTCATTGCACTCACAGGTCCACAAGGTTCTGGAAAGACTACCCAGTTGAAACTCATTTTAGATAAAATTGATGCAGAATTTGCATCTGTAGGAGATATTCTTCGATCAATACTTCCATATAGTGATAAGCCTGAGCACCAAGAAGCTCGTGAGATGATGTATAGCGGTGTGCTTATACCAGATGAACTAACATTTGAAATTCTCAAAGATTATTTTAAGAAAAAACAAGAAAACGGCGAAACAAAAGAAGTGCTATTCTTTGACGGATTCCCTCGTACTGCACTACAGGCTGAACATTTGTATGAGCTTGCGCGAATATATCACGGGCATGACGCAGATTCATTGCCACCTATTGCAATCGCACGAATGACTCTTGAGCACGGACATGCAAAGAAACGATGTCTCGATAGAGCTGAGTCTCTACGAAAAGCTGGAAAGGAAGCGCGAGTGGATGATACCGATGAAGCTATTACTAAGCGACTTGGTATTTATTTCGACAGTGTACCGCATCTAAATAAAGCATTTGAAGGAAAGGCACATCTACATGAGTTTGAAGGAAATAGAGATGTGCATGAAGTTCATGCTGATGTATTGGAGAGGTTGTTTGAGTAGAGAGCGAGTTTGAGATAGGACTAAAGATTAAGGTCGAGAGAGTGAATCCTGATCAAGATAGAGATTGTAAAATTCTGTGGAAATAGACCTTGGACAAAGGTGTATTTTTCTTGTATATTGCACGAGCCCTACCTTTACTGGATGAGGGTATTCGTACAAAATTCAACCATGGAGGTTACATATGATAGGTCAAACAGAAACAGACAAAAAAGTCGCGCTGCTAGTTACAGCAATTGCTGGAGGTGGAAAAGGGACGGCCGAAGAAGGATTGAGATCACGGGGTATTACCTATGCGACTCTTCCTTTTCGTGAAATCCTCGACAGAGAAGTGCTAGCGGAATCTGATTTGGGTCGGCAAATTCAAGGCTTTCGAAAGCTCGGTCAACTTGTTCCAAACGATATCATTCTACCGATCATTGAAGAGGCTTTCGAGAAGGTAGAAGGAACAAAACTTCTCTTCCTCGATGGGTTTCCTCGAAATGTCGAGCAGTCAAAATTTGCACTTGAACGTGTCCGGCATTATGGTTACAAGAGGATTGTTGTGCTTCATATCGACACTCCTACCTCTACATGTCTCAGACGCTTGAAAAAGCGCGCGAGAGATGTGGTGGACACTGATCCTGAACTTGTGGCACAACGAATTGATGAATATGAAGAGAAAACAGTGCCTATGATCAAATTCCTTCGAATTAACGCGGAAGATTTAGGTATTGAATTCTACATGGTAGATGGTCAGAATCTGATAACGAATATGGACGCATACATCCGGATGTTGGATATCGGCTGGATGAGCACCCCTGTTTAGTTTTATCATTTTTTTAGCACACATCGTTTGGGTCCCATCCCCAGAGGTGTGTGCTTTTTTTGTGTTTGCTTACTTTTACAAAACCCTATAAAAAGCATATACTAGCCACTAATCATGAGTACTCATTCACATTCATCATCTGGCACAAACAAGAAAAGTACGCCTGTAAAAGCTACAAAAACTGACATGTCAGCTGGCGCTGGAGATATGCTTATTGTGCGTGGAGCTCGAACTCACAATCTTAAAAACATCACTGTAGAGATGCCAAGAAATAAGATGGTGGTGATTACAGGTCTCTCTGGTTCAGGAAAGTCTTCTCTTGCTTTTGATACTATTTTTGCCGAAGGTCAGCGAAGGTATGTAGAGTCACTTTCTTCATATGCGCGGCAATTCTTACGACAAATGCAGAAGCCAGATGTAGATGAAATCATCGGTCTTTCACCAGCTATTTCTATTGATCAAAAGTCTCGGTCAAATAACCCTCGATCAACGGTTGCTACTATTACCGAGATTTATGACTACTTGCGAATTCTTTTTGCACGAATCGGAAAACCTCACTGTCTAGAGTGTGCGCGTGAAATCAAGAAACTTTCAAAAGAGGAAATTCTCCAAACTATTTTTAATACTGTTCAGAGTACAGCGAATGCTCAAAATGGTGCAGACGTTACGATAGGTGCATCTGATTCACAAAATGATTCAGTCGCCGCCGCAGACTCAAAAGCAAGAAAAGTAGACAGCGTCGGTGGAAGTAAGACAAAAGCACTTCTAAAAAAGAAACCAGCTGATACGAGTGGCACCAAAACCGTTATGGGTGTAATGCTCGACAATCGAGTGTTCAAAATCTATGCACCAATAGTTGTAGGGCGAAAAGGTGAGTACTATCAGATGCTCTACGACCTACTTGGTAAAGGATACAGTGAAGTGCGTGTAGATGGTGTATCTAAAAAGCTACGAGAGCAAATTGTGCTTTCAAAAACAAAGAAGCATGACATTGATGTACTTGTTGATCAATTTTACTATTCAGAAATTTTGGAGAATACTCCAGCGTTTCGGGAGCGACTCAATGAAGCTGTAGAGCGAGCGCTTCATGAAGCTGATGGACTCCTTCGAATTATTACAGATGAATATGATCCAAATGCTAAAGATCAAACACTTGGAAACCATCTCATTTCATCAAAGTTCATGTGTCCTCATGATGGATTTTCATTCCCAGAAGTTGAGCCACGTCTTTTCTCATTCAACTCTCCATACGGTGCGTGTCCTGAGTGTAATGGTCTTGGTACAAGAGAGTTTTTTATAAAAGACCCATGTCCTGTGTGTAAAGGTGCAAGACTTCGACCTGAAGCATTGCATGTATTTCTCGTGGGTAACAATATGAAGATCAATATCGTAGACCTCACAGCGATGTCTATTGCTGATTCACTCGAATTTTTCAATACACTTCCACTTAATCCAAAAGAAAAAGAAATTTCACGAGTTATTGTAAAAGAAATTATGTCACGGCTCGTGTTTATGAACGATGTGGGTATTGATTATCTTTCACTTGATCGAAAGGCAAACACTCTCTCTGGAGGAGAAGCACAGCGTATCCGACTTGCATCACAGCTTGGCTCTGGACTTGTAGGTGCGCTCTATGTGCTCGATGAACCAACTATTGGTCTGCATCAGCGAGATAATGACCGACTCATTAAAACACTCGTACAGCTTCGAGATATGGGTAATACAGTGATTGTGGTAGAACACGACGAAGATACTATTTTTGCCGCTGACTATATTGTAGATATTGGACCTGGTGCTGGAGTACATGGTGGACACGTAGTTGCTCAAGGGTGGCTCGAGGAACTCCTCACTGCAAAGAAAAATCCTACAGAATCTGTAACACTCGACTATCTTCGAGGAACACGAGTGGTAGAAGTGCCTGAGCGACGACGAGATGAGAACAAGGGCTGGCTCAAGATTGTTGGAGGAAATGTAAATAATATTAAAAATATGAATGTTGAAGTTCCTCTCGGACGACTTACAACCGTAACTGGTGTATCTGGTTCTGGAAAATCTTCTTTTGTATATGAAATTCTTCACAAAAATCTTCTCGCACGATTAGACCGTGATCATCGAACTGCAAATATATACAACTGTACAAGCTTTAGTGGTACAGAGTATTTGGGACGAACTATCCTTATTGACCAAAGTCCAATCGGAAGAACTCCGCGTTCAAACCCTGCGACATATACTGGTGCATGGACTCATATTCGAGATATGTTTGCTGAAACTTCAGAAGCTAAAGCGCGAGGTTGGGGACCAAGTCGATTCTCATTTAACGTAAAAGGTGGACGATGCGAAACTTGTCAGGGTAATGGAATGATTGAAGTTGAAATGCACTTCCTGCCTACAGTGTATGTGACTTGTGATGTGTGTAATGCAAAGCGATTTATGAAAGAAACGCTTGAAGTAAAGTACAAGAAAAAGAATATCTTTGAAGTTCTTGAAATGACCATCGAAGAAGCAATGGAATTCTTTGAAGACATTCCATCTATTTCAGATCGACTCAGTACGCTCAACGAAGTAGGTCTCGGATATCTCAAACTCGGTCAATCAGCGACGACACTTTCTGGAGGAGAGGCACAGCGTGTAAAAGTTTCTGCGGAACTCTATCGTCCTCATGTCCAGAAAACTATTTATCTTCTCGACGAGCCAACTATCGGACTCCACTATGAAGACGTACGAAAACTTATTGAAATCATGCAAAAGCTCGTGCAAAAGGGAAATACTGTGGTAGTTATTGAGCACAGTATGGATATTATCAAGTGTTCTGATTACATTATCGACATTGGACCTGAAGGAGGTGTGAAGGGTGGAAATATCGTAGCAAAAGGAACTCCTGAAGAAGTTGCGAATGTTGAAAAGAGTTATACAGGGCAATATCTAGCGAAAGTGCTGAAGCAGAGGAAGAATCGGATGTAAAAAAATCTCCCACTTTAATAAGCGAGAGATTGGTAGAAGATACTTACGAGTTGAAAACTTGATTGCGAACTACCCCTGACAGGTATTGATGTATGTGGCGATTCGCATTCTGATATCGAGTTCTTCCTTGAAGTTCAGTGCTGCGGGCATGTCTCTGATGTGTGCCTCGATCCACTTTTCGAGTTCGTTGACTTGACTGAGTCTGAGGTAGATACCATCGTTGGTAGCCTGCCAAATACCTTCAATGAATTGTGTGGCCCTTCCGTTGCTTTTCCACTTTCCGAGCAGTTCTTCCGACAAATAGTTGCGTGCTGATTTTTTGAACATATGGGTAGTGTGTCCTGATTGATGTTGATCTGAATTTGAAGTTTGGATTAAGAGGTTAAAGCACCGTCGACAATCCATGCAAAAAAATAACATAGGTTTTACACTATGTAAATACTAATATATATTATATCTAATACTATCCATGCAACTCGACGACTTCAAAAAACTCAATCTGCCCGATGGTCCTGGTGTGTATTTCTTTAAAAAAGGAGTTGATACGTTGTACATCGGCAAGGCTACAAGTCTTCGAGATCGTGTACGAAGCTATTTTAATGATGACTTGATACAGACAAGAGGCCGACTTTTGGTGGATATGGTTACTCAAGCCGACACAATGACATATCAAGAAACTGATTCAGTACTAGAAGCTTTCATTCTTGAATCTGAGCTAATCAAAAAATACCTTCCTCGATACAATACTAAAGAGAAGGATAATAAGAGCTTTAACTATGTCGTGATCACCAAGGAAGATTTTCCGAGGGTGCTTGTGGTGCGAGGAAGAAACCTCGAGCAGGCAAATCAAGCCGGCACGACAAAGCAAGAACAAGTCGATGTACTGGGTTTTGAATATACAGATGTGTTTGGTCCATTTCCATTTGGTACTGAATTGCGCGAAGCGATGAAACTGATTCGTCGTATATTTCCATTTAGAGATAAGTGCGTGCCTTTTGTGTCTGGCCTACCTGTAGTTTTAAACGGCGACGCGAGTGTAGCTAATAATAATGTCGGCACTATAACTAGCGACGGCTCTACTATTTCCAACACAAGTCATGCAGCAAAAGGTAAACCATGCTTCAACCGAAGTATTGGTCTTTGTCCTGGTGTATGTACGGGAGAAATTTCAAAAGAAGAATATACGGTACAAATATCTCACATCCGAAACTTTTTTAAAGGAAAAAAACAACTTGTAGTGGATGAGCTAAAGAAGGAGATGCTTGCTTTAGCAAAGGAACAAAAATTTGAAGAGGCGAATGATGTAAAAAAGACTCTCGGTGCACTCGCTCATATTCACGATATTTCAATGATCAAGAAAGATGCGGAATTCGGGCACATAGGGAAACGCTCGGGAGCATTTAATAGTGAGTCAGTTGCAGGCAATCAAAGCCAAGCTTTCAATGTGCGTGCTGAAGCATATGATATCGCGCATATGTCTGGAAAAGATATGGTGGGAGTAATGGTGGTAATGCATGATGGAGATTTTGTAAAAGATCAGTATAAGAAATTTAATATTAGAGGAATAAAAGCTTCGAACGATACTGGTGCACTAAAGCAAATGCTTGAACGGCGATTTAAACACGTGGGTGTATCTGGTGATTCTTCGAACTGGCCATTACCAACACATATTGTTCTGGACGGTGGGGTGGCGCAACTTAATGCGGCTGAGGAAGTTTTGAATAATTTTAATATTAAAAATATATGCCTCGTTGCGGTCACAAAAGATGAAACACATAAGGCTAAAGCGATTCTTCGATCAGTTCAATTTAATTTTACACAAAACGAAATCAACGATGCGATTTTTGACGATGGTGATATTATCTCAATCAACCAAGAGTGTCACCGTTTTGCAATCGCAACACACCGAAAGAGAAGAAGTTTGTCGAGAGGGTTGTAGGAGGGTTAAGATATTTTGTCAAAGAATCTATAATAGGATGTAGAGAATCTTAATAAAAAGTTTGCAATAGAAAAAGCGGACGGCTTGCACGTGTTAGGTCGTTGTAACCTACACTTCGTGCAAAGCTCGTCCGCCCATTTGAGGCCTAGTACCTCATTCGACTGTGGTTGCTGCAAAAATTAAGCAGCCGCCGTAGTATCTTTCTTTTTCCCAGGCCGAGGCGCCCTCGCCACTTTCCGTTGGGTGGTTCGCAGATCGTCGGAGACAGGATCCACGTCTGACCCGTCTCCACCATCTGACGTGCCACCAGTTGTTGCCGAAGTAGCCTTGTCGAAGGCAGCTCCAGGCGGATTGATAGGTTCCAGAACTTCAGTCATCGTTGGTGATGTTGACTGACCCTTCTTGGGTTGGCTGAGGAGGTTCCTCAGTTCATGCTCAGGTGTAATTGAAATGACTTCGATGTGTTTCAAATTGTCGCCGTATCGAATGCATGCATTCACCTTGTCTTCTCGCTCAAGCTTGCTCGTTATCCCCTTGAGGACGTATTTAAATCCAGGACCTTCTGTGCCATTACGCACGTAAGCTCTTGGAAATTTGATTCCGATATTGAAGGTGGAACCAACAAGCCTGTAGTCAGTCATCCAGCAATGGTCCGTGATCTTGACTGTGGCTGAATCGTCGTCAGTCGCCAGAACAATAAAACAGACATTGCCACTGTGCATATATTTTCTTGGATCATCAATCATACTCTTAATCCCACTTCACATTTTAGATATAAAATCCTTGGTGCTCACAACCGCCAGGGAAGTTACGGGGTACTTTCATGCCCGTGTATTTTGTTTATGAATACAACCAGAAGGCCTCCTGTGAGGCCTCTGAATGTATTGTGATTGTCTAGAGTGCCATATTTTTTCTCCAATACTCGAACTGTCGACTATATAGATACTCAAATATGTCACAAATGCTCCGTGGGTCCACTGAATATAATACAGCATGGATTATATATATGTCAATAGTACTGATTTGACATACTACACAAAAGGATGTACTATACTGTCATCAACACTTTTGCCAAAGTCGTGTTGTAAGTATCGACCTGTCATTGATACTTGATCCTCACTCGTTGTTGGTTGCTGGATCTGCATGTGGTCAGTGGGAAGTTTCTGGAGACGATAGTAGTGACGCCCGTGACGTTTCGCTAATTCGCTCAGTAATCCCACTGACCCATGCTTCCAGACCAACAGTAAGTTGATCAAAAAAAGTGGAACGTCCACTTACAAGTTCTTTTGTACCTAGGTACAAGCAAACACATATGTCTCAAGAGTCCACTCCGCGTTTAACGCAACTGTGGGCTCTTTTTATTTTTGAATATTCCATATTTCTGGGGGTTAGTGTCTTTTATAAATTCAAAGTGACTGTATAATCAACTGTATATGTCACTGATTAATGTTGGAGTTGTACGTGGTGGCCCTACCGATGAATATGATGTTTCCCTAAAGACAGGGCAGCATATTTTGAATATGCTCAAAATGGAACCACTTTCAAGAGCGTATAAAGGTATTGATGTACTCATAGATAAACAAGGTGTGTGGCATGTTGATGGTATGCCTGCTACACCTGAGCAAGTACTACGGACAATTGATGTCGTCTTTAATGCTACAAAAGGAAATTTTGATAAAGGGGAGCCACTTCACAGAGTCTTGGAATCATTTGCTATGCCATTTGTTGGGACAAAGGGGTTTGCTTCGACAATGACTAAGAATAAGCCGCTATCCAAGAAACATTTTAAAGAGCAGGGAATTAAGACCCCATATTTTAGAGAACTCAACATTGGGCAAGAACAAGACTTAAATCCTATAGCCGTAGATGTATTTAGAAATTTTCCAATGCCTGTAATTGTGAAGCCTGTTGGTAAGGGTTCATCACTTGGAGTGTCTTTCGCTTCAAACTTTGATGAGCTCGTAGAAGCACTCGAACATGCGCGAGGATTTTCTGATGAGGTATTAGTAGAAGAATATTTAACTGGAAAAGAAATCATTTCAGGCTTTATCGATGATTTTAGAGGACAAAATCTGTACCATATGTTTCCTGTTGAAGTTAAGCCTCATCAAGCTACACAAGAGTCTCATATCGGTTCAAGTATTGAAGGGTTGATGGGGCAGAACGGCTATGCAAGTGTAGGACAAAATGGCCTTGAAATATTTGATGGAGTGAAGCCTTCATTGTCGGACATTGAAGCTGACGAAAAAACTGTGGAGACAAGTATTGAAGACCTTTCTCCAGAGGAACAAGAAATTGCACGAAAAAATATGGTGTCACAAGAGTCACAATTTGGTGTTGAGTCTATACCTTTATTTGCTCCAAAAAAACCAAAACATTCTATATTCAATTGGATTGCAAAACATGCTGGATTGTATGATCATACTTCTCCTGCAAATATTACATCTGATGAAAAAAAGATTATTGAGGACGCAGTACGAAAGGTGCGAGAAAGTTTAGGGTTACTACATTTTGCCACTGCTGACTTTATCGTGCACCCAAAGCGGGGAGTGTATCTCCTTGAGGTAAATACTGACCCGAGTCTGCATGAACATTCTCCAGTGTACAAAGCACTCGATGCTGGGGGTATAAAACACCACGAGTTTTTAGATCACATTCTACGACTTGCTCTTCAAAGCAAGAAATAGTAATATACTGATTACGCGGTTAAGTATAGGTGCAAATATATCGAAGCCGTGTTTTTAGTTGAAGTTTTAGTGGGTTGCCACAAAACAAATTCGTAGAGTCGCCAAACTCTGACGAAACATAAACGGGCCCTTAGCTCATCTGGCTAGAGCGCCTCATTTGCACTGAGGAGGTGGCAGGTTCGAGTCCTGTAGGGTCCACTCGATATTGACGAGTACTAAAGAACGTGATATAAAAGTTATGTTCTTTTTAGTTTCAATTCAACAACCAACGAAAGGATTTACGTGCTCGGACAAACTATGAGTCTCTCTGTGTCGATATCACAAGAGCAAAGTCAGGATAGGCAGTCACGGAATGCTTACATTCGCGAGGCACTCAGGGCCTTCAGAAAAGTGACAGTTCAGGGTCGTTCATATTACACATGCAATGTGGATCGACTCAAGGAATGCAACCGTCTTGGAGACGAAAAACAGGTGACAACATGGAGAACTCACTTCTTCCTACGCTCAAAACATTTCGATGGGGTTTGTGGTGTCATCTTCAGTTCGGCCCCAGGAAGGGAACTTGCTGATTTCTCAGCAGAAGCGGTTGATACAATCTATATCAGCATGGGTGTTCGTGAAATTCTTAATCCGAAAAACGGGAATAGAATTTTCCTTGAAGAAGATTTGGTCTTCGCCTCTGATAAAAAGGAGGAGGTCAAATGAATTGCTGATCTCATAAAGTATGGTAGTCAATCTACTAAGTTCGAGGAAACTTGTTAAATCCTCATCCACCAACGGAAGTCCTCCGCTTCGGTGGATTTTCTTTTACAAAACTTTTCTTAAACATATTAGGTCGCATAGTATTTGGTTTAGAAAAATGAAAGAGAAGTCCACTGAAATAAATATTGTGAGTGTGATAGACTTAGAATATTATGACGATAAAAAAGAATCTTTGGTTAGTTCTTGCACACTACTCTGTGGGGCTTGCTTTTATAATTCCCATATTTTCAAGTCTTGGTCTCTTGTCTGAAAATGTTTTTCCAGGCCTGCTTAGATGCGAGAATATTGAGGTGATTAAGAATGATTATCGCTTCATCACACTCTATTCAATTGATAAGGCATTTTGTGAGCAAGGCTTACAAGCAGCTATTCCTGAAATGTTCAATGTATCTACGAAATATTTATTGATTGGATCTGGCGCGCTAACCCTGGTACTTTTTGGAAGCTTCCTTGTTCATCTTTTAAGCGCAAAAGTCAAAAAAGAAAAGGAGACATATGGGATAATTGGAATCTTGCTCTATATCACACTTATGGCGACACTCATTTCATATTTACTAATGAAGTTATCTCAAGTAGTTCTCGTATAGAAAAGTAAAGGTACTTAAATACAAATTCCTTTCAATACACCAGATTCCTTCACTAAATGATTCCAGTCTTGGGGAGAGAAGTCCACTCACATTGACAAACAAGAGAACATGTGGATTCAGAATCCTTTAGTCTTATAAATGGCTCCTCGAAAACCTCGATGAGCCCACACCTAAGAAGGAATCATAGATAATGGTAGTCAGTCTACTAAGTTCAGGGGACAACTTAACAAAGCCTCATCCACCAACGGAAGTCCTCCGTTTCGGTGGATTTTCTTTTACGTGATTATTGAATTTAGATGTCGGAATAGAGGGTGATAGAATACTTGACGTAATATAATTATATGGTATTATATTGTAGTCAAGATTCACACATATCCCGTCAACTACACCAGAAAACAGAACCCCTATGACAACGCTCCTTGAAAAACTGCTTAAATTCAGAATCATTCTATCTGCAGCAATTATGCTCATCGCATATGAGGCTTGGTACCTATCAACTCTCAACCGAGACGAAGGACTCGTTTTACCTGCATTGCTTAGCGCGATTCCACTTCTTTTTCCATTGGCGAAATTTGAGCTCATCTGGAGCCTTTGCTCTGGTCATGGGACAACACACCCACGGCGCAAGCTAGCGCGGTTTCCAGTTATGGCGCTCGCGCCAATCCTTATGCTCATATTTTTGAGCCTTGGAGGAATCAAACTATCTTCGCATATGACAAGTATTGGATTCAGTCCAGTCTCAACAGCGAATTCGTTTATATTCTTTATAAATCTCCTAGTCGCCATTATCGCTACTGTGGCACGCTGGTACTTCATCCTATATTACAGGTATTTCGCAGGCTCAATGCTGGACTTGCTCGAATACATGGATTTGCATGAAGTTAGGGGTGCCGAGAGAGAAAGAATGATCAGGTACTGCAGAGACGAAGGATTCGTCAACACTGATACTGTTGTGCCAAACGCAGCACTTCATCAGTGACAACAACGCCCCACGAGAAAAGTCACACAGACTTTACATCTCGTGGGGCTTTTTTCATTGAAAATATAAACATTGTCGCCATTGTCTTTCAAGAGTAAAATAGCCTTATGAAAACTCTACTCGTAGATGCAGTAAACACAACCATTATAAAAAATGAAGCAGGGGAGTTTGTTAAATTCCAAGAGCTCTTTGACTTACTCGAAACATACCCTAACAGAAAAATTATTGTCACAAATGCGAATGACGAGCAGGTGAAAGAATTCGGTTTAGATAATGTGCCATATCCTGTTTTTACAATGAAACATAATCCTGATAAACCCGATCCTCTCTTTTTTAAAACGCTTCTGGCGCAATATGAGCTTCAAGCATCTGAGGTTGTCTATTTTGAACATAATCCTGCGGCAGTTGAGTCGGCTAAGTCAGTTGGTATGTGTGCTTACTATTATAATAAGGACCTCAAAGATTTGGTTGCACTCAAGGTTTTTCTTGATGAGAATTTGGTTAGTAATTAGGGAGAGAGGAAATCACTAGAAGTAGCTCCAAGTTTGTGAAGCTATTGACTATATTTGAGTTTAATGATATAAAACATACAGAGCAAAGTGCGGGACAAAGTCCTAAAGTAACACCTTGCATAAGAGAACAAAAAAACAACAACGTTGGGAAATACATATCATGGCAAAGATGAAGATTGATTTAACAGGCCTTGAGGCAGTCATTCAAGAGTGGTTTAATGCGAAGCAAGTTTTGGAACCGGGTCATGAGGTCAAAGGCGTAGACATCACGGTTGGGCCGCGATCTGTCCCCGCCATTACTATCAGGCACGATGACGGCAGGATGTTTTCGCCGAGTGTGACTAAAAAGAAAGCACTCGACGCAAAAACCTCTCACTCACATGAGCGGCGTATCGGGCTCAGAAGGCTCCATACTATCGATGGCCTAAGTACTGTCATTGTGAAGGCACTCGGTAAAGTCGGGATCAGTACGGTCGCCGGCATCCGCAAGATGCCGCTTGAGGAAGTGCTCCTTTTTAAGAACATCTCAAAAGTGAGGGCACAGAAAATCAAAGAGGCTCTTGCTGGTATTGACGTCGTAGTCGATTGGGATATCTAAGCCCGACCTCTGCCTGTAAAACTTACGCCACCCACAAACATGGGTGGCGTAATTTCGTTATTCAGAAATCCTAAACCCAATATATATACCGACTATTGATCCAATCGCGCCAAAAAATAATCCTGAGAACGAAAGAAAAGAAGTATCGCCCCATAAAGTAGGAATATAGCTACCAACAGTTCCTCCGATACTCATAAGTAGCCAAATGATAGGTTTTGTAGACATAGTATAGTCAGTATATCAAATATTTTGACAAAATATCAAAAAATAGGTACTCTTTTCCCGTTTTTTGACAAACAAATACGAAAGATGATCCAACGACAGAAACAATAGAACCCTCCACGTCCTATGAAGAACAAGCAAACAAATTTACCGCCATATGAACCAGCCTTTGCAAGTTCAAACGGTGTTCATTCGCCCGATAAAAAAGGCGATGAGACTGCGTCTAACCCCGGTGCTCAAATTCATTTCATTCATATTCCTGAACTACGTCTACCAAACTCTGAAGGATACAGTGGACCAACCTCCGTCATCGAGCGTACATGGCTTCAAAACCTAAAGGCACTATGTTCAAAGCATATTAAGGTGTTACCTGATCAGAAAGTCTGTTTGATTGGTTCGATTGAGCCTACAAGTGTCCTGTCTATAGGGGCACTAGCAGTGCACTTCCTCGGTAATCTGAGTGAGGTAGGTGCCGTATCAATGTACCGACAATTATCTGTTAATGCAGGGGCTGGTTATCCTGCCGTTGAATATACCTCAGAACAGATGAGAATAGTGCTCGAAGACACAGATCATGTGATTCTACCTCTCGGGACAAATGCTTTTTTTGGCATGCTCGACATGGCTCATCATTTTTACTGCAAAATTAAGGAGAATCCCAAAGTTCGTAAGAAAAAGATAGCACTCACTCAGCTGAATGGATTCCCAAAGGAGGAAAAAGAAACAGCGATAATGGTCACGTTTTTTCCGAAAAAAAAGAAGTACACAGTCAAAGCTAAAACTCTTACCACCTGATTTAGAATAGGCAGTTGGTTTATTTGTCTCTATTCCACATCCACCCTCAACACAGAAGTCCATCTTCTCGTTGAGTAGGTGGATTTTTGTTTTAATAGAAACGCATGGAATTTAGCTATGCAAATCCAGTTGCATAGATCACATCCAGCATGCTATATTTCTGGTGTAGCTTGACGACAGAAAATATTCCATCGGCTTCGCTGCGGACATTCTCTAGTTTCCTATAGAATGTACTAATGGGTGAAATGACCTTACAGTCTGCCGTCACCCCAAGCTATACATAAGAATGCCACCATGGGTGGTTTTTTTATTTAGTAAAATGAATAGATACTATCTCTAGGTGCTCACGTACTGACTCAAGTATAATTCTAATACTACGATTCCTTAAATTATTACACCTTCTCGTATATGAGAATTTATTACCTATTTCTTGATTGTATATATCGAAGTCTTCTATGGTATCCTCTGTAGATTCTATAGCAAAATGCATCATCTCAAGAGTTTTTTGATCATTGTGTCGCTTATTCAGATCAAATTTTCTACTTTCGACAAAATGTTTTAGAGATTTTCGAGAAATGTAAACTAATACATCTCGGTGTGGGTGATTATCCTTTTGCTTACCAATGATCTTGAATAATCGCAGTAGTTCCAAATGTTTCTCTATGTGAAACTGATAGGGTAATGCGTAATAATCTTTTACCAATGCTTTAAGTATTTGTAGCTGCCTTCTGTTGGATACGGTCATCACCATATTATCCAAACCCCACCTAAATTTTTCATAAAAAAATCCTCAAAATATACCTCGTACACCATTCTGTATTGCTGTTAAAAGAAAGCCGTGTCCGAGCATATAAATCAGTGACTTATCCACATCACATATGCATCGATTGGGTGTAAAATTTTTCATACCAACAGCCGGAAACTATAAGATTTTTGTCAGAAAATCTGATTTTGAAATCCTGTCGTTGCACAACTTTGCCATGATATATATGTTGCGACGATGAACAATATGTAGCGTGCATAAAACAACTTATTAAATAGTACAAATAACCGAGTACACCGTATGAATATATCAGTAACTAAACAGGATGGATCAAAAGTTCCATTCAATGCAGACTATATCAATAAATCTATTGAACGAGCCTGCGAGGGTTTACCAAACATAGCGAGCTACGTAACGCAGATCGCTAGTGAAACTCAGTTGACGTTATATGATGGTATTACAAGTGATGAACTCGATCAGGCTACTATTAACGCCGCACTTCAGAATGTGCAGGATGATATACGATACGACAAAATTGCTACACGGCTCCTCCTTAAGACAGTATATCGACGAGTGGTCCCAGAATATGATAAAGATAGTCAAGAAGATCTCGAGAAAAAGCACAGAGAAGCATTCGCCCCTCATATTAAGGCTGCAATAAAACAAGAACTTCTCCATGAAGATATGGAAAAGTGTTTCGACCTTAAGAAACTAGCTGATGCACTTGATATTTCACGAGACGAAATTTTCATGTATTCAGGTCTTTCTACTTTCTTGCATCGATATTCAGTAAAAGATAAAAATCTAAAGCCTATTGAGACTCCTCAGTACTTCTTTATGCGAGTAGCTATGGGTATGTCATATCATGAGAAGGATCCTACAACTCAGGCGATTGCATTCTACGAGCAGATGTCTCAGCATAAGTACATTGCAGGTGGGTCTACAAACCTTACTGCTGGTACTCCACGTCCTGCACTTTCAAACTGTTATCTACTCGAAGTACACGATGATATGGCTCACATTGCTAAGTCAGTTGCAGATGTAATGCTTATTTCAAAAGGAACAGGAGGACTCGGGGTATCTATTACTAAACTTCGAGCGACAGGTTCTATTCTCAAGTCTTCAAACACTACATCATCAGGACCTACACCTTTTGCAAAAATCATGGATACAGCCATCCACGCTATTGTTCGAGGAGGAAAGAAAAAAGGTGCTCTCTGCTTCTATATGGAAAACTGGCACTACGACTTCCCAGAATATGTACACTGGAGACACAATGCGGGAGATGACTATGTTCGAATGAGAACAGCTAACACGGCTTCATATATTTCAGATGAATTTATGAAGCGAGTTGCTCAAAGTGGTACATGGTATCTTTTTGATCCAAAAGAAACGCCAGATCTAAATGAACTCTATGGTCAGGCTTTCAGTAAGCGATATGCTGAATATATCGAGATGGCTGAAGCTGGAAAAATGGTAATGTTTAAGAAAATGCCAGCTGAAGAGCTTTATCGACAGATGCTTGTATCGTTGCAGACTACTTCACACCCATGGCTTACATGGAAAGACACTATCAATGTTCGAGCACTCAACAACAACACAGGGACAATTCATATGTCGAACCTTTGTACTGAAATCTGTCTTCCTCAGGATAAAGACAATATCGCCGTATGTAACCTTGCATCACTCAACATTGTTGCACACCTTGTAGAGAAGACGGTTACGGATCTTGGAGGTAAACAGTCTTTGGTAAAAGAAATCGATTGGAAAGAGCTTGAGAAGACAACTCGACTTGCTATTCGACACCTTGATAACCTTATTGATATCAATAAACCTCCAGTTGCTGAAGCTGCTAAATCAGACAAAGAAAACCGTGCGGTAGGACTCGGAGTGATGGGAATGGCAGATCTTTTTGAAAAACTCGGTCTTGCATACGACAGTGAAGAGGCATTCAATCTAGCTGATAAGCTCTTCGAATACATTAGTTATATGGCAATTGATGAAAGTGCCGACCTTGCAGTAGAACGTGGCTCATACGACCATTTTGAAGGCTCACAGTGGTCAAAAGGTATGGTTCCATTCGACTCAATGGCTCTACTTGAACAATCTCGAGGCGAACAACTTCTTGTAACAAAAGAACGATTTAATCCAGACCTCAATTGGGATACGCTTCGAGCAAAAGTTAAGAAGGGAATTCGAAATGCTACACTCATGGCTGTAGCGCCAAATGCAAACATTGGGCTTCTTGCAGGAACTGTTCCAGGTATCGACGTACGATTTGCACAAGCTTTCTCAAGAAATAAATTCTCAGGAAAATATCTTGACCTTAACCATAACTTGGTAAAGGATCTCGAGAAGCTTGGAGTATGGGAGAAAGTTAAGACAAAGATTATTGAAAATCGTGGAGACATTGAATCAATTGAGGAAATCCCAGATAGTATCAAGAAGATTTATCAGACATCATTCTCAGTTTCTCCATACGCGGTTATCGAAGTTGCAGCTCGAGCTCAGAAGTGGGTTGATCAAGCACTCTCACGAAATATGTATCTTGAAACACGAGATATCAACCAGCTTATGCATATTTATAGTGCAGCGTGGAAGAAAGGTCTCAAGTCTACATACTATCTACACATGAAGCCTCAGCACAATGCAGAGCAAAGTACTACAAGTGTAAACAAGCAAGCTGAGACAGGAAAGCGAGGCTTTGCAGCAATGCGAATGTCATCTGCTCCATCAACAGTAAGTGTAGCGAGTGCTGTGGCACCAGAAGCTCTCACTGCAAGTGAAAGTGTTGCCGAGAGAGTCTCTCAAGCGGTTATACAAGGTGCAAATGGAAATATTGCCACTATTCAAGCTTCAGCTCACGCTAATCCAGATGCATCGACTATTACTGTAGATGTAGAAGCAACTCTTGCAACTACTGGCACGTCAGTAACTGCAAACACTATGTCAGACGGTACGACAATGAACTCATCAGGTCTAAATCCTGCACCCCAATCAAATCCTAAACCTAATATGATAAATCCTAATGATTTTGGTGTAGATCCTGGAGAAGCTCTTGTGTGCGATGGTTGCCAGTAGTCGTGGCAACTTCAATGTGTGAGCACATATAGTCACAATGCTGGTATGTTTGCGGCGTGATTTTTAGAAACCCTTTATCAGAAGTGCGACCCCGTCGCAAAATTAACTTAAATTAAAATGGCAATCGTAGGAAGACCATCACCAACAGACACAACACTTCATCCTATTAAGTATAAATGGGCGTATGAACTCTATAATCAGGCAGTGAGAAACACTTGGTTTCCACATGAAATTGCGCTCAAAGAAGACTTGCAGGATTTTGCAAAGATGACAGCAGATGAAAGACATGCAGTAGAGTTTGTAATGTCCTTCTTTAACCCAGGAGAACTTATTGTAAACCGATCTATTGCTCTTGGTATTTATCCATATCTAAAATCTCCGGAGGCTCACTTGTTTTTGGCAAAATGGATGTGGGAAGAAGCAAACCACTGTGTATCATTTGAGTATGTACTCGAGACATTCCCATTCGATAAAGAGAAAGTGTACAAGAATCACCTCGAGACACCTTCAATGATCAACAAGGAAGCATTCATTGAAAAATATCTCAAGCGAATGACTGAGACTCGGCTTGATATTGAAACTACAGAGGGACGAAAAGACTTCGTACGAAACCTTGTGGCAACAAATATTGTTATGGAAGGAATCTGGTTTTACAGTGGATTCATGGTAGTTATGTCATTTAGACAAAGAAACCAACTTCGAAACTTTGCATCTATGATTAACTGGGTACTTCGAGATGAAAGTCTTCACCTTCGATTCGGCATGAACCTCATCCACACAGTACTCGAAGAAAATGATGACCTTATGACTCCGGAATTCGCTGATGAAATTAAAAATATCATTATCGAAGGTGTGAACGTAGAACTCGAATACAATAAGGACTTGTTCCCAAATGGAATTCTTGGACTCAATGCAGACTATGTAAACCAGTACGTGCAGTACGTTGCTGATCGACGACTCGAAGAGTTGGGTCTAGAAAAGCACTACAATGCAGCAAATCCTGCGAAGTGGATGGCAACAGCTACAGACGTGTACGAGCTCGTAAACTTCTTTGAAGCGCAGAACACAAGTTATGAGGTAGATACAAAATCTCATAATACAGATGCTGCGGATAAAGCGGCGAAGGGGGAATAAGGCGGAGTAAGAAGTAAGGAGAATTTTTGGAGAGTAAAAGAAAGACGTAAGAAATGAAAATCCAATCTACTAGAGATTGGATTTTTGTTATAAAAAAATCCGGCCAGGAAGTCGTGAACAATTATTTGTAAATTGTCATGATTGTTTCCTGGCCGGCCTTACCCTTGAATGGGTTGAGAGAAGTTTTGATGAGTCGTATATGTACTCCGGTAACACCTCTGTCTTCCAAGAGGCATGGGTACCCGGTCTTTACCTGTCATGCGAATTTGTCTTTCGTTAGACCTGCAGCCACGATCTTGTCTTTATTCTCGCATTCGTTTCCTCATGCTACCTTCAAGCACCAAGTTTGCTTCTCTGTTCAATTCTAATGTACAGCACGCGCTTTCACGCAATGCATCAGTGGACAACACCACCATGCTGGTCCATTGCATTACCTTGAAGGCTTTGCTGAGGGACTATGTCTTGGCACGCTAAGGGTGTAAACTTAAGAAGTCTATCCTTTCGTGCCATCCTAGTGAGTAGGACAACATGTCTATCATACTAGCACATATATATCTTAGTGTCAAGTACTCTATTTTTTTACTGTTTAAATAAAAATCAATTACTTCCTTCCAACTAAATACTTTTGCACATTCTCTTTATGTGCTTCATATGTCTTCTCACAGTGAAAACCTCGATTATTATCATGGATGTAAAATAGACAATCAGTTTTTGCAGGATTGAAAGCTGCCGCTATTGCTTTCAGACTTGGGTTTGCAATAGCTGTCGGTGGAAGGCCTTTATTCTGATACGTATTAAAAGGGGAGTTGATGTACTTGTCTTTACTCGCAACCTTTGGCCACCATACTATAGTGGAGCTTGCTCCCGCTACGAGGCCATCTTTTTGATCTTGTTCGGATGCTTTAGCATATTGCAAGGTTGCATCCATTTCCAAGCTCATTCCCTTGAACATTCTATTCCAGATAACCCCAGAAATAATTCGCATGTCCACGTCTCCAGCAGCTTCTCTTTGGATAATGGACGCCACACGAACAGCTGTGTCCAAGTTCATCTTTTGCACAAAAGTAGTTTTCTTTGAAAGTATCTGTTCAGAAACTTTTGAATTAAAATTGCGAAGCATTTGATTTGCAACATCAGCCCCGGTTGAGGTTGTTTTCACCCAATAAGGGCCAGGGAGATAGTATCCATCGAGAGCTCCACGTTCATCACTTGGGGCGGTCTTGAGAAATGCATCGATATTCTCCTGATCCCATCCGAGCACTTTTGCGAATTTGAGTGCTACTTCTTCACGCCGAAGACCTGCCGGGATATTGACCAATTTCATATATGGGTTAGCCATGTTTGAGTAGAATTCGACAGGGTCGAGTCCTAGTTTGTAAAGAAAAGTCGTTGTTCCCGTCATAAGTAAAGACACACCAAAAAATAAGAAAACGGAGAGTATCTTGAGGTAAGAAGGTGTGGCAACAGTCCGTCCTTTTCGAGGTCGGGTTGTAGGACGAGCTGGCGAGTGATTTGTATTGTGATGTACACTTTTATTTACCCTTTGCTTACTCATATGTTAATATTATATCCAATGATGTAATAAATGCGAGCTTTTCGCGTCATTAGTTATGCCGAACCAGAAACACAATGAAATTCTAAAAAAAGACTTCCATGAAGCCTACAAGCTCCATGCTGATGCCTTGTTCCGATTCTCATTTTTCAAGCTCTCTGACCGCGAAAAAGCTAAGGATATTGTCCAGGACACTTTTGTCCGATACTGGGAATATGTAGCCGCAGACGGCCAGGTAGACAATGTAAAGGCATTTTTATACCGAATAGCGAACAACGCTATAATTGACAATTATCGAAAAAAGAAAGAAATATCACTTGATATTCTTGAGGAAGACGGCTTTGACCCTATGGATACTGAAAGTCACCACACAATGGCTCGAAGTCTAGATAGTAAGCGAGCTCTCGAACTTGTAAACAAATTAAAAGACAAGGAACGAGAAGTGATACTACTCAGGTACGTCGAAGGACTTTCAGTCAAAGAAATATCGGAAGTTTTGGATGAACGTGAAAATACCATTTCGGTAAAGATACACAGAGCACTCAAAGAACTCCAAGATATGTTCGATAAGCAATAAGGAAAGCAAAGTATAATTTAACAGGCCAATGAAACATTACAAACTCAACAATCTCATAGATAACTTACAGCGAGTAAGAATGACCGAAGATGAAAAATCTGAGGTTCTTATGCGTGCTTGGTCTTCTATCGAGAAAATTGAGGCTGCTCATGAGGTTACTGCACGTACAGGCCGTATAGCAGAAGTGGGGTACCAAAAGTCATCTGTAGTATCGACACTAGAGACAGCATGGTATTCATATTTTATGGAAAAAAAGTTTGTTCCAGCACTTTCCCTGGCTATTCTCTTGATTGCTACTGGTGGTACTTCACTAGCAGCTGAAGGTGCTCTTCCTGGTGATTTTCTATACAAAGTAAAGCTTGGTCTCAACGAGCAGGTTCGAGGCCTTACAGCGGTCACACCAGAAGCTAAAGCGAAGTTTGCACTGGAGGTAACAGATCGTCGACTCAAAGAGGTTGCACTCCTTTCTTCAAAAGGACTTTTAAATGCAGAAACAAGTTCTATAATTCAGTCAGAACTTTTAAAACAAGCTGGGCAAATCAAAAATCAAGTAGCTTCTTTGGTATCAACTAAAAATATCCGTGCCGCTCAAGAAATCAGTCTCAATTTTGAGTCATCACTTCGAGCACACGAGCTGATTTTAGAGAAGATTTCAAGTAATAATACTGACCAAGCTGTAGTTTTGGCTGCAAACAACAAAGTCGCTACGAGCACTAGTGCTAAGCAACCATCATCAACATCAGCTACATCTACAGAAATGTCCACTAGTTCTATCTTAGCTGATGCTGGAAGCACAACTGATACTGTAGCTCCTGCTCTGATGTCTGTGGACTCTACTTCAGGTTCAAATGTTCACATCGCATCACTCATTGCAACAATAAAAGCGCAGATTGCTACTACAACTGCCGCAAGGTCAATGCTTCAGGCAGCCGAAGCAGGAGATAATACTTTAGACAGAGAGAAACTCCTTGCACGATTAGCGGAAATTAAATTTAAAACTATTGAAATTAAAAGAATAGCTAATACGTCTTCTGGTTCTCAGTCAACTCGAATTACAACATCACTTTCATATATTACCGAGTCTGACAATCTCATAGCTACAGCATCACAAAAAATCGCTTCAAGTTCATACGCAAGCGCCCTTCTTGATCTCCAAAAAGCTGGTGAGTATTTGGTTGATGCTGAGACACTCATCACAGCTGAGTATTCTTCAGATCCTTCTCTAAAATCTGTTATTGAGGAAGCGCTTTCTCTACCTGGATTTTCACAAGTAGGGGTTCCGCTCGAAATAGCATCATCTACTGATTCTACAGTCGGAACTTCAACTACAGCAACGAGTACGACTTCAGATATTGCAACCTCTACTACCTCAAACTAGCCTTTGTTTTAGCTAATTCTGCAACTGTCCAACCAAAATCTTAAATAGTGTATACTAAAACCATGATTAAAGAATTGGTTCTCTTTGGTGTGACTGGAGATCTGGCTAAGCAAAAGCTTATTCCAGCGCTTTTTAATTTACATAGAACTGGAAAGATTAGTCGGAAAAGCTCGTTCGTTGGCTTTGGCAGAAAAAAGTTTACAAAAGTAGACTTTCAAAACTTTATTGAGGAGGTTGTAACAAAATACAAAGAGGCCTCAGAAGAGCGTGACATAAGTGCATCTGCTATTAGAGACTATGTATCGCAATGGACGTATATTGAATCTGAACTCGATGATGTTTCAGGTTACAAAAAACTTGAATCTGTTTTGAATAATGAAACAGTTATATATCTCTCAATACCCCCTATACATCAATATACTGTAGTGCAAATGCTTACTTCGTCTGGAGTTCTTTCTAAAAGTAATCAAAGGAAAATAGCTATCGAGAAGCCATTTGGGTTCGATTTTGATTCATCTGAAAGATTAGAAAATCTACTTAACCGAAAGTTAAAGAAAGACCAAATACTTAGAGTCGACCATTATGCAGGTAAACAGGCTCTAGTTGAACTCGAACAGGTCGCACGGCAGGGAATATTCAGAGATATGTTGAGTGTTAAGAATTTTAAAAAAATTGAAGTCAATTTTGTCGAGTCGAAAGACGTTTCAATGCGAGGTTCGTTTTATGATGGAGTAGGTGCACTTAATGATATCGGACAAAACCACATGCTACACATGCTCGCTACGATACTCGCAATACCAGAGCTCGGAGTAGATCATAAAATAGTGGAGCAGAAGAAAACTACCAAGAACAGCAATCTCAAAGCAGATAATCTTTCTACGCTCAGAGCAGAATCCTTGTCCCTCATCTCAGTTAAAACTGGAAACAATAGTCCTGTTCTTGCCCAATACGAAGGCTTTGCTTCAACAGCAGGTGTTCGGCCTGATTCTATTACAGAAACTTTTTTCAAGGCTCACACTGAGATGAAAAAGGGGAAACACCCACTTTCTAAGAGATGGGGAGGTCTTCAAGTGCTACTTGTAGGAGGAAAAGCACTAGCAGAATCAGATTCTTCAATAGTTTTGTATCCATCAAACAAAAAAGCTGAACCCATTCAAATATTGGTAAATGGATATGGTAAAAAAGATGCATACGAGCAGATATTTTTAGATGCGTTCTACTATGATGCAGACAGGTTCGTAAGCTTCAATCAAATACAAAAAGGATGGGAGATTGTGAAAAAGATTAAGTCTGCTTCAAAGAAGAGTGTAAAAAGGAAGTCTGGCAAAAATGTTTTAACATACAAGAAAGGTTCGTATCCACAGGATATATCATACAAATCATAGTATACTGGACAGTATGGAAATTGAACTGTTTATACATAATTTAGGATTTATTGCTGGTGCCGTGCTCGGTTGTATTCTTTCAGTAATTGTTTTTGTTCGTGGAATTACAAAGTTACCAAATATTTTATTTGCACTAACAAGTCTTACATTTGTTGCGTATGTTTGTGCGTATC
Organism: Patescibacteria group bacterium; assembly: GCA_030917685.1. Classification (GTDB taxonomy): domain Bacteria; phylum Patescibacteriota; class Minisyncoccia; order Phycocordibacterales; family CAIZLB01; genus VEQN01. Next base: position 10,769 of record JAUPUG010000056.1, on the reverse strand, counting down.
TACTAGGAGTAAACACTCCTGACCCTGTTGAATCCCAATTTTACTTGTCTTTTGCTCTAATAACCATCCTCACTGTTTGTTTTAATGCCCATCTAGCATTCTCAATGTTTAATAAAGTAAAAGAGCATAAGCGTGGGCTGCAACTTATGTATGCAGTAGGCGTTGCTCTCATCCTATTTTTTGCAATGGACACGACAAACTTCGTGTCATATTCGGAGTCTTATTTGTATTTACCAAGTTATTTTGTACCAGGGCCGTACTATTGGGTTTACCTATCATATTTTTCAATAGTTGTACTGTATTTTCTTTTTTCGATTGCTCGATTGTATAGAAGAGCAGAACCAAGCGAAAAGAATCGATTGAAGTATTTTCTCGTAGCATTTGGGTGGGCATATGGAGTAGCTGGGATCATCTTTGCTACTGTATATGGAGTTATAGAGACGAATCCTTTATATATAGCTTCTATAGGTTTGTATTCTATTCCATTGGCGTATGGTGTATTTAAGTATGACATTATCGACATTCACGTAGCAGCAAGAAATGCACTTATTTATGCATTTTATTCACTATTTATCGGTATCACTATTGTATTTGTAAATATCTTTAACAATTATTTAACATTTAAATATGATGGTTTTCCGCTTTGGCTACTTCCACTCTTATCGGGTCTAAGTGTGGTAATCGTTAGTCTTTTTGTGTGGAAGCAGATTCGTGAAGCAGATCTTTTGAAATATGAGTTTATAAACAATATTAGTCACAAATTCCGAACACCACTCACTCATATTCGATGGCTCGCTGAAGATCTCCGAGAAATGACTGATCTAGAAGAAAGAAATAAGGCTGTTCAGCAAATTCAGTTTGCAAGTATGCGACTTTTTGAACTTACAAATATCGTTATTGATGCTTCTCAAAATAATAATGATCTGTATCTATACCATTTCTCAAGTATAGATGTCGCTGATATCTTTAAAGAAATTAGTAATTCGCATAGCGATCAAATTGAACATAAGTTACTTAAAGTACATGTAGACGTTGGCCCAAATGTCGTTAAGGTGAAAGCTGATAAAACACGCCTTCAGTTTGCAATACAAATTATGTATGAAAATGCACTCATATATACACCTGAAGGTGGAACTATTGAGATTAAAATTCGACAGATTGGAGGCGAGGTTATCATAAGTATAAAGGATAGTGGTATTGGTATTAGCGAAGAAGACATACCTCATGTATTTTCTAAGTTTTATCGAAGTCAGAATGCTCGACATGCAGATACTGAAGGAATGGGAATTGGTCTCTTTATGGCAAAAAATATCGTAGAGAAACACAATGGACGAATCTGGGTTGAGTCATATGGTGAAAACAAGGGTTCTACATTTAGTGTGGCGTTGCCTATTGAGTAAATTGCCCCACCTAGCTTTTTTGATTTTTGGAGTCGCTGTGATAAACTTCTCTCCATATGGCATTTTTCAAAAACTTTTTAATGAAACAGATGCTCAAGCGCCAGATGAAAGGGGTGCCTGAGGCTGAACAAGAACGAATTATTGGCTTAGTAGAAAGTAATCCTGCTTTTTTTGAGAATATCGCAAAGGAAGTTGAAGCTCTCAAGAAACAAGGGCGTACTGATATGGCGGCAACTATGGAAGTTATGCGAAAGCATCAAGGTGAACTACAGAAGTTGATGCAGGGGCAGGGGAAGTAGAACTCTTTCGAAATCAAATGACCTTTATTTAACCCTCATTCTCTGCTAAACTGCACAGCATGAAACTCTCAATCGGCATCGTAGGCCTTCCAAACGTTGGAAAATCAACACTTTTTAATGCACTTACTAAGAAATCAGTTCCTGCCGAAAACTATCCATTCTGTACTATCGACCCATCTGTGGGTGTTGTTGCAGTGCCTGACGAGCGACTATACAAGCTTTCAGATTTTTCAAAGACACTCAAAACTGTACCTGCAGTTGTTGAGTTCGTAGATATCGCTGGTCTTGTAAAGGGCGCGTCAGAAGGTGAAGGTCTTGGAAACCAATTTCTCTCACATATTCGAGAAGTGAATGCTATTGCTGAGGTGGTGCGAATTTTCGAAGATCAAAATGTAATCCACGTTGATGGAAAAATTGACCCTGTAAATGATATTCAGGTTATTAACTATGAACTCATCCTTGCTGACATGCAGGTTGTGACTAAACGACTCGGTTCAGTTGAAAAAGATGTGAAGCGAGGTGACAAGCCAGCTATCGCAGAAAAGGAAGCTCTACAGAAAATGATAAAAGTACTCGAAGCTGGTGATCTAGCGCAAAATGCTGGACTTACTGACGATGAAAAAATACTCGTGCAAGGATTGAACCTCTTAACACTCAAGCCAATGATGTATATTTTGAATAAGAAGGCAGGTGGAGCAAATCTAGATGAAATGGATGGAGGAAATGAACCTCGATACAAGGCTTTGATTGAATATCTAAAGGCGCAAGGCGCTAAATGGGTTGTAGTGGACGCAAAAGTTGAACATGAACTCATGGATCTAGTTGGTGAAGAAAAAGAAATGTTTCGGGCAGAACTCGGTGCGAAAGATGATGGTATTAACGAACTCATCAAGGGTGGTTATGATTTACTTAACCTCCAGACATACTTTACGACTGGTGTACAAGAGACTCGTGCATGGACTATCGAGAAGGGGTGGAATGCACCAATGGCCGGAACTGCAATTCATACAGACTTCAAAGAGAAGTTTATTCGAGCTGAAGTGATTGGGTGGCAAGAACTGCTCGGTGCTGGTTCATTCGCTGCGGCGCGAGAAAAAGGACTCGTGCGAACTGAAGGTAAAGAGTATATAGTGAAGGATGGGGAGGTGATGGAGTTTAGAGTCTAGGGCGTAAGACTTACAGGAAAAAATTAAAAAGTCGCGATGCCGTGGAAAGTATATTATCCACGACATCCGACTGGGTGAGTTGCAAAACTTTCGTCAGCACAAGAATAGCTTGGTTTTTGACTTAGCTGTAGGGTTGAGTATCTAATTCGACCTTTCGCAACTGAGAATATTCTAGCATATTTTTGAATCCAAACGTGGTATAATCACCACATGAAAAAGGAAACCTTACGGCAGAATCTGCCAGCTATTATTGCTATCTCTTTACCAGTTCTACTTGTCCTTGTTATTGCTCTTTTAACAATGTTGCCGAACCTGGGTCCAAAACCTCAATATGATTTTCTTTTTGTAAAAGAACCAACTCGATCACACTATGAAGCAAGTGCTTGCGTGGTGTTTTCACATTATTACGACACTGAAGAAGGTAAGCTAGTTAAAAAGCCATACACTGTTACGGTTTTCGATAAAAAAGAAGTCGCTGAGCCATGCTTTGGGTATAGCCAGGTTAAACAAGAAGAGGTTCCGCAGCTCTACGTATATAGGACTTCACATGAGGCAATTTACCCAATTACATTTGAGCAAGCAAGTCAGTTTGAAACTCAAGGTGAGACTATATCTCCTGATGGGTATACCGTTTCGAAGCGAATGCTAAATAGGGGAATATTGGAACTTTTTGGCGGAAGTAATGACGGTGTATTTATGTCAAAAAAGAATCAGCACATTAAAATCGAAGTAGGCGATCCTGAAGTATCAACATATTACAGCGATGATTTTAATTTTGTTACTTGGATTAAGCCTCTGCTGTCACCTCCGGGTCAGCGATAGAGTATCGCGTCAGAACTCACTGTGTAGACAGACCTAACTTATTTACCAACCTTATCTAAAATCAAATGAATAAAGACCAAGTAATCGAAGTCATTAAAACATCTATCAATCAGAACGTTATTACACGGGAGGAGGTTATCAGTATCGCAAATACTGGAAATGCAAATAAACAAACTAACAGTGAAAAAGAATCGAATATCCCAAAGGTGCTTTACAGTATTGGTGGCGTTATTGCGGTAACAGGTATCCTTGTACTCCTTGGAAACAATTGGGATGTTATTGGTTTTATTGGTAGATGGCTTGCAACAGTAGGTCTTGGCCTCGCTACTTTCATCGGTGCTTTCATGGTTTACAAAAAGCCAGAATACAGTGTGCTTTCTCAGGTACTTTTTAGTATTTCATCCATTGCATCATTTATTGGTGGGTTTGTATGGCTTGGAGAAAGTGGCATTGCATACTGGGATGGACCAGACTCTGCACTACTTATTTCTATAGTTCTACTGGCGATATTTGGTACAGCACTGTATGCGTCAAAGAAAGGCGTGCTTCATATTGTGTCTACAGTATTTTTTACAATTGCGTATTATGCTTTTGTCTCAAAACTTCTCAAGGGTAGCGGTTTTGATCTAATAGCACTAAAAGACATTGTCGTATATGCATCAATGATTCTTGCGATAGGATATTTTATGTACGGATCTTGGATTTCGAGAGGAACTTCTATTGTGCAAAACGCACCTCTTGGAGTGAGTTTGTCAGATGCTACAAAGAAAATATTTTCTAGCATATATACATTCGCCGCTTTCTCTCTTTTTCTTATCTCAGCACTATTTCTAGGTGGTATTTGGAACCTAATCTATGCCTTTATTGCAATCGGTGCCGTAGTGCTCTCTGTAAAGATTAAGACTCGAATAGGTTTAGTTGTTACTTCAATCGCTATCGGTATCTATTGCATCAAAATCTCAGTTGAATATTTTGCTGACAGTATTAGTTTTTCACTGGCTCTGCTTATTTCTGGGCTTCTCATTATCGCCCTGGGATATTTGACCTACTACCTAAATAAGAAGTATATTACAGGAAAAACTAACTAAATGACGCCCGAGCGGGCAAAATCAAATGAAATCGAAAAAACCTGAGAAGAAAAGCACAAAAAGTGCACCAAAGATTGCCAAAACTGCACAATACGATCACCTCAAGATAGAAAAGAAATGGCAAAAAGAATGGACTAAGACGGGGATTTATAAGACTAAAGAGGGTGGTAATAAGCCAAAATCCTATGTCTTAGACATGTTTCCATATCCATCTGGAACTGGGCTCCATGTAGGGCATCCAAAAGGCTATATTGCGACAGATACATACGCGAGATACAAGACAATGAGTGGTTTTAATGTATTGCATCCAATGGGTTGGGACGCATTTGGACTCCCTGCAGAAGAGTTCGCTATCAAGAATAAAATTCATCCAAGTATTGCCACAAAGAAAAATGTGAAGCGATACAAAGAACAACTTTCTATTCTTGGTTTTAACTATGACTGGTCTCGAGAAGTTAATACAACTGATCCTGAATATTATAAATGGACTCAGTGGGCGTTCTTGCAAATGCACAAGAAGGGTCTTACATTTGAATCTCATGAGCCGATTAACTGGTGCCCGTCTTGTAAAACTGGTCTTTCAAACGAAGATCTTGAAGATGGAAAATGTGAACGATGTGGCTCAATAGTTGAGCAGAAGCCTATTCGACAATGGGTTATTAAAATTACAGAGTACGCTGACCGACTTCTCAAGGATATTGACGGACTCAATTGGACAGAATCAATCAAAGAATCACAGAGAAATTGGATTGGAAGGAGTGAGGGTGCTGAAATTGATTTTAAAATAAAAGGTAGTGATGAAAAGATTTCTGTATTCACAACAAGAGCAGATACACTTTTTGGTGTGACATATGTTGTGCTCGCTCCAGAACACAAACTTGCACAGAAACTTATCGCACAAACCTCAAATCAAACTGAAATACAAGCTTTCATTGAGTCGCTCAAAGGTAAGTCAGATATCGAGCGAACTGCTGAAGGTAAGGAAAAGAATGGTGTTGAGATAAAAGGAGTTACAGCTATCAATCCCGCAAATGGAGAGGAAATTCCTGTCTGGATTGCTGACTATGTACTCGCCGGATATGGAACTGGTGCAGTAATGGCAGTACCGGCTCATGATGAAAGAGATTTTCAGTTTGCTAAGAAATATGGGTTAGAAATTAAAAGGGTGATACAACCTATAATTATTACAGTTTCTTCAATTAATGATAAAAACTTTGATACTACGGCTGAAATAAATAAACTAGAGCTTCAGTATAAAAATTTAGAAAAGCCTTTCTTGAGTATGAATGGAAAGATTATAGATTCTAACGGCTTTAGTGGTTTATACTGCGAAGAAGCTCGAACCGAAATTGCACAAAAATACGGAAAGTTAGTTACAAAATACAAACTTCGAGACTGGGTCTTCTCACGACAGCGATATTGGGGTGAGCCTATTCCACTTATTCACTGTCCTTCATGTGGTGTTGTGCCAGTTCCAGAAAAAGAATTACCTCTCAAGCTTCCAAATGTAAAATCATATGAACCAACAGGTACAGGTGAGTCGCCGCTTGCTGCTATTGAAAAGTGGGTGAATGTAAAATGCCCTGTGTGTAAAGCTCCTGCAAAACGAGAAACAAATACCATGCCTCAGTGGGCTGGTTCATGTTGGTACTATCTAAGATTTATGGATCCAAAAAATAAGAAGGCTCTTGTTGATCCAAAGAAAGAAAAGTATTGGCAACCAGTAGATATGTATGTAGGTGGAGCAGAGCATGCTACACGTCACCTTATCTACGCTCGATTCTGGCATAAGTTCTTATTTGATATAGGTATTGTTTCAACTTCAGAACCATTTATGTCACTTAAAAATCAAGGACTTATTGCAGGACCAGATGGCAGAAAGATGAGTAAACGATATGGAAATGTAGTAAACCCTGATGATATCGTGAATCTATATGGCGCTGATACTCTTCGAGTGTACGAAATGTTTATGGGACCTTTTGAGGCAGGTATCGCGTGGAGTACTGATAACATGATTGGTTCAAGACGATTTATTGAGCGTGCATGGAGACTTGCTGAGAAAGTTGAGTTGAAAAAAGTTACAGAAAAAATTGGTAACTCTGATTCAGATCTTGAATCACTTACACATCGAACTATCAAAAAGGTTGGAGAGGATATTGAAAACTTTGGTCAAAACACAGCAATCTCTTCCCTTATGATTCTCCTCAACGCCTTCGAAAAAGAGGTGCAAGAGAAGGGAAGTCTTTCGCGTTCATACTACGAAACATTCCTCAAACTTCTTGCTCCATTTGCACCACATGTAACTGATGAACTTTGGTCTATGATGGGTAATAACAAAACTGGCAAGAAAAGTATCCACCTTGCACCATGGCCTACATACGACGCGAGTAAATTACAATCAAATACTTTCAAAATTGTAGTGCAAATTAACAGTAAAGTTCGTGCCACTTTGACTCTTTCTGATGATACAGAAGCACATGTAGTTGCAGAAGCTACGAAGCTTGACGATATAGCTAAAAGATTGGGTGATACAGAGCCAACCAAGGTTATATATGTGAAAGGGAAGTTGGTCAACTTTGTAGTTCCTACTGTTTAGTCCTTTATATTAGCCATATTTCCTTGTCAAGACCTACCCTTGACAACTATCTACTTGGCGTGTTGACTCTTTTGCCGCTTCATGCTACAAATAACGTATAAACCTATGACAAATACAGCCGAATTATCATTCAAACCTAAAAACATTACTAAAAGATTGCTTTCAGCTTTACCTGAAAGATCACGTCTTGTTGTTACAAAGAGATACGGTCTCGACAAAAACAATGAGCGAATGACTCTTGAGGCTATTGGTGAAATGTATTCTATTACTCGAGAACGAGTACGACAGATTGAACATGCAGCACTCCAGAACATTCGAAAGTCTGCATTCTACAAGCAAGAGAAAGCTGTATTTGAAGAACTCTACAATCACATCCATGACTTCGGCGGTATGGTTGGTGAAGAAGAACTCCTCAAGCATTTTGCAAAAGACGAATCAACTCAGAACCACGTACACTTCATGCTCGTAGTTGGTGATTCATTCAAAAAAGAAAAAGAAGATCCTGAATTCAAACACCGATGGCACGTTGACGTTTCTCTTTCAAAGAAGATTCACGACGCACTCCGAAAGATGTACAAGAGTCTCAATGATGACGATCTTGTTCCTGAGTCAGAAATGGTTGAATCATTCCTCGAGCACCTCAAAGATGTAAATGAAAAGTACCGAAATGAGGAAGTTGCAAAGCGATGGCTCAATATTTCAAAGAATATGTCTAAGAATCCACTCGGTGAATGGGGTAAATCTGATTCACAAAATGTTAAGACAAAAGGTATTCGAGACTATGCATACCTCGCTATGCGAAAGCACGGATCACCAATCCACTTCCGAGATATCGCTAAGCTTATCGAAAAGCTTTTCAATAAGAAGGCACACATTGCTACTACTCACAACGAACTCATCAAAGACAAGCGTTTTGTACTCGTAGGACGAGGCCTCTACGCTCTCACAGAATGGGGATACGCTAGTGGTGTTGTAAAAGAAGTAATCAAGAAGATGATAGAAAAGCACGGACCTCTTACAAAAGAAGAAATCATCCAGCGAGTTATGAAAGAGAGATATGTTAAAGAAAATACAATCCTCGTTAACCTCCAGAACTCAAAGTTCTTCAAGAAGGATAAGGATGGAAAGTATAGTCTTGGCGAAGCTCTAAAGGCTTAGATCGGACAGACGACGCTCAAACAAAGTATCTATAAACAAAAACTACACCTAAGACGTGTGGTTTTTGTTTTTATCTATTTAATTGATCCACTAACAAGGTATTGAAATTTGATTCTGGAGCTCATTTATATGACTATTTACACATACCATTCTATATAGTATGGTATTTTGTATTAAAGTACTTGAACCAAAAATTTTAGTACTTTATACAATTTGTACATTTAAAAATTCGTCTCGGTATGTAAGTATGTTTTAAAAGTGTATTTACGTACCGAGATGAAATCATAAAGTAAAGTAGTTTCGGAATCTACAATGACACCACAAGAAATACAATTAATTCAACAACACGCACATACCTTGTTTGCCCCAATCGGCAATCTGCTCAATCTACTGGCGGGAACTAAAAATTTTCCCATAATGCATCAGATCATCACATTACTCAGCACTGTACCACTTACCCGAGCATTATGGTGCTTGAAGCGACTTCAAGCCTTCAGTCAAGGGTCAATCGACCACAATTCAATTGACTATGGAGTCGATTTCAGACTTCACGATCTTGTAAAGGATTTCTTCACTGAAGATGAGGTTTTGTCACAAAAATTAGCTGGACGTAAAGTAAGGCTAGTGATCGGGACCATCGAGGAAATATTTGGACCAAATATTTCTGTCAAGAATTTTTCAAGATTGCTAGAATCGGACTTCCTCAGCAGTCACGGGCTTGAACTTTGTGAGGTGAATGATGCGTTGAGGATGCCAGAACAAGCCCTCAATTCAAATCTTAAACAGCTTGATTTAGATCGACTGGTTTTAGGTTCTAAGCCTGTGCAAGGTCTCAAATACCCAGTCTTGATGGGAAAGTCTAGTGAGCCAGGACTTTTGGTTTGGAGGAGGAGAGTGACTAGTGGGGGATGTAAAGATAATGAATTCATTCGACTGGAATCGTGTCGCCTGTCTGAATATACGGACAGAGATTACACCAAATGGGTTTTCATCGAAAAAAGACTTCCAATGGTAATTTAACGTAGACCACGACTCTACTTTCAACAGTTCACCCACCAGATTTCGATTTGGTGGGTGATCATTTTTATAAGCGCTAGAGTGAGTGTATAACCCAACTAGCTTTTTTAAAGTAGGAGAGTTAGGATTAAAGTGCATGGTAAGTGAATCAATTCACGAGGCTATGTACTAGAGGTCTCATTTAGGCTTATCTAGTAATTCAGAAAACATCGAACCGGAGGGCTCAAAGAAAAGCAGTGAAAACGAAAACGTCTCACACACTCGCACACCGCTCCACAAGAGCAATCACGCTCTTTCAACATCAACAATCGCAGGCACCTCCAGATGGTGTCCTGCCACAGCTACTATGTCCCGACCCGTGAGGTCTGACATTTAGCTGAAAAAGAGTTTCAGAGGTCCGTGTCACTATCACACAACTTGTTCATATGCTTCTTCGTGGCAATCATGCCAACGGAGTTTCAACTGAATGGGATGTGTGAGACACGGACCTTCCTTTTTTTATCCTCACTTACATATTCAAAATCTTTGCATAATTGATGTAGCGCAAAATTACTCTATGAGTTAAAATGTACACACATGGATCTTATTTTTTCTACTAATGGATTAGTTTTGTTTGCATTCAAGTTGCTGTACTTGTGTATCTCTATCGTTGTACCTATTTTTATAATCAAATCATTTTGGAAAAGTTGGGTCGCATATGTTCGTGCAGAATTCTTTGCAAAACAAAAATACTCAGTGTTGGAACTCCGGATTCCAAAAGGAATAACTAAGTCACCACTTGCAATGGAGGTGTTCATTACTTCACTCTTTCAACCTGGAGGTGAAGGGGATTTGATAGGTAAATATTGGGACGGCTCCGTGCGTTCATGGTTTTCACTTGAGCTTGTATCTATAGACGGAGGAGTTCGTTTCTTTATTTGGACAAAAGAGAAGTTTAAAGACATGATTGAGACTCAGTTGTATTCGCAGTTTCCAGATATTGAAATTGCTGATGTAAGTGATAAAGATTATGCACGTGCAGTTCCATTTGACCCAGACAATTACCAATATTGGGGATGTGAATTTGTTAAATCCGCTGCATCACATGTGCCTATCAAGACATATACAGCCTACAAACTCCATGAAGATCCAAAGGAAGAGTTTAAGATTGACCCAATTACTCCAGTAATCGAGTTTCTTGGATCACTTCGAAAAGGTGAGCAAGCTTGGATTCAGATCTGTAT
>JAUPUG010000055.1 GCA_030917685.1 Patescibacteria group bacterium | reverse complement strand
TCTTCACTCGCTCCAAACTTTTGTAGGATCTTTCTTCCAATTTCAACGTGAGTTCCTTGTACTTCATGATCAAGTGCTTTTCCAATATCGTGAACTAACGCACCTGTTTTTGCTGTATTCACATTAGCGCCAAGTTCTTCAGCGATCATCCCCGCAAGGTGAGCACATTCGATTGAATGTTGGAGAACATTTTGTCCATAACTCGTTCGAAAGTGTAATCTTCCAAGTATTGCAGTGATACGTGGATCAAGGGGAGTGATACCTGTTTCATATATTGCTCGTTCACCTTCATCTTTTATCACCTTATTGATCTCTTCTTGTGCTAGCGCAACTTCTTGTTCAATTTTTGCAGGTTGTATTCTTCCATCTTTAAGTAGTCTTTCGAGTGCTATTCGTGCGACTTGTCTTCGTATTGGATCAAATGATGAAAGCATAATTGCATCAGGTTGATCATCAACAAGTACTTCAACTCCCGTAGCTTTTTCAAATGCTTTAATATTTCTTCCTTCTTTACCAATTATTTTTCCTTTATCATCCTCTGAAATGATAGGCACGTATGTTGAAAATAGTTCAGCAGGAACAGATACGGCAAGTCTCTGAATAGATACTGCGAGTATTTCTTTAGCTTTTTGTTCTAAAGATTCAGTTGCAAAGTTTTCCAACTTATAAAGACGAGAGGAGAGAGACTTCTCTGCTTCTGTTTCTATTTGCTGAAGAAGTTTTTGTTCGGCCTGCTCTTTTGTTAGTTGCGCTACTTTTTGAATTTCAGTTTCAATTTCAGTCTTGCTGTTATCCACTCGTTCCTTAATTGCCTTTATTTCAGCAATACGAATCTTAAGACCTTCAGCTTCACTTTGAAGTTCGATTTCCTTCATTTCAAGACCTTCTTCCTTCTTCACGAGAGACTCCTCTTTTTTGGCCAGACGCTCATCTGCTTTAATAATACTCTCCTCACGCTCGCGAACTTGCTCACGTGCAGATTTAAGTGTCTCTGAAGCCTTACTTTCTGCTTCAAGAGTGACTTTTTCAGCTTTCTCTCGAGCGTCAAGCATCATCTTTTTAATATCCAGCTCAATTGAATTCTTTTTGCTAAGTGCAACAAGAATTCGGATGAGATATCCAACCGAGAAGCCAATACCCACACCGAGAATGGTGAGGAGTATGGCTGTTTGTAGGGTGATCATGTGATTTTAGATGTTAGAGTACTTTATCAACAATACCGTACTTCTTTGCTTCATCAGCTGACATATAGAAATCTCGATCCATATCCTTTTCTATTTTACTAAGTGGTTGAGTACAGTTTTTAGCAAGCATTTTAGCTAGATTCTCTTTTGTCTTAAGAATATGTCGAGCGGTGATTTCAATATCTGTAGCTTGCCCTTCTGCTCCTCCAAGTGGCTGATGAATCATCACTTCAGCATTTGGGAGTATATATCTCTTACCTTTTGCCCCAGCTGATAGAATCATGGCTCCCATAGAAGCTGCCATACCTACACATACAGTAGATACATCATTTTTTATGTGATTCATAGTATCGATAATAGCTAGACCGTCTTTTACATGGCCTCCTGGTGAGTTTACGTATAGTACAATGTCTTTCTTTGGGTTCTCTGACTCAAGAAAGAGCATCTGTGCAATAATAATATTTGCGATATTGTCATCAATTGCCCCACCAAGAAAAATGATATTTTCTCGTAGAAGTCTTGAATAAATATCGTATGCTCTTTCACCGAATTGTGACTTTTCAATAACTGTTGGAATTAACATGTTTTCAAGATTTAAATTGTGTAATGTAGCTAGTGCGGGGTTTGTTTAGGTGCTAGCTTACTTTAGCTTGTCTTAGCACGAAAACAGTATCTGGATTTGTGATTTTGCAGTCTTTCTGGTAGCCTTTCAAGCACACTATACTATATATTTTATGAGATTGCACAGATTTTATGTGGGAGGTACAAACGGAGTGAATTTGGCAGATTTAGCTATTGGAAATCGGTTTATTTTAGATTCTTTAAAGAATGATGCTTTTGTTGCTTTAGTTCACCAATGGAAAGACGTTTTTCGATATATGCCAGGGAGTAGAGTAGTGCTTTTTGATGATTCAGGCGTCGAGTGTCTCTGTATGATTGAGTCTTATGGTTCGTTCAAGACAGAGTTGGTCATTTTAGAAAAAGTTGATGGAAATTTGAGAAGTGAGGATGAAGAAAAAGGTGCCAGCAGTGATAGCAGTGAGATGAATGCAAAATCTGTGGTGAATGATGTTCCGTCACATTTAAAATCAGCAAAAAAGGAAGAAGTTTGGCTTTTTGTCTCTATACTCAAGGGTGAAAATTTTGACTTGGTTGTACAGAAAGTGACAGAACTCGGTGCTGATCATGTCGTACCAGTGCTTTGTGATAGAACAATTAAGAAAAATATAAATCAGAAGCGTGCTGAAAAGATAGCAATAGAAGCATCAGAACAATCAGGTAGAACTTCAGTGTTAAAAGTCCACGAGCCTATTGTATTGAAAAAAGCGATTGAAGACTTTTTGGCTATAGATGGTGATATTGTTGTGTGTCATCAGAGAGGGGATTCATGGGGTGAGGGTAAAAAGCTTTTGAAGAAATACCCACTCGGTTTTCTTGTTGGGCCAGAGGGTGGATGGTCTGAGAAAGAAGAAAAATATTTTGAAAAAATCGCACTGCGAAAAATTAAGTTTTCAGATAATGTGTTGCGCGCAGAAACTGCTGCTATTGGAGTGGTGACTTTGGCGAAGGTGGGGTAGTATGGTGCTTCTAAATTAAATCTTCATTTAGAAACCTAAAATCTCAAGTGCTGCGCTTGCATAATCTTCTATGTCAGGGTCAAGATTGTACAGTTGAGTCGTTTGGCCTATTTCGCTGATAATTCCGTATGCGTATTCGACATCCCCAGCAATTCCAATAAGGAGAGCCTTCTTTATGTCTAACAAGATCTTTTGCTGGTTAGATTTTTTAGGATCCTCAATGGTGTTAATAGAGGCTTCTTCTGCTATCTCAAAATTTATTAGATCTTGATTGTTTAACGCCCCATTTATTGCAAGTGAAGCAATTACTTTCAATGCAGTCTCTGATCCTAAAAACTGTTGCAGCTCTAGAATTTTAGGTTCAACTTCTATTGGTTTTGGTGCGTCTTGCCCCTCGAATCGTCCTTGGTTGGGTTGATTAAAACCGCTACCTTCACTGTTAATGTAATATCCCATAGTACATTTAGTTTAGCATGCAAAATATAAAATAATATGTCTCACTATTTCAGCTGATTAAAGTTCTTTCCTTCAAGTGTTTGCCATATATATTTGAAGAACAGAGTAAGTACACCTGCAATTATTTCAGAGTCTATGGTTATCGAATACATCTCACCTTTTTTAAAAGAGAAGAATGCTACATGTGAACCGCAGATATCAATTGACCCTTCAAAGGGGAAGGAGTCAGGCATTATTCGCGTCTCTCTGAAGTCATTA
>JAUPUG010000054.1 GCA_030917685.1 Patescibacteria group bacterium | reverse complement strand
TCCAGAACTTGTTGAGGTGTTGAGAAAAATCGGCAAGTCGGGAGGAATTGTGACACTTGGTGGTATTTGTCGCCTCACGGTAGATGGATTCAACGCTGCATGTGGAGATGGTAACGGGATTCTTTTTGGGAAGTTCATGACCTGGGCTGAATCAAAAATTCCCGATGACGGAAACATCATGGTTGGTGTGTTTCGATACCGAGGATTTGATGTCGAGCTACCTTATAACAGCCGTTCCATTATTAGGGTCTTAATTAAAGGCTAAGTTCAATCTTCGGGTTGGATTCTAAGTCGTGTACCTCGAAAGGGTGCACGACTTTTTGTATTAGCTTATATCGATTTAATCCGCAACTTCGTCTGTCTATCTTTGTCTATTCGAGGAAGCTTGATAGTGAGCATACCTTGGTTTTCTGTAGCTTCTGCGCGTTCTATGTCTACTTCGTGTGGGAATGCCACCGTACGGCTAAATGTACCCCAATAGAGCTCTCGTACAACGTAATCTTCCTCAGAAATAACCTTGTCTTCTTTTCGTGAGCCTTTGATAGTGATACTGTCACGAGATATAGAAATATCCATGTCGTCCTTTCTCACACCCGGAATCATGGTTCGTACAATAATATCTTCTGGAGTTTGGAATACATCAAGTGAAAGTTCACCCTCACCCACAGGCTCTTCGTTCCAAGTAGATGCTGTCTGCCGAATTTCTCCACGCTCAGCATCTCGAAGGCTATCTCGTGTTGTCTCACGTCCGAAAACACCTTTGCTCTTTGAGGCACGAGTTTCTTTGGATGTCGTTGCCGGCACTGTAGATTCTTCATCCAGCTCTAACTCTTCCTCGTCAATATTTACACTACCTGTTAATCGTTCAAAAAAAGATCTTTTTTTCATATGTGTATATTATAACTTGTTTTACATTATTATACAGTACTTTCTATCAACACTGAACCGACATTGGAAAAATATTAGAACTCCTTTATCTTCTTCACTTTCTCAAGAGCAAGGATGAGAATAATCAGTGTTATCCAAACAAAAGAAAATGCAAGGAAAACTTTTTCTTTACCAATTATTCCCGTTTCTATTAGTGTCAAAAGGTAATTGAATCCCGCGTGGAATACAAAAGCTATAGCTAAGCCAATCAATGTATACATTCGCTGTATCCACACGGGTTTGAAATAGGCGAAGGCGATGCATAGGGAAAGGAGGCCTGACGCAGCGACGTGGAGCAGGTTGGCACCCATAAAGCGCATGTTGCCCACAAGGATGGAAGATATGGCATTACCTTGAAGGAGTGGAGTAATGAGGAAAAGAGTATTTTCAAGTGCCGCAAAGCCAAGTGATGCTGTCATAAGATATACAAAGGCGTCTATCGGTTCATCAAAGATTTCGACTTTATTACGCAGTGCAATAAAATAGGCTGCGAAGAATTTAAATAGTTCTTCAAGTCCTGCCCAGATGAGAATAATGGTCCATGTGCCAGTAGGTTCACCGATTAGCCACGCAATACCTTTTTGAAATGGATACACTAAAAAAACCGCACACATTCCACAAATAAAAGTAAGCCAGAGTGTGTATTTTGGCTCGTGGTGCTCGTGGCTTTCATGCATCCAAAACCATAACCAAATAAGCGCAGGGAAAAGTCCACCTATAAGTGCGTAGGTGAAAGACTGAAGTATGAATGCTGGAGAATTCGAAATAGCATTTGCAATACCTGCGTAGCTTGCAAATAGGATAGATTGAATCGTTAAAAGAATACTTGTGATTAGTTCGGCCATTTTTCAGCCATCAATAGATCGGCTGGGTTTATTTTAGCACGGTCTTCATCTGAAATTTCAGAAAGACTCTTTTCAGTTCGAATGATTGACCATAACTCTTCTGTTACTAGTGGCATAAATGGGTGAGTGATGATCAGAATCTTTCGGAGTGTATGGAGGAGGAACTGTATTCGAGACGTTTTCTCCTCTGGTGTACTAGATTTGAAAATGATTTTTGATTCTTCAAGAATTACATCAGCAAAACGTGACCAAACATACTGATAGATTTTATCAGATGCGAGATGATATCGAAGTTCTTCTATTTCTTTTGTAATAGTTTTTATGAGTTCATCTCGCTCGGCGATCAGTTCTAGATCTTTTGGTGACCATTCTGAAAATGCTGGGCTGTATAGTGTGTTTGATGCGTCTGTCGAATCATCTTTTGGAGTTTCATTTTTCTGACCTTCTTCCATTGTCAAAATAAATCGCGTGATGTTCCAAAGCTTATTTGCGAAGTGTTTGAATCCTTTAATCTTATTTTCATCGAGTTTACAGTCAGTTCCTGGAGCTGTTGCCATAGCGTAAAACATTCGTAGAGCGTCAGCTCCGTATTTTTCAGAAATTTCTACAGGGTCACCTCCGTTTCCTAGAGATTTGCTCATTTTTCGTCCTTGCATGTCTCGTACAAGCCCATTTAGATATACTCGTCCAAATGGAACCGTACCCATAGCGTATCCTGTCATGAGAATCATTCGAGCTACCCAGAAGAAGATAATGTCCGGTCCGGTAATGAGAATGTTTGTAGGATGGAACCGAGCGAGGTCTGTGCCTGCTTTTGCAGTGCTTGATGTTGCATCATACGCGTTTGGCCATCCCATTGTAGAAAAGGTCCAGAGTCCTGATGAGAACCATGTGTCTAGAGTGTCTTCGTCTTGTGTGAATTCATCAGCGTCGGCTCGGCCAGCTTCCTTTGGAGAAATCATATCGCAATATGTCTCAACTGTATTGCCGTCGCTGTCCTTCTTGTACCAAACAGGAATTCGGTGGCCATACCAAATCTGTCTTGAAATACACCAGTCATTTAGATTGTCGATCCAGTGGAAATATGTTTTGTCATAGTGTTCAGGAATAAGCTCAACTTGGCCATTTGCAACGGCAGCCTTCATGATCTGCTTGAGAGTAACTTCAGTACCGGCTTCGATTCCTTTGATATCTGAAAAGGGAAGTTTGAATGGTTTGTTTACGGCAACCCACCACTGAGTCTTTGGAAGTGGCTCGATAATACCACCTGTTCGCTCAGCTGTTCCAACACGTTGCTTTATTCTTTCTTCTTTTTCGAGAAGTCCTTGCTCTCGAATCCATTCTACGACTGCGTTTCGAGCGTCTGTTGCTTTCATACCGATATTTTTCTCAGCATCATATAAAGGAGAATCAAGCCCAACCATCATCCGTGCTTTCTCATCTATTACTTGAATAGAAGGTAAGTTGTGTCGCTTTGCGATTTCGGCATCGATAGCACTGTGTGCTGGAGTAACTCCAAGTGCTCCAGTTCCAAAATCTTTTTCTACACTGTTATCTGCAACAATTTTTACAGAAATCTTTGCACCACAAAAATCCATATCATATGTCTTACCAACATATTGCGCATATCGTTCGTCTTCTGGATGAACCGCAACAGCTGTATCACCAATCTTTGTTTCGGGACGAGTTGTGGAGATAGAAATAGGGAAGTCTTTTGAATATTTGAATGTATATAACATCGCATCTCGTTCCTCGTATACAATCTCATCATCAGCGATAGTTGTCTGACCTTTTGGATCCCAGTTTACGATACGTGAACCTTGATAGATAAGTCCATCGTCATACATTTTTTTAAATACTGTTCGTACTGCGAGATTTCGCGCGTCATCAAGTGTGTATGCCTCACGGGACCAGTCGAGTGAAGTACCCATTCGTTTTGTCTGAGTAACAATAGTGTCGTGGCTTGCTTGCGCGTATTCTTCTACACGTCGAAGAAGCTCTTCTCGTCCGAGATCATACCTACTCTTTCCTTCTTTTTTGGAAATTTCTTTTTCTACTTTTGATTGTGTAGCAATAGCTGCGTGATCTGTACCTGGAATCCAGAGAGTTCGCTTTCCACGCATTCGCTCAAAACGAATACTGATGTCTGAAAGTGTAGCCATGAGCCCGTGTCCTAGGTGAAGTGTTCCTGTTACGTTTGGAGGGGGAAGTATGATTGAGAAATGTTCTGCTGACTCTGATGTAAGTCCAAGTTTGATGCATGTATCAGGATTAGAGAGTCCACTTTTTTCGTGAATATCAATGACCACCACCTCTGAACTTTCAGGCTTGTAGGGTGATAAAAGTGGTGCGGGGATATTTGGCTGTATGTAGCCAGGATTTGCAGATGCACCAGTATCAGTTCCACTTGAGGCGTTTGAGCCTTTTGCGTCCTCAATTTCATTGATATTTTTATTCATAATATTTGATAGTTTAGCAGAAAATGAGGCTTTAGATAAGGGTTTTTATGTAGGTGAAGATGCTTGACAAGTAGGTATATTATGGTGTATAATTTTGCAAATTAAGTTCCTTAAAAACTTGCGACTTCACCATAGCATAGAGTGGCTTCAATATAAGCCCTTCTCTGCTGTGGTGAAACCTTTGGCCAAACCAATACAGCATTCAAAACGTTAGTAACCAAGAAAGCACAAACTGACCATGAGTACTACATGCTCGGATATCGCTCTTGCCGATGTGGCTGGACCGATGAAAGACCTGCTCGACAAGCTGTCGGGCGAAAATGGAGCAAGCTGGCTGGAAGCAGTCAAACTTGTTCTTCGGACGCAACCTCATCTGCTTATTGCTAAGCTGAAGGAGCTTGCGCTCAAACTTTGGAAGAAACTCCCAGTCGGTGGCAACACCAAGGACGAGCTTCTCGAAAAGTTCAAGACGGCTACCTACAGAGTCGGAAACGAAGACAAGGTCGGAATTCAAGCAAGCGACTGGGCTCGTGACATTGCGAGCAAGCCCGAATGCGTGTTTCCAACCGAAGTGGAAGACGGTGTCGAATTCGTCATGGGAAGCCTCGGCGACCTGTTCGGATTCAAGAAGAATACGGAGACGCAATTCTTCCTCAACGAAGATTTCCTCGCCAAGCATAACCTTGAGTTCTGCAAGCCGAGCGACGCATTCTATCTCCGTCTTAACTACACCGACCAACCGTTGGACGAGTGGATCCGTGTGGGCATGAAGCCCATCATCGACTCCGGCCGTGATCCCAACGTGTTCAGCCTCGAACACGGCTCGCGTGGTGTGTGGCTCAGCGCCGATTACGCCTACCCTGTCTATCAGTGGTTTCCCGATAACCTCTGGGTCTTCCGTCGCAAGGTCGCTAAGCCCTAAGGACTTGTCCACTGTGGTCTACTCTGACCCTCTGAACTTTGCCCTTCGGCGCAAAAAGTTAAAGCAAGGTACATCTATCGCGAAAGCGAAAAAACCTGCCCCCGCCACAATTCGTGTGCGGGGTTTTCTATATATGATAAAATTAAAAGCGGTAGTAGGTGAATATGGAAGAGATCAAGGTTTCTTCCTACCGAATCCAGTATCCATACATCCAGAGTATCCTCGATCAAGGTTTAGGGTAGCGTGGTGCATGTAGACACTTCAAAAAATGAAGATACTTGGTGCATAGTTCTGAGTGATTGTAGATCACGAATAAAATACAACCGTAAGAGCAATCAAACGGTGGTGAAAAGGACGGGACAATGCACAATCGACTCCGACCGTAATCCCAACGTGTTCAACCTCGAACACGACTCGAATGGTATGTGGCTCAACGCCAATTACGCCAACCCTGACAATCAGTGGAATCCCGATAACCTCTGGATCTTCCGTCGCAACTCTCTCCATTTCTCTCTTGCCTATATGGCAGGGGAGTTTTGTTTTGAAATCTGCCCGTTCCATCCACCAAGCATTTTTCCGACCTCCTCTAATTGAGTAGAAAGTAGAATATACTTTTTATCGTCCAGCGATTTAGTTTCCCAAAGCACCATGAGTAATAATTTAGCAGTGTCAATTTTACGTACAGCCACTTTAATCCATGGTAATTTCTCTTCTTTTTGTAAAAAACTCGCAACGCTAATCGCTTCCATTGTTTCTATAAAAAGAGAGTCTATTCTTTGTCCAAGTGAGTACCTGTGTAGTTTCGGCAGTGTTTGATAATAACTATACCAAGAGATATACACTGTTTTTACTTTAATCAATAGTGGTAGGAGTTTTGCGGGGGGGGGTAGAATTCATAAGTATGTCTAAATTAAATATTTTATATGAGCATATCATTTCTTTGGAAAATCTGCTCGAAGCGTGGAAAGATTTTATTTTAGGTAAAAAGAGTCGAAAGGACGTACAAGAATTTCAGAAAAATTTAATGGCAAATATAATTTCACTTCACAATGATTTGGTCAATAAAACATATATTCATTCAGCCTATGAAGCTTTTAATATCTCAGATCCAAAGCCGAGAAATATACATAAAGCTAAAGTGAGGGATAGGTTACTGCACCACGCTCTATATAGGAAATTGTATTCGTATTTTGATAAGAGATTTATTTATGACTCATATTCTTGTAGATATGCAAAAGGCACACATAAGGCACTTGACCGCTTTAAACATTTTTTCAATAAAGTATCTAGTAATAACCGTCGAACATGCTGGGTGTTGAAATGCGATGTCCGAAAGTTCTTTGCGTCGATAGACCAATCGATATTGATTGATACATTCAGAAATCATATATCTGACAAAGACACTGTGTGGCTTATTGAGAATATCGTGAGCAGTTTTCAGAGTACAGGAATAGGGAGGGGACTACCTCTCGGTAATCTTACCTCGCAACTTTTGGTAAATGTGTACATGAACGAATTTGACCAGTATGTTAAACATATATTAAAGCAAAGCTACTACATTCGTTATGCAGATGATTTTGTGGTAATGCATTATAACAAGAGTGTATTAGTTGATTTGCTTCCAAAGATTGGAGAATTTTTGTCAAACAACTTAAAACTGTCACTTCATCCTGATAAGGTTTTCATTAAAACATTTGCATCGGGTGTGGACTTTCTGGGTTGGGTTCATTTCTCAGACCATAGAGTTTTAAGGGGTGCCACGAAAAAGAGGATGTTTAGGAATCTAGATAGGGAAGTCTCAAAAGAAATGGTCCAATCTTACAAAGGGCTTCTGAAACATGGAAATACATACAGAGTTCAACAAAAGATAGATAAATTAATTCACTATTGAACACATTAATCTATCTATGATTGATTTACTTACAAACTCAAATTTCCATTCGCCCTGAACTCTGCTAATTTTTCCATATCTAAAATACCATCCGCGCCCAACAAATCACTTGGCATTAAAATCCCAGCATCCTTCGCGACCCATCTCAAATATCCAGCGACTCCAATCATCACCGAGTTGTCAGTTGAAAGGGAAACAGATGGTGTAAAAAGTTTGATACCAGTTTGGTCCGCTACTTTTCTGAAAGCTTCGCGGATATATATGTTAGCAATAACACCTCCACCAATGATGAGTGTTTGAGTATTTGTCTCTTCGATAGCTCGACGCGTTTTGTGTGTGAGAACATCTGTAACTGCATTTTCGAATTCTTCAGCGAGGGTTTTTATTTCAACATCTGTTAACTGTGCCGCTGTGATTGTCGAATCATTGAGAGCTCGATCCTTTAGTTTATCTTTAACCGCATACAGTACAGCAGTCTTTAATCCTGAAAAAGAGAAATTAAAATCAGGTGATTTGAGCATTGGTCGGGGAAGATTCCATGGATATTCGCCAAGACCAGCACCAATACCTAGGTTTGTATCAGTTTTATATTTTTCACGCAAATTCGCAGCTCTACTTTCGGCAGCAAGTTTAGATATTTTGGGGCCACCTGGATATGGAAGCCCGATGATTCGCGCTACCTTATCAAATGCTTCACCTACGGCATCGTCTACTGTCTGTCCAATCACTTCGTATTGATGCCAATCTTTTGAAAGTACGAGCTCTGTGTGGCCTCCTGAGATGAGAAGTGCAAGAGCGGGGAATTCGACGGTTGGAGTGTTTGCGTTTTTTGGGTGTGGTGTTGCGTTGTTTGCTTGTATAGATATTGTGTCGCTGTCTGGTCCGCTCAATTCGCCAGACTCAGTAAGTACAGAGACGATATGTCCCTCCATATGGTTGATTGGGATGAGTGGTTTGTTGAGTGCGACAGCTAGTGCTTTTGCAAAACTAATACCAACCCAAAGTGCAGGTTCGAGTCCTGGTCCTTGAGTTACCGCTATTGCGTCTACATCGAATACTTCGTGATTTTCTAGAAATTCGATGAGAGCAGGTCCGAGATCATTTTCTCGATTGAGGATTTCCAAGATTTGTTTACGGAGTTCGTCGGTCAGTTCAGTGTTGCCGTTTTGTAGCTGTGCACTTTTTGGCGATTTTTCCGTTGCGGATGTGTCAACTTGTGTACAAGAATCAAAAGCATGACTTGTTGCCAGCTTGAGCATTGGTACAAGGTTTAACGTGTGTTCACGCTTTGCGAGTGCAGGGAAGACTCCACCGTATTCGGCATGTGTACTGATTTGTGAATAGAGTGCGTTTCCGAGAATTTTAAAGCTTGGATTTTGGAGTGTCCCATTTGCCTCGATAATAGAGACAGCTGTTTCGTCGCAAGATGTTTCGATGGAGAGGATTTTCATGTGAGTTTATGGGTTGTTTCGGGCCGCCTTTCGTATTGTTCGTGATTATACATAATATGCATTATTTTAGCTAAATTCACTCAAGTCGCTATAGGGCGGTTTTTGGGTAAGTAAAACATCTATCAAACGGCTTCATGAGTAGTTGGTAAATTACTATGACTATAATCATTTATATATATGAACTCATCTTACACTTCATCAAGTACTAAACCCTTATATCGAGGTACTCAAATTGTCTGGTACATCCTTGGAATAATTGAAGTACTATTGGCTTTTCGTTTTATTTTAAAATTACTCGGTGCAAATGCCGCGGCTGGATTTACTAGCTTTATATATGGGGCGACGTATGTTTTTGCGAATCCATTTTTGACAGTGTTTAGGAGTAGTCAGATAGTTGCAGGAAGTATATTTGAATGGACAACACTTTTGGCAATGGCTGTGTATTGGATTGTTGCGATTGGGATTGTGCAAC
>JAUPUG010000053.1 GCA_030917685.1 Patescibacteria group bacterium | reverse complement strand
TTAAGTGAAGTTAGTCGGGTAGGAAACTTTGCCTTTATCTGTGCCACAGCCAGATGATTAAGAGAACAACCGACTGTTCCAATTGGAATCAAGATTGGCGAAGGTAACATCCCCTAAGTCATCTCCAATCCAAAAAACATAGGTTGTCTTTCTCGATTTTGACACGTATTGAACAAATCGAGCTCTAGTGAGTCTGAAAGGCTGAAGCCATTAAGTAAGACAAGCTAAGGAGGTCATAATTGCGTAAGCAAAACCCTCGTCCAAGTAGTGTAAGGTGAAATGCGGTCTTCGACGGCACCAAACATGAAAAGAAAATTCCCTAACCTACATAGGGAATAAAATTTCCAAACCGGCTACATGGTAGCCGGTTTTATTTTTTATACTCTTCACTACAAACATATTCATTCCAGACTATCTATCCCTCGCCCACCAAAAACAAAAAACATCCAGCGTATCGCACTGGATGTTTTTTGTTTTAATTTAACGCGCGAACTCTATCTCCCCAATATTTCATTAACACCAGTATCCTGAGAAGACACACCTATAGTGTTCAATATGAGATGAATTATCCCAAAAACTGAAATCATGATAAAGAGTCCAAAGACGCCTGACAGCATATGTCTCTGCCCTTCAAGTCTTCCATCCTCACTATCTGAATTTTTCATATACTCAAATACTCCATACAAGAAAACCAACACTGCAACAGCAAAAAGTAACATAATGATTGGATTAATAATCACTTGATTTACTTTATGAATGAATGCTAATGCTGGTTTCATGGATGTGTTTTCTTGAGTCTAGACTCTATCTATAATCTACCTGAAGTCGCCGCGCCAAATATAGTTATCGTTGACTATCTCTGCTGGAAGTATCCTGCAGGACCAGGAAGACCAGGCGCAGGAGGAGCAGTGTTATCCAAGTTTACACTTCGTACGAGGATGTTTACAAGTCCCCAAATAGATACCATCACGAAGAGTGCAACTACACCCCAAATAATATATCCCTGAGCTTCTTTTCGCTGTTCTCCGTCTCCACCAGCCATAACGAACCGGAAGATACCCCAAAGGAATATCAATACAGTAAGAGCAATAATAAACGGAATCAATCGGTTAATGAGATCGTTTGCTTGTGCCAAAAGTCCAAGAATACCACCAATACTCTGTGCTCCAGCGATTGCAGGCACAACGAGTACACTGAGTGCCCCAAGTTTTAGGAATGTCTTTTTCATCTTTTAATAACTAATTATAATTTTATTAAGAGACTTCTTTTTAGAAAGTCATGTTCTAATTATACTTTGTTTTAGCTTTTGAAGATAGTTTTACAGGTACAGCCTGTGGATTATCTCACAGGTACCAACTGTTCTAGGTTCTGAGGTGCTGTATTATTAAGACCAAATGAGCTTACTAAAATATTAACGAGACCCCATACTGATACCATCACAAAGAGAGCAACCACTCCCCAAGTGATATATCCACGAGCCTCTTCACGAGCAGCACCATCAGAACTAGTCACCATTCGGAATATTCCCCAAATGAACACAAGTACGGTAAGGGAAATAATGAAAGGCATTAAGACATTAATAAAATCTTTTGCCATCTGTATTATCATAAATAGTCCTGTTGCTGGTGCCATAAATTATATTTAGTGTTTAAAGTTTATTTGTAAATTAATCGAATACCACCGATCTAGCTCTTATCGCAGTTGCGGGATAACAAGTCCTCCTCCGAAGAACGTAGAGGTAAGTATACTTACAAGTCCCCAAACTGAGATCATTACAAAGAGAGAAACAATACCGTATGTAATAACACCGATAGCTTCTTTTCGAGAATCCTCGCTGTTGCTTGCAACCAACTGGAAAATACCCCACATAAAGTATAGGAGTGTTAGACCTACGATAAGCGGCACAAGTGTCTTTATCATACCAATAAACATAGCAACAAGACTACCGAAGTCATATGCCGCTGCCGATACTACCCCAGGAATAGTTACTAACAGAAGTAAAATATGTGAGAATAATCGTTTGATTGTCTTTGATGGCTTTACCAATAATGATTGTGTTTGTTCTTTCATATTATATATATTTATACGCCAAGTTGATCAACTGTCGCCTTGATTGCCGATGCAATCACGCGAGCACCAAGCACCACTGCTGCACCTACGATAGTCCAAGTGAGAGTTTGGTGTGCAGAGCTAATCTGTTTCTCATCACCACGTGCAGTCACATACTTAAAACCAGCAAGAATGAGAAAAAATACTATTGCAATAGCACCGATCAAGATTACAACATCAAGGAGTTGCAACAAGAATCCATCAAGTGTCTTTGCTTGAATTGGATTTGTGAAATATTGAGCTGAAGAGAATACAGGCAAAAGAGCTATCGCAAATCCCGACATGTACGCTACTATTTTCTGTGAGATGTTATTTTTCATAGGCAAATTATAGTATATATTACCTAAGTAGACTATAGGCATCTTTCACACCCAAGAATTTGAGAATAGTTGCCACAAGAAGCCACGCTGCCATGGTATAAAATATACCCGCTATAACTTTACCCATAATCTCTTTCGCCTTCTTTCTATTACCCTCGTTATCCCCTGATGTCATGAGTAAATATCCAACATACACAAACGATATGACAGCAGCCATCGCAGCAAGATAAATAGCATTTCGTATAACATTTTGACCCATTTCCATTAACTGTTCCCATCCGCAGGATACCTTCACCTGCCCTGTCTTTTCATCTAAAGATGCTGCCTCGTAGCACTTGTCTGGCACGAATTCAGTGAAACCTTTTGAATCAGCGGCGTTTAAAAAAATAGGTAGTACAAATACTAACAGAATAGAAGTTGTCGCAAGGGAATGTAGTATTATTTTTCTAAGCAGAGAGTTCATTTTGAAAGTTGTGTTATTTTACTAGTCTTATTTACTTTTTAATAAATTATCAAGCTTAAGTTTCGCATCCCCTACCGCATTACTCAACTTATCTCTGCCGGATGTAATAGACTCAATCATATCACGGAATACTACGTCACTTTCAGCAGGACTTGGATCATGCCATGATTTTGATTGAATAGCTGATCGATAAAATACAGTCATGTACGGGTCTTTTGCAGGCTCAGCCAATAGATCTCGTCGAACAGGCGGAAGATTGTATACATCTCTCCAAAGCTCTATAGACGCTTTTTCTGTGAGTTTAGAAATAACACCAAGAGCTCCATTAAAGTTTTTTGAATTCTTCACAATTGCAAACGCTGTCATCTTTCCATATACATTTGGAACACCGTCTTCCTCTTGTGGAATCTGTGCAACATCAAAATTCAAGTTAGGATTTTTATCTTGTATTCTCTGAATTTCACTTGCATATCCAAAGTAGAATGCTAAATCACCATTCAAAAACATGTTTTCTGAATTTGGCAATGAACGATTCCAGGTATAGAGCGGTTTCGAAGGATTCGCAAATGAGGTATAGAAATTGAGAACTGATTCTGTTGCTGCAATTTCAGCACCAGTTGTAACATCTGACCGAGCTCCACTATCTCTTGCTAGATCTTTATCAATCACAGAGAACACTTCACCAGTCATAGCGTTCTGTTCTGTTATGTTATTTCCAGTCTGAAAGAAAAGTGTTGCCAATATTTCTTTAGCATTTTTAACATTTGAGTACTCTCCAAACGGAACAAGAGACTGGAGGACAGTAGAGGTGTCTGATCTCTTGATAATCACAGGACCGATTTGTGACATTTCTTTCCAAGTTGATGGAGGTCGAGACACAGCACTTCGTGCAAGTATGTTTTTATTGTAATACATTACCATTGGGTCAATAGATAGAGGCACGCCAAGGATTCCATCCTTTGAGGCAAAAATACTCGCACCATCAATAAATGTATTTAAATAGTCTCTTTGTGGAAAAACAGTGTATGGAATAGGTTGAAGCTTATTCTTTTGAGAGTACAACATATCGTCAGTAAGCAATACCGCGTCAGGCCCCACACCTTCTGCAAGAGCATTCACGAACTCAGCTTGAAATGTTTCAGGATCTTTTTCAATATATGTTACCTCAATAACAGTTGATCTAATATTTATATTTCTAACCATCTCATTGATATAGTACCCAGGAACAGTTCCCCAAATAGTAGCTCTCGGTACAGGCACTCGACTTGATCCACCGAATCCTGCAAAAACCGCAATACCGACAATTGCAATAAGGATAAATACTGCAAGAAAAACCATTTGAAATATACTTACGTTCTTCATATATGTTTCGTTTTAGTGATTGAATTGATTGTGTTTTTCAACACCCATACTTCCTTCCTCAATAGTATACCCTACATTGGTAAGTTCCCCAGGTGTAGGCGTGTGGGTAAGTACATAGAGCATACCGTAGTGATGTGACCCTGCATCGATAAAACTTTCTAAATGGAATCCTTCTTTTTCAAATATCTCTCGAGCCTCATCTTTGGTAACAACATGATCAGAGTGCGGACCAATTTGCCCGTATGATTCATTCCAATCAATAACCGCCACTTTTCCATCATGTTTAATAACTCTCTTTGCTTCAAGGACGATTTCATCCATGTTTTCCATAGAGAAAAGTGTATTTGCAATCACAATACGATCAACTGAGGCAGAAACTAGGCCTGACCCTTTCCTTGACTCTAGGTCACCTTGGATTACTTCGACATTTTGAAGCCCACTGCGCACTGCTTCATTTTTAATTCTTTTCAAAAAGTCTGGGTGTGAATCAATAGCAAAAACTCTTCCATATGGACCTAC
The DNA here is from genome assembly GCA_030917685.1 of Patescibacteria group bacterium. Classification (GTDB taxonomy): domain Bacteria; phylum Patescibacteriota; class Minisyncoccia; order Phycocordibacterales; family CAIZLB01; genus VEQN01. Next base: position 900 of record JAUPUG010000053.1, on the reverse strand, counting down.
TTTCTTTGCGAGTGCAAGTGTGTAAAATCCAGCACCGGAGCCGAAGTCTGCTACAGTCATACCCTGTGCAACAAACATTTCAGAAATAACTTTATTAGGATCAGAAAACATGTCTTAATGATATCACAGAAAATAATACTTGCTTTCAAATTAGGATTATCTAAACCAAAACGAAGCGATATATACAGCATATATACCCAAGAATAGAGCACCCTGCCATTTCTCTATTGTATGCTTCTTTCCGATGAACATAATGATAAAAAGGAAAAGACTTGAGGCGATAAGAAACGCAAAATCTACAAACGCATCAGGCTGGAGTGGAAGCGGTGCAATAAGTGAACTTAATCCAAGAATCCAGAACACATTGAAGATGTTTGATCCAACAATATTACCCACAGCAATATCTGATTGTTTTTTCCATGCAGCGACAGCAGAAGTCGCGAGCTCAGGGAGAGATGTACCTATTGCTACTATAGTAAGCCCAATTACAGCCTGCGAAATACCCAACATGGTTGCCAAAACCACCGCCCCATCAACAATCCACTTTCCACCAATTACTAATGCAAACAGACCAAGCACTATATATAAGACACTTTTCGATGTACTCATTGGAACCAAAGCATCCGCATCTTCATTTGAATCAGAAGACTTTGCAATACCAAAAATATAATACATAAATATAATGAAAAATGAGAGAAGGATGATACCGTCAATTCTTGAGATAACATTTAGAGTTGCGCCAATTTTACCATCAAGCAATACATCACTCGCCAAAATCATAGTAATAAAACCTGCAAGCAGTGAAAGTGGAATTTCTTTAAAGACTGTATTTTTCTGCACGGTCAATGGGTAAATCATTGCGCAGATACCCAGTATCAAAAACACATTGGCGATATTACT
>JAUPUG010000004.1 GCA_030917685.1 Patescibacteria group bacterium | reverse complement strand
GTTGGTTGAATTGCAAGCTGGAACTGGCTTACCTATGAAAGTGGATTACAAATTAAAAAATAGTGTTTCAGGAAAAATATATGCTAATTCGATATATGTATCCACAGAGTGAGTACTGAATTTGTGGTATTATCAATCTAATATGACATATGGATATCAACAAGGTGGTAGTTTTGGAAGTCACAAACAAGCTCTTGGCTTTGATGCGGGTGCATCTGAGAGAATGCGTGCAGAAGCTGCTGCCAAAGAACAACAGCGAGTGTTGAAGCAACGAGCTAAACAGCAACTTGAAGACGTTCAAAGAAAGTTCGAACATAATAAGACTGAAATTTCTCATAAGGAAATGGAAGCGAGACGTCTCATTGCGGAAATTACGCACGCTATGCGTGAAGTCCAAGATGCAGAACGTCAGGTAAAAATGGTTGAAGAGAAAGAGCATGGCTCAAAAATGCATGCAAGTGATATCGGTACTCAAATTCAGAATGTTCAGAAAGAAGAATTGGTCAAAAAGAAAGAGATCGAAGAGATGAATCGTGACCTTGCTCACCTCGAGAATCAAATTGGTCTATTACAGCAAAAAGCTAATGAATTTAAACGACGTATTTATGATGCTGGTATGTTAGTACAAAAGATGACGCTGGAAATCAAGCAACTTGAAAGTCAGGAAAATAAAAATGCGCTTGAGATGTCACACGCAAAGTCAGAAGTAATATACAAAATGAAGGATTTAGATAATAAAAAGCGTTCTATTCAGGCAATGGATCAGAAGAGAATGAGAGAAATCGGCGAAATCCAAAGACTCAAGATGGAAAATACACACCTTGAGATGGAGATTCGGCAGTTAGAAGCTAAAGCTAAGTAGTATAAGGTGGGTTTCGAGATTTCCTGATTTTTTCTTGAGGTACGAAAAAATAAGTGTCTATGTATGGATGTAATCCCGGATACGTAGACACTTATTTTCTGAGTGCCGAAATACTAGATCAAACTTTTTCCAGTCATTGTTTCTGGCTTTTCTATTTCAAAATAGGTGAGTAGAGTTGGTGTGATGTCTGCAAGTGTTCCGTAAATTCCTTTTTGATGTGCATCGTCACTTAGACTTGCTGGTTTGAGTGTAGTGTCTGCGTCTGTAAATACAGCAGGCACTGGATTGATGGTGTGTGCTGTGTGTCTGTCGCCTGTAGTTTGGTCTACATTTACTTCTGCGTTTCCGTGATCGGCTGTGACGAATGCTACTGCTTGATTTGGTCGCGCTTTGAGCGCTTCGAGTACTCGTCCAAGTTGTGTATCAACTGTTTCTACAGCTGTGATGATTGCAGGAACATTTGCTGTATGTCCAACCATATCCGGATTTGCGAAGTTAATGAAAATAAAATTTGCACCTGCGTTAATTTCTTCGATTGCTTTATCGGCAATAGATTCAGCACGCATCTCTGGTGCCTCGTCGTGTGTTTGTACGTCCTTCCGACTTGCGAGCATGATATGCTTTTCGCCATCGTACGGTTTTTCAACTCCACCATTTAAAAAGTATGTTGCGTGAGGAAATTTTTCAGTCTCAGCAATATGAGCTTGTGTAAATCCTGCCCCAGCAAGTTCTTTTGCGAGTGTCGTCTCAATAACAGCGGGAGGGAAGGCAATAAGACATCCAGCTTCGGCGCTGTATTCACTGCCGTATGAAGTTAGTGTTGCAAAACGTACATTGTTGAGCGGTTGATTGTGATTTCCTCGGATTTTTTCCAACATCTTCATAGAGAGCATTCGAGCTCGATCTGCACGGAAGTTGAAAAAGAATACTGCGTCATTGTCGGCGATATTGCATCCCCAGTTTTGCGCACTTGTGGCGCCGGCACTTGTACCATCAGCATTTGTCGCTCCGTTTCCGCTGAGTGACCCAGGGACTGAACAAACCATTGGCTCGAGGTGTTCATCTACTTTTCCATCTTTGTATAGTTGTTTCAAAAATTCTGATGGCTTGATTTCACAGATATGACCTTTTGATTCAAAGAGGGCTTGCTCAACCTTGCTGAGTCGATCCCAGTTATTGTCTCGATCCATTGCAAAAAATCTTCCAGATACGGTCGCAACGAAACTCATATGAGTCTCGTCATTTATTTCTTCAAGTAATCGCTCGAGGTCTGCTAAGTATTCCGCCGCACTTTGTGGGGGAGTGTCACGGCCATCAGTGAATACATGTATTGCTACTTTTTTAATGCCAGCTTTCTTCGCCGCTTTTACAAATGCGAACAAATGATCAGAGTGACTATGTACGCCTCCTTCACCAATGAGACCTTGTACGTGAAGTGTTGAGTTGTTATCGAGTACATGTTTGAAGAGGGTAGTGAAGGCAGGATTAGTATCATATTCGCCAGTAGTGATTGCTTTCTTGATTCGCACCAAGTCTGTGTCTATAGCTTTTCCAGCACCAATAGTTGTGTGACCAATCTCGCTATTTCCCATTTGACCTTCGGGTAGTCCAACCGCGAGACCACTTGCTTCAAGAAGTGTGTGAGGGTATTGATTCCAGATTCGATCAAATACAGGAGTTTTGGCCGCTGCAACTGCATTGTCTTTTGTATCTTCTCGGTAACCCCAGCCGTCGAGTACAATGAGAACTGCTTGTTTGTTTTTTGGGTCGATAGATTGATGTGCGGTCATGGGCTTAAAGTTTAGGTGTTTTTTTATACGGGTAAATATGCCGGCAATTATACAGTATTTACAAGATTTGGAAAAAGAGTAGGATTTGCGACAGGATCCCCAGGCATGTGCTTGATGTGGTCTTTGATAAGGAAACAAAGTATTTTATATTCGTCATGGATCAATCAAAATTAATCTTACCTGAGACCCTTCAAAGAGTGATATTTGCAGTCTTGCCACTTGGTGGCTTCATTTTTGAGAGCTCACTGCTTACTGGAATTGGAATTAGAACCGCTCGGGGAATTGGAGAAAGCATCAATGGAGAAGATGTGATTGACGGTGGCGTCAAAATCTTTTCTTCAGAAACATCAGTGTTTAGCTCCTTTGCCGCGACCTTGGCGTCACATTGTGTGTCCAAGTGGTCGGATCCAAATCGTCCACACTCAACTATTGGCGTAGGTGTTATGAGACCTCTTGTCCATGACTCTAAGGATGGGGAGACTGCTCGTCGAGAATTTTTCACAAAGTTGATTCCGACGTCAGGTATGATGGATAGTGTAAGATGCCTCGTCTTGGTTGTAAGTGAAGCACAAAGCTTTGTGCTACCAAGGACTTTCTGCAAAATGATTGGTGTCAGATACGAGCAAAACAATTCAGCACCTGGTGCACTGGACTATCACAGTATCACCGTTGATGTTTTGAAAAAAAGTATGAACTTTGGACTAATTGATGAAAGTGGTAGCTGATTGCACTCCCATCGATTTTTCACCTCTCGCAAAAAAAAGCGCCTTAGTTTTAAGACTGTGGCGCCTTTATTTTGTTTCTGAGTCCATAATAAATAGTACAAAAACACCACACATTTCTGCGCGGTGTTTTTGTCTTTCTACCCAAGCTAGTGAAGAAAATCTATCGTGAGATGTATGGATGCAATCCCGGATACGTCTCACGATAGATTTCTCTGAAGCTAGCTCTTAAACGCGTTCTTCCCAGCAAATACAGCTTTCTTTCCGAGCTGTTCTTCGATTCGGAGAAGTTCGTTGTACTTAGCAACTCGATCAGTTCGACAAAGTGAACCTGTCTTGATCTGTCCACATCCAAGTCCTACAACGAAGTGAGAGATAGTCGTATCTTCAGTTTCGCCAGATCGGTGTGAGATAACACAAGTCATTTTAGCTGCGTTAGCCATTTTGATTGCAGCGATTGTTTCTGAAACTGAACCAATTTGGTTAAGCTTGATAAGAATAGAGTTACCAGCTTTTCGTTCGATACCAGTCTTGAGTCGGTCAATGTTTGTTACAAAGAGGTCGTCACCTACAATCTGAACTTTCTTTCCAGATGACTTTGTAAGCTGTTCATATCCAGCCCAGTCGTCTTCTGAGAAACCATCTTCGATTGAAACAATAGGGTATTTTGTAAGCCATTCTTCGTAGAATGCAACCATTTCAGGAGTTGAAAGGTTTCGGTTTTCACTAGCAAGTTCGTATGTACCGTTTTTACTTTCACCAGCAACACTGTCAGCTCCAGCTTTGTAGAGTTCTGTTGATGCAGCATCGATTGCAATACCGATATCTTTTCCAGGAACGTATCCAGCTTTTTCAATAGCCTCAAGAATTACTTTGAGCGCACTTTCATTGTTTCCAAGTGATGGGGCATATCCTCCTTCGTCACCAGTAGTTGTAGAAAGTCCTCGATCGTGAAGAATTTTCTTGAGAGCGTGGAATACTTCAGCACCCATTTGTAGAGCTTGAGCCCAACTCTTAGCACCAACTGGCATTACCATGAATTCCTGAAGGTCAGTAGATTTTTCAGCATGCTTTCCTCCGTTTAGGATGTTCATCATTGGAAGTGGAAGAGACATTGGATTTCCAGTCTTCTCGATGTCAGCAAAATATTAGTACACAGGTTTCTGCTGACACTTTGCAGCTGCATGAGAGAAGGCGAGTGAAATACCAAGGATGGCATTTGCACCGAGA
>JAUPUG010000052.1 GCA_030917685.1 Patescibacteria group bacterium | reverse complement strand
ATAGCAGGTGTTGCGACCAATATATCCGCAATTTCGCTCAATGATCGCCCTATTTTCATCGATGAATCTGGCTCATTTAGTGAAAAATTGATGCTCTATCCAGGGTATAATATAATAAAGCTCAGAGCTGAGGATAAGTTTGGTTCAAAAGTAGAGAAAGATTTAGAGTTAGTTTATCAGATATAACAGTTATCAATACAAAGCGAGACCAGAAGTCCGCAAAATCAAATACCATGGCAAAATTCAATAAAAAATCAGCAACACAAAAGAAAGGTAAAGGAGGAGCTTCATCTAATACAAATGAAAGTTCAAGCACAGAAGCAGAAGTTCTGACTGCCGATGAAAGCAGTTTTGAAGATGACACTATTAATACATCTTCAAAGACTAAGAAAAGTGATGCTACTGCTTCTTCTATCAAAGATACACTCGCGGAGATCAAAACAAAATTCGGAGAGGATTCTATTATGAAACTTGGTGACAAACCAAAAGTTAATGTAAATGTTATTCCAACAGGATCAATTGGTCTTGATGCAGCGCTTGGAGTGGGAGGAATGCCACGAGGACGTATCATCGAAATCTTCGGACCAGAATCTTCAGGTAAGACTACCCTATCACTTCATGTTATTGCTGAAGCACAAAAGCTCGGTGGTGTGTGCGCATTCATCGATGCAGAACACGCAATGGATCCTGAATATTCAAAACGACTTGGTGTAAAGATTGATGAACTTCTCATTTCTCAACCAGATCATGGTGAACAAGCGCTTGAGATTGTAGAAAGTCTTGTACGTTCTGGAAAGCTCGATGTTATCGTCATCGACTCAGTTGCTGCCCTTACTCCAAAAGATGAAATCGAGGGTGACATGGGTGCCCACCACGTAGGAAAGCAGGCTCGACTTATGTCTCAAGCTCTTCGAAAACTTACAAGTATAGTTGCAAAGTCTAAGACAGTAGTTATTTTCATAAACCAGATTCGAATGCAAATTGGTGTTATGTTTGGTAATCCTGAAACAACTCCAGGAGGAAAGGCTCTCAAATTCTATACATCAGTTCGACTCGATATCCGACGAATCGCTCAGATCAAGAAGGGTGAAGAAATCATGGGAGGCCGAGTACGAGTTAAAGTTGTGAAGAACAAAGTTGCTGCCCCATTCAAGCAAACCGAATTCGATCTTATGTACAACGAAGGTATCTCACGAGAAGGTGAAATGATTGCCCTTGGTGAGAAGATGGGTATCGTTACAAAAAGTGGTACAAGTTACTCATACGGAGAAGAAAAACTTGGACGAGGATATGACGCAACACGTCAGTATCTACGGGAAAACAAACCTATCTCTGACAAGATTATGAAAGAGATTCGAGCGAAGTTGAAGGAGATGGAATAAAATTCTCACTCATACGTAAAACAGCCTGTATGTATCCAAGATTGCATCTATACATACAGGCTGTTTTAGTACTCGTTCAAAGTAAACAAAGCAATTTCAGGACTTAACTACATCACTGAGCCAGCTGGACTTCTCCCCTCTTTTTGACTAGAATGCTTATATTATATAGATAAATGGGCAGGCCCAGTAGACCAATTAATACAAACAATTATGTTAGATTACAACGAAATTACAGTACGAAAATATATAGTATTTGAAGGTGAACCATATGAAGTTCTTTCATCACACGTGTTTCGAAAGCAGATGCGAAAGCCGGTAAACGCTACAAAACTCAAGAATCTCATTTCAGGCCGAGTAGTTGAGCATTCTTTTAGTGCTCAAGATAAAGCAGCTGAAGCTGAAATCGATACCCGAAAAGTAAAGTTCCTCTATGAAAACCGTGGTGAATGGATGTTCTGTGAAGAAAATGATCCTAGTAAGCGATTCAATATTAAAGCAGAACTTCTTGGTGATACTGGAAAATTTATGAAGCCAAACTCACTTGTTGAAGTTCTCTCATTTGATGAAAAACCTTTCAGTGTTAATCTCCCTGTTAAAGTAGAACTCAAAGTAACTGATGCTCCACATGCAGTTAAAGGCGATACAGCAAAAGGTGGAAACAAAGTGATTACACTTGAAACTGGTGCAACCATCACTGCCCCTATGTTCGTAGCTGAAGGAGACGTGGTACGAGTAAACACTGAAACTGGAGAATATGTTGAACGAGTGAGTAATAAGTAAGACGCTCTTAAACAAAAAATTCCCGCTAATCTGGGAATTTTTTGTTTGTATGCATTCAACGATATATAGTTGTAACTGATCAAAAACAGAGATATATAACGTAAGCAGAGATAAATAATGCGATTGTATAAAAGGCTATGGCAACCGGTCCAAAAAGGCCTGAGTCTCCTCGTTTATATATCTTCATTTCGCTAATCAAGGAAAGTACACAAGCGATAAAAGCAAGAGGACCCAGCAAAACTGATAAAAACACAAACCACAAACTGCTATTAGGGCCAAGTACACTGAAAAGAGAATCATCAAAACCCACAAAGGTAATCATGGCTCCCACAAGAAGGACGAAGAGAAAGGAACCATATCTATACGCTATGTCTGGCATCCTATTACTTGTAGTTTCGTTCATGTTACATATTGTAGCACGAACAAAAAAGACCCTCTCTTTCGAGAAGGTCTTTTTTGTTTTCACATCAGATATAGTGAGCATGACCAACAACGGTCGATTGTGACTAGTTTGCTACGTAAGGAAGGAGTGCCATGAATCGCGCTCGCTTGATTGCAGTAGCTAGCTGTCGCTGTGACTTAGCTGTAACACCAGATCGCTTTCGTCCGATGATTCGTCCATGAGGGTTGATGAATTTTGAGATAACATCTACATCCTTATAGTCGATATGCTTTATGTTGTTTTGTGAAAAATAACACTGTTTAGTAATCATAATAATTTTATTCTTTGATGGAATTTAACTAGGTCTTTCTACAAACTTCGCTAATCTTTCGACTAGAAAGGAATGTCTTCAGGATTGATTTCTTCTTCAGGGTAGTCTACTGATGGGAAGCCGTCTGCGTCATCTGCTTTGGCTGAGGCCTTAGCTGATGATGAAGCTCCTGCTGAAGCAGATCCACCGTATGATGGCTTTGAACCTGAACTACTAGCACCTTCTCCAGGTTTGTTTCCAAACTGAACTCGGTCTGCTACTACTTCTGTTCGATACTGCTTCTTTCCATCCTGACCATCCCAAGACCGTGTCTGCATTCGTCCTTCGACGAGTACTGAACTCCCCTTTTTGAGGTACTGAGCTGCAGTCTCTGCCTGACGTCCGAATACTACTACGTTGTGATAATCAGTACTTTCTTGCTTCGCGCCGTTTTGGTCTTTCCAAACTCGGTTAGTCGCTACTGAAAGACTTGCTACTTGTATACCTGAAGGGAGAGCTTTCAACTCTGGATCCCTTGTCAAATTTCCGATAATTAATGCTTTGTTTAGATACATATGTATATTGTATCAGTTATATACATTGATCCAAATACTTACTTTGGTCTAAAAGTTGTGATGTTTCGTGCGCCTATGTCGGGGCATAACACTCGTATCAGCTAATTCTTTAAACTCGGGTAAATATATGGAGTTGCACAACTGACTTTAAAATGAATTTTATAAATCAATGGTGCTGAAGTTGTAATCGATTCGTGAAATACATCCTGCGTAAGCAGTATTATTCCGCGATTGGAGTTTCCTCTACTGAAGTGACAGGAGTTTCATCTGCAGGTGTAGTTTCTACACTTGCTTCAGCTTCTGAACCAGCTTCTTTTGATCCACCTTTCTTTGAAGCAGCAAGTGTTGCCGCTGATACAGCTTCTCTACTACCAACGAGAGTATTTTCTCGTACAGTTGTAATGATGATGTATCGAAGGATTGATTCAAACGCTTTTACTTCTTTTTCGATTGGTGCAATTGCTTCAGGATTAACTGAGAATTTTACCCATCCAAAAAATGCAGAAGTATATCGCTTTTTCGTAGCCTTAACAGTCTTTGAAATCTCGTAGGCGAGTTTGGTCATTAGAGGTGTCTCCTCTGAAATGAACGTACCCCCTTTCTTTTCAATCAAAGACTTTAGGTGTGAAAATTGAACCACTACCTCGTCTTCAGAAAGAGTTGGAACAAAATGAAAACCTAGTTCGTAAACTTGGATTCCCTCTTGTCGCTCATGTTGTTCTGTTTTTGTTGACATGGCGTACACATTATCACAAGAAATAGGCATATGCAACCCTCTTATAGTAGAGAAATCGCTGAAATATGGCTAAAGTAAAGGCTAATCGAGGTTACCTTAAACTAGAATTCGATTCTGAATTGTCGTTTAGCGTTTTCGAGTAAGGACGCGCGTACCAACTCTTCATCAAGACCCTTTATCTCAGCTATTTTCTTAACCACTTCTTTTACGAAAACTGGTTCATTACGCTTTCCTCTGTGAGGAGCTGGTGCTACAAACGGGCAATCAGTCTCTGAAAGCATCTTTTCGAGGGGAACATATCGGACCAATTCTTCGTATTGTTTTGCAAATGTAATAACCCCTGTAAACGAAACAGTAAACCCCCTATCTAAGAATGCCTGTGCCTCTTCGACAGTTCCGGCGAAGAAGTGTGCATTCCCCCGTAATTTTGCACCATGGGTGATAAATTCTTCATCAAGAATTTCTAAAATTTTAGTATATGACTCACGGGCATGAATCATAATTGGCTTATCATATTTTACAGCGAGCTGGATTTGTTTACGAAAAACTGTTTCTTGTAGTTTGAGCAGAGCTGCACGATCTGTCTCATTATCCAACTCTGGTGAGAGTCGAAAGATATCAATACCACACTCTCCTACTCCTACTACTTTTGGGTGAGATATGAGTTTTTCAAATTCTACTTCGTTAAAATGTTCAGTGTAGTCGTGAGAATAATGTGCAGGAATTTCGGCCGAACTATCAATTGGAGTATCTATTGAAGCGATTGTTTCTTGGTCTGCCTCCTTTTCGATATCTGCCGTAGAATTTTGACTCGAGTTATTTTTATCATACTTAACATGAAGTGGATGCATACCCACAATCGCATATACTCCTGACTCGTACTGCTCTGTAAGAGCCACAATATCTCGAGACGCATCAAGTGTCGTTCCGACGTTTATCATAGCCACACCTTCAGACTGAGCGCGTGTGATTACCTCAGTACGATCAGCATCGAACACAGGAAAGTTTACATGTGCGTGAGTGTCGATGTGGGTGAAAATTGGATTTATATCTTGACTTGATTTCATGTTTGACATTGTATTTCACTTTATTATAATACATATGTTTTGGGAATACCCACCGATCCTGATTAATTTCAGGTGATGATTTAGAAAAGCTCGAGTAAATCTCTGAGCTTTTCTTTTACTTTGATTAAATCATGCTCAGAAACTACCCCTATTCTTCTTTGAAATCTTCTTACGTGGAGCATTCTAATTTGGTTTAATAGTGCAATTCTAGACTCGCTTTTTAATAAAATCCCGCAATACCAACTACCATACTTCTGTTTTGTAGTGAGAGGCACACAAACACATGTATCAACATTAAGTTTTTTAATAATCAAAACTGGCCTCATAAAACATCTACCTTTGCCATTTGATTCATTACCAAGATTCTGCCCAATTGAACACCACCAAACCTCTCTGACTTGAAAATACACCTTTCTGTCTTCTTTAAAGGCAAGAATTTTCTTCTCATCATTCCAAATATCGTACATGTCTCGTCCGAGACCATCATCAGAATTCTCCATTTTTCCATAGTACAGACTACAGATAAAATCCTGATAAACATATTCTAAAGATTCTCTTACTTACAAGTAAGCAACCTCATTAATCCCTCCGCAAAAACAAAGCCTCCTCTGGCATCTTATTCGCCTTCACCGCTGCTTTTATTTTTTCTGACGTTGTTGGAATAATTGGATTCAACATTCGCGCGATATTATAAAGTCGAACCACCAAATCTCGAATAATTTCTTTACCTTTTTCTGGATCAGTTTTTACAAGTTTAAAAGGCTGTTCGTTTTGGATAATTAAGTTTGCTTCTTCTACATGTTTCCAAATATAAGCTGAAACTTTTACCAAATCATATGAATCATATAGTGAAAAATATTCGTTAGTGAGACTTTGTTCGGGAATTTGCACCGCCACAGATGTATTTTTTTCGCCAGATGCGCCATTTACACCCCGCTCACTCTCCTCAACTAGATACGTCTCAGCCATTTTCATTACACGGTTTGTGAGATTACCAATACCGTTTGCAAGTTTTGCATTGTACGACTCTTTGAATCGCTCCATAGTAAAAGGACTATCTTCAAAAGACGAAAGCTCTGCTACGCAGAAATATCGAAGTGCGTCAGTACCGTATTCAGCGACTACATCATATGGATTTACTACATTACCGATAGATTTAGACATCTTGATACCGCCCTCACCTGTGAGAAATCCATCCACTACAACTTGATGTGTATTTGGAAGACCTGCAGCCATAAGCATCGCCTGCCACATAGCAGTCTGCTGTCGGAGGTTGTCTTTACCACAATACTGAACTGGAGTTCCATTCACCCAGAATTTATTAAAATTTGAATCGTTGCCTGGCCATCCAAGTGTCGAGATATAATTTACCAACGCATCAAACCATACATACATTACATGATCTTCATCTCCAGGAACTGGAATTCCCCAAGACATTTTTGATTTGAGTCGAGAAATACTGAAATCTTGAAGTCCTCTTTCTATGAAAGATTTGATTTCATTAAAACGGAAATCTGGCACTACAAAGTTTGGATTTTGTGCATAGAGCGCAAGAAGCTTTTCGCCAAAGGCACTCATCTTGAAGAAATAGTTTTCTTCATCAATTATCTCCAAATCTTTACCTGGGTGAACTGGACACTTGCCATCAACCAACTCTGAATCTGTTTTTTCAAGTTCACACCCTATACAGTATTTTGATTGATATGTTTTTTTGTAAATATATCCATTGTCATTACATCGTTTCCAAAACTCTTGAGCCGCCTGAATATGGTGAGTATCTGTTGTACGGATAAAATGAACATCAGGTAAAATTCCTAAGACTTCACCAAGTCCTTTAAATTTTGAAGCGTAAAAATCTACATATTCTTGAGTACTCTTCCCTTCTTTCTCTGCAGCATCAAAAAGTTTCTGACCGTGTTCGTCTGTACCTGTATTGAAAAAAACTTCATACCCTTGAAGTTTTTTTACACGAGCTATCACATCCGCTCGAATGATCTCAGTAGCAAAACCAACATGTGGCTCTGCGTTTACGTACGGGAGGGTTGTGGTGATGTAGAAGGTTTTAGAATTTTTTGCAGACATACTTTTTTTGGTCAGGCTTAATATAGCCTAGATACTAGCATAGGCAGCAAGTTTTATAAATAAGAGCTAAACCCTTACATCCTCCTCTACCTCTGGAGTGACAAACCGTTTTCGTCGCTCTACATCATCAATAAATTCCATAAGTGCCACTGAAATAGGTACTGCCAAAAGTGCCCCTACAAGCCCTGCAAGCTGTGCTCCTGCAACGAGTGCGATAATCACGAGAAGTGGTGGCACACCGATAACTTTCTTTACCACAAGCGGATATACGAGATGTGACTCTATTTGCTGAATAACGACATACACTGCGATAACT
>JAUPUG010000051.1 GCA_030917685.1 Patescibacteria group bacterium | reverse complement strand
TTGAGGAATATCCAGAATCAGATTGAGCATCCAAATCAGGAATGCTTGGTGCAACTGGTGCTGTATTATCAAACACAACATCAGTTATTGTAATTGGTTCTACTACATTACTTTGATTATCAATTCCCTCAAATACGAATGTATAGACAGCTTGGTCAACAAGATCGCCAATAGCATACTGACACCCATTAGACAAATCAGAGAAATCAAAATTATCATGAGTGCCTGCACTAAGCGCAGTGTTCATCATGTTACAAACATGCGGAGAACCATTATCTATTGATCCTCCTGTACGAGTAATTGTTATAGTCCCACTTGTTAGAGCACTCCTATTAATTGTATATTCAACATCAGAATTTGTAGTAATACTATTGATTACACTTCCTGAACTCGGTGATATACCAGACAAAGTATAAGCAGTGTCATTTACAACTTCTTGAGAACTGAAGCTTTCAGCTTGATTCCCTGAAGTATCCTGGATAGGACTCATACCTGCCGTATAATGCAAGGTAATACTCGATCCAGCACCAACAGACTGTGATAAATTCAATATAACTGTTGACCCACTCACAGTTACTAGATCTATTCCTGTTTGAGTATTATTTACATTAAGCACATAAACTTCCGTCGAGACATTAGTTGATTCATCTAATGACTCATTATATGTGAGCACTACCGTCTCGTAATCTGCAATGGCGCTTACCAATGTCGGCGCTACATCATCAAAATTTCCACTACACACACCTGGGTTCAAAGTTCCCGAACACTCACCGGTATCATATGTACCACTACAACTTGTAAAATGTTCTGCGATACAAGTATTCTCATCAGTGTAGGATGTACAATTAGTATCAGTACCACCGCAAGTAGAAAATTCACTGTCCCAAGTACAACTATATGTACTCGCACTACAACCATACTGAGCATTACAACTAGATGTATCACTGAATATACTACAATCTCCTGTATTACCAGGATAACTGCAACCAGAACCACTAGCTGCCTGACAGGCATTCGAATCACCATTATAAATAGAACAACTACCACTCCAGGTACAACCCGATGTAGTCTCACAACTACTCTGATCACCGTTAAAGACAGAACAGCTCGCTGCAAACAATGGCTCAGGTCTTGAGAGATTCATTATTGACGCTCCAACGATAAGCAGGACTGCAATTATAAGTGCGGTGAAATTTTGTAAAAACCCTTTATTTAGAATATTTCTCTGCATTATCATGTAAATTATACCAAAAATGCATCCGTGTCAAGATATTTACTTAGATATTTTATCTATTTTCCTGATTGCCTACTCCCCTTGTCTATTCTCCTGACTTCATCATCTTCAAGAATACATCGTGTGGAATATTCACATTTCCCTTTCCACGTTCTGCCATTTTCTTTTTACCTTTCTTTTGTTTTTCGAGAAGTTTCATTTTTCGCGTAATATCGCCTCCGTACAAGTAACCTGTCACATCCTTTCGAAGTGCTGAAAGAGATTCAGATGCGATGATTCGTCCATTGGCTTTGCCTTGAATCTTTGCGACGAATAGTTGTCGAGGAAGAATATTTTTAAGTTTTTCTACCGCCTTCTTTGCCTCTTCTTCAACTCGTCTTTGTGAGACTACCCGTGTGAAAGCTTCCACAGGTTCATCAGCTACGAGTATATCGAGTCGAGTTACATCAGCATCACGCATGCCTTCAAACTCATACGAAAGAGATGCATATCCAGACGAAATACTCTTGAGTTCATCAAAAAAGTTTCGCATAAGTTCTCGAAGTGGCATATGGATAATGAGCTTTGCTCGCCCATCACCAAAAGAAATAGTATCTGAAAGTTCGGCTTCGTGATCATAAAGCAACTGATAAATAGAACCTGTGTACACATCAGGAGTGATAATAGAAAGTTTTACCCAAGGTTCACTTACACGCTCAACCATTCCTTGATCTGGAAACATTGAAGGTGAATAAATCATAACTGTTCTTCGTCCATCAGGGTGAGTAGTGATTGCTCCCATATATACATTACCAATACTATTTGCAGGCAAGATTCCACTAGCAGTTCCTACATCTATAATATCGCTTCCTCGTCCGCTCATATCTCGCATATCTCTCGAAGAATCTTTCCCCGCTGTGTGTAGATTTTTAAGTGTCACTTCATAGGTAATACTTGGAGTTGCAATAACGAGGTTCAAATTAAATTCACGCTTTAATCGCTCTGTAATAATTTCTAAGTGAAGAAGACCGAGGAATCCACATCGGAAACCTCGTCCTAGCGAGCCTGATGATTCTTCTTCGTGTGTAAAAGCAGAATCAGAAAGTCGCAACTTCCCGAGTGCCTGCTTAAGCATTTCAAAATCATCTGCATCTTCTGGATAGACTGATGCCCACACTACTGGAGATGGACTCATATATCCGGGAAGTTCAGGAAGTTGTTTTTTATTTAAAGTAATAGTATCTCCTACAGATGCAATACCCGGCTGTTTAATACCTGTCACAATATATCCTGTTTGCCCTGCTGTGAGTTTATCTACAGGAACCTCTTCAGGTGTGAACATTCCCACTTCGAGTGCATAAAACTTTTCACCAGCAATCTTAAACACAAGCTCGTCTGTCTTTTTCACTGAACCTTCAAGTACTCGTACGTATACGATTACACCTTTGTGATTTGAATATTGAAAATCAAATACAAGTCCACGAAAACTTCCTGAGTTTGGAATCTCTTCAACTGGTGCTGGAACTTTTTTGATAATTTCTTGAAGAAGTTTTTCTACACCCTGACCAGTCTTTCCTGATGTCTCCATAATGTCCTCATGTTGGCAACCAAGAAGGGTTACCATTTCATCTTTTATTTCATAGAGTCTCGCGAGTGGTGAATCTACTTTACTCAATACTGGGATAATAGTGAGGCCCGCTTCACGTGCCATGTTTAGAGTCGTGGGAGTCTGTGCCTGCACACCTTGAGTAGCATCAACAAGCAAAATACAACCCTCTACCGCTTTGAAGATCGG
>JAUPUG010000050.1 GCA_030917685.1 Patescibacteria group bacterium | reverse complement strand
CTCTTTTGCAGCAGTTAAACCGAATGTAGAAAATAATTCAACATACAGACGAGAGTCTATGAAAGTAGAACTCACTATCCGTGCAAAGAGACTTAACGAGGATAGGGTACCAGAAGAAATAGTCTCAACGGTATCTCGTACTATAAAGGTGGCTTCCGACTTAGGGCTCACTACTCGACTTGTTCGAAATGTTGGTCCGTTTGTAAACACTGGTCCAATACCTCCAATGCCAGAGCAACCATCTACATATACTGTTTTGGTGAGTCTTAAAAATTCATATAATAACGTTAAAGATGTGGTGTACACTGCGACGCTTCCTCAGTATGTAGAATGGATAGGGCAAACATATCCTACAAATAGTCCTGTAACTTACAATGCAGATAAACGTCAAATCACATGGCAACTAGGTGATATGCAACCAGGTATTGGATATTCTTCAAGTGCAAAAGATTTTGCTTTCCAAGTTTCATTCTTGCCAAGTCTTGGACAGCTTGGCTCAACTCCACCTATTGTACTAGGTCAAAAAATTGCCGGTAAAGATAATTTCACAGGAAAAATAACAGAAACAAAAGCAGATCCGCTTGATATAAAAATTGAGACAGACCCAAAGTTTAAGTATGGGGATGATAAGGTGGGTGGGGAGGACATCAACTAGCTTTCAATAAAAACAAAAGACACATGTATCCGGGATTACATCCATACATGTGTCTTTTGTTTTTATTGTTCGCTATAGAAAGGTAGACTGCCGTCGAATCCACACCCTTTTAAAAAACCCTCAAATCATATAGTATAGGGTCATTATGACAGACCAAAAAGACCAAAATCAAGACGCGCAAGAAGTAGTTCACGTTCCGGTATATGTAGAAGGCACTATGGAAAAGCTCATTTCTCTTTCAAAGCGAAAAGGCTTCATCTATCAGGGTTCTGAGATTTATGGTGGTCTTGCTGGTACTTGGGATTACGGCCCACTTGGTCTTGCTCTAAAGAATAATATCAAGCAGATTTGGTGGAGACGATTTGTACTCGACCGAGAGGATATGTACGGAGTAGATGCAGCTATTTTGATGAATCAAAATGTTTGGAAAGCATCTGGTCACGTTGGTGGATTCTCTGATCCATTGGTTGAAGACCTTGAGACAAAAAAACGATATCGAGCAGATCATCTACTCGAAGACTATGTAGAAAAGACAGGGGACAAGAGTGCTGATCCAAAAGGTATGAAGCTCGAGCAAATGGATGCTCTTATCAAAGAAAAAAAGATAAAGAGTCCTGATGGAAATATTCTTGGTGACGTACGTCAATTCAACATGATGCTTTCTACAAAAGTAGGAGCTATTCAAGATGATTCATCTATCTCATACCTACGACCTGAAACTGCACAGGGTATGTTTGTGAATTTTAAGAATGTTGTTGATTCATTCCATCCAAAACTTCCTTTTGGTCTTGCTCAGATTGGTAAAGCTTTTCGAAATGAAATTGCTCCACGTGATTTTATTTTCCGAACACGAGAGTTCGAACAGATGGAAATTGAGTATTTTATAAAGCCACCAAAGGATGAGGAAGACAAAGCGTGGGAAGCTGTATTTGATCATTTTCGTGAAGAAGTAAAAGCGTTTACTGCTGACATTGGTCTCACTCCATCAAAGATTCACGAACTCGAAATTGCTCCAGAAGACCGAGCTCATTATTCAAAGCGAACTATCGACTTCGAATTTGACTATACATTCGGCCGAAAAGAACTCTACGGTCTTGCATATCGAACAGACTTTGACCTTTCTGCGCACGCTGGCATGTCAAAAGCTGATCTTCGATATTTTGATGAACAATCAGAGGAAACTGATTCAGAGAAAAAGAAATATATTGCTCATTGTATAGAGCCTTCTTTTGGTGTGGATCGAACAGTTCTCGCGGTACTTATGGATGCATATCGAGAAGACATGCTTGGTGACGAACCTCGTGCATATATGAAATTCTCTCCAAAGATCGCACCTATCCTAGTTGCAGTTTCTCCGCTTTTGAAAAATAAGCCACAGCTAGTAGATAAAGCTCGAGAAGTATTTAATGCTTTGCGAAAAGTATTCCCTGGACGAGTTGCATACGACGACAATGGAAACATCGGTAAGCGATATCGACGACAAGATGAAATCGGTACACCTTTCTGTGTTGTTGTAGACTTTGATACTGTAGAAAAAGATGCAGGAGTTACTATTCGACATCGAGATACTGGAGAGCAGGAGAGAGTCGATATGGAAAAGTTGAAAGAGATGCTTTTGGAAGCGACTGTGTAGTTGTGATGGTTGCAATAATTTAAATATCTACAGCATAAATTTAGAATGAAAAAACCGCACATACATTGTGCGGCGTCAAATATTTGAAAGGGAAGACAGCCCCCTGGTTTAGCCTTATGAGTTTAGAGCCTCCTTCTTGGAGGGTAAGTCTCACGTGTTCGCACCGTTGCGACGATGTTACTCTGGATAAGAACTGATGTCTATTGACTTGATTTTGCCCCGAGCTTGCACTCTTATGCATCATCTGACATTTGATCATCACGGCGCTACTAATCTTATCCTTAACCTCAAGCCAGTAAGCCATGCGGCCACTTTTGTTTTGTCAGGAATGACCCTAACTAACTTTATCACCTTTCGCAAAGGTATGAGCTTGATTTGGGCTGTTCAAGTCCTGTAAGGAAATGAATATCTAATCTTGCGATTATTGCTTTGATATCTTCCAAGGAGCTGTCCTGCCACTAAAGTACGCTTTTTATGTTTTTTGTCAATTAAAAAAATCTTGCAAAAACCATAGGGTGGTATATTGTAGGCGGAGAATCTCTTGATCTGGAACAAGAGAAAATTACACAATGCTGATGTCGGCACTATGTAATTACGCACAAAAACAAACTGTTTTGCGTCCAGAAGTAAGACAGAGGATTATTCTCATGAAAACGCCTAAAGGGCTGATTGATTATGTTAGGGCTGGTGAAATCACACAAAGTCATGGTTGCCCCATTGCTGTCAAAGGTGATGTTCAACTTGTGGCTGATTGGCTAGTTGAACACGTTGGTGCTCGGATTGTATATTCTAGAGGTGCTACTCGAGCCAACTGCATCGGGGTATATCTCGGCAAAGTTGGATCAACAATGACATTGCTTTTTCAAAATCGGGCTCCGTCTGAATTTTGTCATCTCGCACTTGAAGCTCGTACCCCAAAAGTGTTTAAAGCTGTCACCGTCTGGCTCGAGGCAAATGGATTCAAGGGTAGTATTGGTCAAGATGCACTCAGTTCATTTGGAAATGTGCGTTGGACAGCGATCAATGAGCAGTTGGGTTTTACAATCCATCTCGTGCGACACACGAAACCAATCCATGACCCTGGAATTACTCAGGGTACTGTCTTGGATAACCGTGTTAATAACACATCTGACCAACCTCCTGACGGAGGAGCAGATCTATCAGAAGATTACCCAGCTGGAAAATACGTCTGGGTCGGAGTTGAAGATAAAAAAGTTCAATCTGTTGGCTCGCGAACGTCTTTCTCTTAATTAGTCATAAAAGCCCATCACACCCACCGATTCCCCGCGAATCGGTGGGTGTTTGCTTTTCGTCCCGATAGTGCGTATATTTTGTGCATATGAAACAAGCGCCAAAAACTGCTAAAGCTTCTAAATTCTCAAAAAAGACCTTACCAAACGGCCTTCGATATTTGTTCATACCTATGGAACAAACTCAAACTATGTTGGCAATGACACTTGTTGCAACAGGTGCAGATTTTGAATCAAAGAAAGATAATGGTCTATCTCACTTCCTAGAGCATATGTGTTTCAAGGGAACTACAAAGCGTCCATCAGCAAAAGATATCGCGCTCGAACTTGATACTATCGGCGCAGACTACAATGCATTTACATCAAGAGGATATACAGGATATTTTGCACGTGCGCACAAAAAACACGCTTCACATATTTTTGAGATAGTTTCAGATATTTATCTCAACTCAAATTTTCCAAATGAAGAAATAGAAAAGGAGAAGGGGGTAGTTATACAAGAAATACATATGTATGCGGACGATCCACAGTCTCGTGTTTCAAAACTGGCGACAGAACTCTTGTACGGCGATCAGCCAGCTGGGTGGGAAATAATTGGTACAAAAGAAACAGTATCGAGCTTTACACGAAAGGATTTGCTTCGATATAGAAAGAACCATTATGATGCAAAAAATACTCTTGTAGTTATTGCAGGAAATTTTGATCAAAAACAAATTGAGAAAGAAATCAAAAAGACATTTGGTAAAATGCCTGCTGGAAAAAAGAATGTGCGTGCAAAGACAGTTGTAAAACAGTCAAAACCACAAGTTGCAATTGATGCGCGTGAGACAGATCAAACCCATTTACTAATTGCATTTCGAGCTTATGGATATGAAAGGGGAGGTATCCCGTCGAAGTTGGATAAAAAGATTTCTGGAAAGTTAGATAGTGTGAGTATGCAGAAAAAGATTTACGCACTCCGTACGCTCTCAACAGCGCTTGGAGGCGGTATGAGTTCACGACTATTCCAAAAGATGAGAGAAGAACTCGGTATTTGTTATTACGTTGGATCTAGTGCATCTCTTCGTCCTGATGCTGGAGATTTTGTTATATCAGCAGGTGTTGCAAATGACAGAGTAAAAGAAGCTCTTGAGGGAATAATGGAAGTGGTGCGACAGTTTAAAGCGGGAGGTATTACAGAGGGTGAACTCTCAAAGGTAAAAGAATACCGCCTTTCAGGTCTAGTGCTTCACCTAGAGACTACTGAGGATTTTGCAGAGTTTTATGGAAAAGAGGAAATATTGCAGGACAAGATAACTACCGAAGAGGAGGTCTCGAAGCGTATTGAGGCTACCACAAAAGAGGAGGTGGACATCGTGGCAAAGGAAGTCTTCAATTCTTCAGGTGTAAATCTGGCTATTACAGGTCCATTTAGCGAGAAAGACAAAAAAGAATTTTTGGAGATTATTTCTAAGGTTTAGTAATCAACACCCTAGCTTTCCGTCTATGAAGGGTAGTGGTATTCTATATGTGAAATCGCGCTAAAATCGTATGAAAGAACAAGAAGTAGAACTTAAAAAACTAAGCCTCCATATCAGTATGGGTACCCTTTTTAAGGTGGCTGTGTTTGCACTTGCTGCTTATTTTGCTTTCGAACTTAGAGGACTCATTCTCATTATTCTTTCATCAGTGGTTATTGCTTCAGTTATAGAGCCTGGCACACGATGGCTTGTAAAAAAGGGATTTCAGCGAGTGTTTGCGGCGGTGACAATGTACCTAGGTATAGTAGCTTTCACAGCAGGAGCTATAGTCTTTGTTATACCTCCTCTCTATACAGAAA
>JAUPUG010000049.1 GCA_030917685.1 Patescibacteria group bacterium | reverse complement strand
GGTCAGTAGATTTTTCAGCATGCTTTCCTCCGTTTAGGATGTTCATCATTGGAAGTGGAAGAGACATTGGCTTTCCAGTCTTCGCGATGTCAGCAAAATATTTGTACAGAGGTTTCTTCTGTGACTTTGCAGCTGCATGAGAGAAGGCGAGTGAAATACCAAGGATGGCATTTGCACCGAGAACTGCTTTGTTGTGTGTTCCATCAATCTCAATCATCTTTGCATCGAGAGTTTCCTGATTGAACTGCTTTCCAACAAGTGCTTTTCGAAGAGTTGTATTTACATTTGATACAGCCTTGAGTACACCTTTTCCGAGGTATCGCTTCTTGTCGCCGTCTCGAAGTTCGATTGCTTCATATGAGCCAGTAGATGCTCCTGATGGAACAGCCGCTCGTCCAAATGATCCGTCAACGAGTGTTACGTCTACTTCAACAGTAGGGTTTCCTCGTGAGTCAAGAATCTCTCGTCCGACAATCGCTTTGATTTTTGGGAGAGCGTTCTTTGGGATAATAGAAGCTTTAGATGCAACAGCTTTCTTCGCTGGAGCCTTTGCTGCTGGTTTAGCTGATTTTGCTGACGGTGCAGATTTTTTTGATGAAGGTTTTGATGCCATAACTTTGGTTTTTTCTGTTCTGAAAAATTATTAAATTTATATTAAAAATAGACGAGGGGTATTGTAACATATTTGAGAAACTTGTGGATAACCTCGAAATTTCAGGGTAGACGAAGTGGGTGTAAAAAATACGCATAATCGTAGCCTTAAAATAGGTACGAAATTTAGAATCTTTTGAGCGAAAATTTAACGGAAATCAGTAGACTTACTTTTGTGATGGGATTATTATGTAAACAACAAAAGCAATGAGTAAAAAGAACTTACCAAATAAGAAGGAAATAAAAGTTGATCAAGGTATTTTAGTGCTCGATTTCAGTGAGTTTGTTACTAAGAGTTATCTCGATGCAACACTTGATCAAAAGTTTAAGGAGTGGGATGAAAGTATTCGGAGATATATGGGTGCACTCATGGAGGACAATCAGCATAAGATTGAACAACTTATAGAGTCTTTTGCTATAAAAACCGAAAGATATGATTTATATATGGAGGGCGATGAAGAAGATAAACAAAAAATAAATTCTCGACTCAACAGACTTGAATCCAAAGTCCTCTTAGCGTAGACTAGGCACACTGTATATGTTGTCTAACCACTCGCTACCTAACTGGCTCAAAAAAACGCTTGGAAAAATAGCTTTAATAGTGTCGAAAATCTTTGGATCTGGGTCTCTCTCAAAACCCGACCCTGTCTTTTTGGGTTTTTGGAAAGATATTCACGGGCGAGCACAAGCAGAGAACCGTCCACTCTATGTACTTGCCCCTATGGCAGATGTGACTGATTGTGCATTTCGAAAGATGATAAATAAGTATGGAAAGCCAGACGTGACTTGGACTGAGTTTGTGTCTGCTGATGGGCTCATGCGTGCAACTCCAGAAGGGAAGTCAAAGCTCATGCGTGACCTTCTATATAATGTGCGAGATGAAAATGATGCTAATAATACGGTGATAAACGAGCGCCCAATAGTTGCTCAACTTTTTTCTTCAAATCCTGAATACATGAAGCAGGCTTGTAAACTCGTTGCTGATCTTGGATATGATGGTATTGATATCAACATGGGATGTCCTGATAAGGGAATTGAAAAGCAGGGATGTGGGAGTGCAATGATTAAGACTCCAAAGAAAGCGCAGGAAATTATCCGCGCTGCAAAAGAGGGTGCGGTACGTGCTGATGGTACTCGTATCCCTGTTACAGTGAAGACTCGTATTGGATATAATAAGAATGAATTAGAGACATGGCTTCCTGCGCTACTTGAGGCTGGTCCTGCTGTCATCACACTCCATGCACGAACACGAAAAGAAATGTCGAAAGTTCCTGCACGATGGGAACATGTTGCGAGAGCGGTTGAAATACGAGATGCATTTTTTGCTAAGGCTTCTGCAAACATAAAAACAAATAGTGCAACTAAAAGTGGAGCTGGTTCTAATGGCGCCGACAGTACACTTGAAAAAACTTTAATACTAGGAAATGGTGATGTACTTTCAATACAAGATGGATATGAAAAGTGCAAAGCGACAGGTGCTGATGGTGCAATGCTTGGGCGTGCGATTTTTGGAAATCCTTGGCTGTTTAGAAATTTGGTTGCCGATTCGAGTGTATATGTGAGTGATAATGCTGCGACAGCGAAAGGTAATGGAGCTCCAGGTCCAGCCTATGTTCCAACAATCGAAGAAAAGTTAAACGCAATGGTAGAGCATACTCAAATATTTGAAACGCACCTCGGTGACATAAAGAATTTTGCGATTATGAAAAAGCACTATAAAGCGTATGTGAATGGATTTGATGGTGCAAAGGAATTACGAATGGAATTAATGGAGAAGGTAAACACCACAGCAGATGTAAAAGAGATTATAGAAGAGTTTTTAAAATCTAAAAGTAAATAAAACAAACACCGGGTTGTAAATCCGGTGCTGTGAATTTTGTATTTAATGCCAAACGTATCCGGCACTTGTCAATGCGTCGACTACTTCACACATCTTGTGATCGAGAGGTAGTCCGTTTGCTTTGAGAATTCCTAGATGGTCAAAGAAGTTCGCGTCAAAACACATGACTTTTGGTGGTTTGTCGCATTCTATGCGTGGTCTTTGAATGACAGCAATCAATTTAGGTGTCACTATGACCTCTCGAAACCAAGGAAGAAAAAAGAAGAGTGGATAGAACTCCCATTTCCTATTAATCTCAAAGATTAATAGTGCATTTCGGCTGAGTGAAAGTTTTTCAGCTTCATCGTTAGTGAAAAGGCGTGGATTTTCAAAAGCATCTTTAATTTCTGCAATTTGATACTTTGGGTTTTTGACTAGTTCGCGGATGAACTGGGTGAAAGGGTTCGGCGGATTGTTTGATTTCATGGTGGGGTCGGGGAAGGTGGTTTGAGTAGTATCTGACTGGGTTGAATTTTCAAATATCTAAACTTCTGCGAAATATATTAGACCATATATTTTATTTTTAGGCTACTTCTCATATGTGTGGTCTAGGAGTAATTTATTGGAGTCACGTCTGAGTCTTAATAAGGATTAGTTTGCGTCACTGCAAACAGTATGCCAAGTTAGCTAGACATGACAAAACGTAGCCTTCAACCGCAATTCAACCTCTAGGAGGATATGGTTTAATGAAGTAGTAAAGCAACCAACATCGACAGCTCTTTCAACACATCGCTTCTAGCGTCAGACACCCGTCAAAGACAATAGAAGCCCAAAGCAAAAAGTGCGGCAATCCACGGATCGCTGCACTCAATCCACACAATCCCTGTGCGACAAACCTTCCAACCACTGCATGGTAAGTCTCGGAAAACTGATCTTCCTCAGCCCAAAAAAGGCTAAGCGTAATGCACTCTCATCGAGAGTATCGACGACTTCAGGAGAAATAGTTCCGAATCACTTTACCACGCGGTTTGTTGCAAAGAATACGCACGACAAATCATTGTGAAGCCCCTAGTAGCGTAATGTGAACGGGGCCCTTTGTTTTAATTTTTTTATACATTTCGACCCCACGACCTTTTTAATATATAATGTCACCATATGACATCTAAAAACCACGCAGAATCTGGCGCTCACGGCGCGCACGTATCAAACAGTAATTCAGCAAAACCAACCCCACACCTTTCTCTATATCGAAAATATCGACCTCATACGTTTGCTGATGTGGTGGGGCAAGATCATATTGTTGATGTGCTCAAACAGTCAGTTGAAAAGGGAACTATTGGTCATGCATATCTTTTTTGTGGATCACGAGGAACAGGAAAGACTTCTATAGCACGTATTTTTGCACGAGCACTTGGCACGACTGCAAATGATTTGTATGAAATAGATGCGGCATCAAATACGAGTGTAGATGATATTCGAGAACTTTCTGAAGCGGTGCATACGGTACCACTCGAATCAAAATACAAAGTATATATTTTGGACGAAGTCCACATGCTTTCAAAAGCTGCGTTTAATGCATTTCTATTAACACTCGAAGAACCACAAAAACATGTACTTTTCCTACTCGCTTCCAGCGACATATTGAAAGTTACTGAAACTATTGTCTCACGATG
>JAUPUG010000048.1 GCA_030917685.1 Patescibacteria group bacterium | reverse complement strand
TAGTGATGAATCCGAGGAGCTCGAAGTATCGAGTAGTACATGATACACCTGTTGAACATGGAGCGAGGTCGTCCGGGATGATCTTGTAGTAGAGGAGAACGTGGTAGATAGATATCGTCCAACCGATAATGGCAGGAGTGATAACAAAGAGCCATGTGTCTTTATTTTTTCTAAGTATTCCTATGATGAGGGTGATGAATAGGGGAAACATAGCAATACGCTGGTACCAACACAGTATGCAAGGCTTCAGAAGCATAATGTCACTAATATACATACTACCGAGAAAGGCTACGATAGCTTGGATGAGTGCAAGGTAGAGTGCGTTTTGGATAATGAAGTTTTTTGTGGTTTGGAGCATGTGATTGGGTGGTATTGTTATGCGAAAATTTGCAGGTTGTATGGATTTTAGTATATCAAAAACAAAACCACCGCGCATTGCTAGTGCGGGGTGGTGGAGTGTGAAGTGGCTTCAGTTCAGACTATGCGAGGTTTAGTCGCGTGAGTGTGATGCTGAAGCGACCTGGTAAGCTTTTCCTGCGGGGGATACTTATAGACAGCCATCCATATGCGTTTGGATTTATGTCTTTTGCCCCGTTGAATGTTTCTTGATAGAAGTATCCCTCCATCAAGGCACGCAACCTATCGATGCTGATAGCTTCCGCGAGGAGTCTTTCTGTTTCGTCGGTATGATCAAGTTTAACTCGGAATGTAACTTTAGGTTTGGTGCCCAGTTTGGCGAAATCAATACCATTACATTTTTCAATGATCCAGGTGATTAAATTGCCAAATGTGCCAAAGAACTCTCCTGGAGTGATTGGTCCGGGTTTTCTGGTCGGGTATTTATCCACAACAATCTGGAAAATGCTTTTGAGTGGCGCTGGAATAACGGGTGGAGGTGGTGGGGCGGACATTGGGTTTCTGAGGGTTGTTTGGGGAATGTAAGGATCTAGTACCAAGCTTTTTGGTCTTAGGGTTATATCATAGATTTGGGGATTTGGGGAGGGTGTATTAGATTCTTGAATCTTTGGATTACCTACTTAATTAAGTGTGGATGTATTGATACTTATTTTTTTGTCTAAAATCAACAAAATTTTTTATTATTTGTACTTTATATTTGGTATATTGATAATAAACACTGTTCCGTGCTGAGCATTTTGTGATATAGTTTTATTTTGCTCTATAGATATAAATGAGATTGTCCCTTTGAAGTATTTTTCAACAGTATGTTTTGTGGCTGACAAACCAATTCCGCAACTGTTTGAAGATTTTGTGGTAAAGAATGTTTCAAATATATGAGGTTGGACGTCAAGTGGAATACCAGCACCGAAGTCTCTAACTTTAATTTCGATGTATTCCTTTTTTCTTGTACAATAAATTAGAATTCTGTTAGTTTTAGTATCATTCTCTTGCGTCGTAGATTCTTCTACATGGTGTGTTTCTTCATATTGTTTGTTATATGAATCAATGGCATTTGATATCAGGTTGGTAATAATATG
Organism: Patescibacteria group bacterium; assembly: GCA_030917685.1. Lineage (GTDB taxonomy): Bacteria > Patescibacteriota > Minisyncoccia > Phycocordibacterales > CAIZLB01 > VEQN01. The sequence continues at coordinate 15,538 of JAUPUG010000048.1, read as the reverse complement.
ACTAAAAAGAGTAGTGCTCCCATGTATGTGTATATTTTTACGGCAATAAAAAAGTATATGTACATTTTGTCTTTGAGCCTTCGACTGTAAGACGGCAATGACACTTTTTATTTCAGTATATACTTTAAACCTTGTTTCACCCTGATTGTTCTGGATTTGTCTTTTTGTGAGATTAATAAAATCATTTATCTTTTTACTTGTCTGGATACATCGGTCGAGATGTCTTTCTGTATCCGTAACATCATGTGATAATTCATGTGAATCAATCGTGCCTTTGTCTTTGAGTTGAAGTATTAATAGACTAAGTGTGTTTAGGGGAGTCATTAGGTCATGAAATAGTCCACTAGATATTCTGCCAAATTCGACCAACTGATACATGCTGTTTATTTTTTCTACTTGAGCCTTGTGCAATTGTTCTGTTCTTTCTGTAACTTTTATTTCGAGTAAATTTCGTTCCTCCTGTAATTCAATTTTAGCTTGTTTTGCTTTTAATAATGATCTAAATATCTCTCTGTTGGAAATCCATGAAACTCCTGCAATGAGGATGAATACTACTGCGTATTCTATTGCATCATCGATTTTGAATCCATGTGTCTTCCATGCTGTAGAGGGTGTGAAGATACCTCGGCTGGCAAGTGCTTGAAGAATGATAGTTCCAAAGCCAATACAGACTGATAGATAGAAAGAGTATCTTGTACTTATCAGTATGCTCGATGTAGTAATCACAAAGCTCCAAAGGAGAATTATTGATGGTAAATCGGCGCCCCATATAGCCTGGCCATATATACCACCTGCGATTAACGTCCATATAACACTTTGTGACACAATCACTGTATATCCAATTCTAGATAAGAATAGCAAGCAGAGTGTACTGCCTGTTATCCCAAACATAATCAATGGATGTATGCCGATATAGTTTATATCTTCTGACGTATAATTCACCAAGACTAGTACATCTAAGACAGCAAGTAGCGAAAGTGTAAATAATAGAAGTATATTACAAACAAGTTCTTTTCGATACTTCTCATTATCATGATCTTTTGGCTCCAATAGTAATACACACAAAACCCTCAAAAATGAATGTATTTTTCTTTGAATCCTGAATTGTATTGTTCGAAAAATATTTTGATTAAGAGAATCCATTTTTGTGCCCTTATTTTTTAATCATTTCAAGGATGTGTTGAACCTGTAACAGTATTATACACCTCTGTGTTTAGTGTATCTACGACTGCCTTTGTTCAAGTATTCTTTTGATTATATATATATTGTTTATTAGTTGTGTAGGTAAGTGGTACGTGGCAGATTGAAATCGAAGAGAGTACGAGTCAGTTCAAAACACCACACCCCATATGTTCACGAGTAAAAGAATTAATATGCATTTAATTCCTGTAACGTATGAGGTGCGGATTTTGAACTGTATCTCCGGTTACAACTTTAGCACCGAGGGACATTTCGACATGTCCCTTAGTTATTATTGTACGGATTAGTGATAAAATCTTGATAAAGAAATAATAAAGTTTTTCTGAATACAAATGCCCTTTATTCTAAAAGCTTGTTTGTCGTGAGTAATTATTTTACCCTATCTACTTTGTATCCTCGTCCTGAAATTGTATGAATATATTCTTTTTCATTATTGTCAGTAGAACTAGCTTTCTTTAACTTCTTTCTAAGATTTCTAATATGCGCTTCAACAGTATTTGAAAATGGATCTGTTTCATTATCCCAAACTTCTTCGACAATTTCTGCTCGGGTTACGATCTTGCCACATTTTCTGGTCATACACTCCAAAAGCATATACTCCTTCCTCGTCAAATACACCACCTGTCCGTCACGAAATACTTCTTTCGCTGAAGTATCAATAGTCAAATCATCAAGCGTCAAAGTAGGAGACTGCGTATCATATGGTCTCCTCATGAGTGTCCGTATACGCGCCATCAGTTCAGTAAAAGCAAATGGCTTACAAATATAGTCATCAGCTCCACTATCAAGCAATAGCACTTTGTCGTATGAATCAGTCTTTACTGACATAACGAGTATCGGAGTCTTGACCCCCGCAAGTCGCAACTCTTTACTTACCACATCACCATTTTTACCTGGTAGGAGATAGTCGAGGATAATGAGATTGTAATGATTGGTACGAGCAATGTATGAACCACTTTGTCCATCTTCTGCAGTATCTACGACAAATGATTCAGCTTCTAAACTCGTTTTTAAAATTTCTCGAAAATCCTTGTCATCTTCAATAATTAAAATTCGCATGTTGTTTTGTGTTGTTTATTTTATTTTTATAATAATACAAATACTATGCACGAGAGCATGAGGTGGGGATAAAAAGATAATAAATAAATTCTGAAGAAAAGATAAAGTTTTAAATAAACGCAAAATTAGAAGCTTTATTCAGAGTTTGTACAATTTCGCGTCGCTGTACATAAAACAAAAAATCCCAGAGCGCATTGAAGCAACTCTGGGACTCGTTTTTGATTAACCTCTAGCAATTTTCATCACTATCGGTCAACTTGGTCAATCGAAGCGGAGGACGAAGCAGGGAAGGTGATTAGACCTTATGCTGCATCGTCAGGTGGCTTTCCTCTCCATGCTGGCGGACGTCTGGTACTTTTGGTAACTGGATCATTCAAAAGAATAATCGTAGTGTCGCCATTTATACACGGGATATCAGATTCAGATGAGTCTGATCCATTGTCTCCACCAAAGTAACTTTGGTGGGCTTCTTTTCTGGCACTAAGTAAATGACCTGGACCAGGAAATGAATGGATTACCGCGCCTGGTGGACGTCCATCATGCGCATCCTCATCAAACGCATTTACTCTCTGCTGTGCATACAGAGCCCTTCGTGCATTTCTGACCGCGTTAATTCGAATATCTCTCTGCTCTCCAATCACTCCAAAGTATGGTGCCAGGGAGAGTGCAAGGCTGAAATTCTTGGCAGATTCAGAATCATCATCCGGATCTGCTTCGATATTCGTTTGACTCATGAGACACTGTAATGCAAAATAATCAAGGATATCAAGGAAGGCATTTGTTATGCGACCCTTGTCATCTGTAGTACCAAGACCTGATTTCACACGTTTGATAAACCCGTAAGCATCATCGTGTGACCTTACTATTTCCTCGGTAATCTTACGTATGAGGCCGAGTTTTTGATATTCCTTCAAAACACCGATCCAGCCTCTTCCGACAAAAACTGACGCTTTGTTTCCTTGGTACTTGAAGTAGTTATGTACATTCATTACTGCCATGCACATAAGAAGCGCTGCTACCACCCAGAGTATGAGACTGATCCGGTCGATAGTGGTCAGTGTGGTTGAACCACTATTCTGCACTATGAATTTGGTGCAAAGTATTGCTAAAGACAAATCCACCATGAATATTATTGAAGTGACAATGCTCCAAGCCCTGTAATATCTCCGACGGAGAATGTAATCTCGTGATTTCACGGGATTCTGACTCAGGTTTTCGTCACCGGTTTCTTTCCTGATCCGCGCCAAACATTCTTGACGTGTTGCTTTTCCTCTTTTCTCCCCGTTTTCCTGGCGAATGCATGTGTGCAGCTCTTTGAGCCACGCAGACATCCATATCATTGAAAGGAGGCGAATTACCATCTCTCTTATTTCACTCCTCTTTATATCTTCTGTTAGGTGTAGGTTCACTGTCGGGTATCTTTCATTTGACCAAGTTTTTTTGTAAATGAGCCAGCGCTCAGCACGGGAAACCACATAGGTCTCTCGTACCTGTAAGTACAAAAGATTCCGTATGGTCCACTACTGAAATCTAAGTACTTTATACAACTTGTATGGGGTGGCGTCAAGGAGTGCTATGTTGAATTCAATCTTAAAACATAACTGATCCACACCCGCTTCCCACAACCAGTAAAGTATAGTATGATGGTGGCGTACCTAGTTTCTCGAGGCCAGCGGAGTACGTTAGGCGAAAGAGGGTCGGCTATGGATACACTTATATATCAAACCCAACAAAGTACCCAAATGGCAAAGAAATTATATGTTGGAAATCTCGCATGGGCGACGACTTCTGACAGCCTTAAGGACGCGTTTTCACAGGCAGGCGAAGTTATCTCAGCAACTGTAATGACAGACAAGATGACTGGCCGATCACGAGGCTTCGGTTTCGTGGAAGTTCCAGATGAAGTTGCAGAAGCTGCAATCTCTATGTGGAATGAAAAAGATCTTGATGGACGAGCAATCATCGTAAATGAAGCTCGACCTATGACAGATCGACCTGCTGGAGACCGACCTCGACGTGACTTCGGAGGCGATCGAAATGATCGAGACCGAGGCCCACGACGAAGTTACTAATCGCTGCTAAATCTTTTGGACTCGTTCCTTAAGATTTTAGAGTTTAGTCACTCCACTTTCTTTTCAGCCTAGACTGCACTCCGCGTTTAGGTAAGTTAGAAAACAAAAACACCCACTCGAAAGTTTGGGTGTTTTTGTTTTGGTACATGTTGGTGTGAGCTTTAAAAACTATTACAAAAAGTGCATATCCCTATGAAGAAGTATGAAGATGGGTGGTATAATGTATGGCATATTAATTATATACATTACATGAATAACATTTCTTTTATTATGAAGGCTACATTGGGTATTTCGGTTCTCGCTTCGGTCTTGCTATTTTCGGGAATTATAAGTACCTCCTCAGTTGCATTAGCTCAGACCTCGTTTATCGGATCCACTGGAAAGTTAACAGTTGCTCTTTCAACTATACCGACTAATAATTCAAATATTACAGCAGTTGAAAATGTTCCTGTATATGCACTTACTACCACCGCTCGTTCGGCAGATGTAACTATTGTTGATATTGACCTTGAAGTGTCTTCTGCTAAGAACGGTACAGCAGAGAACCCTGCTGTATTGATCAATAGAATTAATGTCTGGGACGGAACAGTTAAGCAAGCTTCTTTTCCTGTGACTAGCACGTCGTTTGTTAAAGATTCTACTAATGCATATCATATGCGACTTTCTAAGTTGAATTTTTTAGTGCCTAAAGATGAAACAAAAACTTTGAAGATAACATTTTCAGTAAATCCGATTGATGAGCATCGAACTGTTGTAATCGATGGATATGGCACAGCTTCACTTAAAGCTTTGTCAGGCAGGAGTAATAATATGTTGGCAACTCATAATATAAATAATCTGGTTAAAACACATGTGTTTCGTAAGTCAGAAACTCCTCCCACAGCATCAAGTACAAACAAATACATAATCAATACACCTCAAGCTTCTAGTACTTTATCTATTGGAAATACAGTGGATATTTCATGGACACGACCTGTAGGCGCAATGGCAAAGACTATGGTCCGTCTGCATAGTATCCCTGAACCAAAGAAGCGCGTTGCTCCTGTACAGATATATATAGCAAGAAATGTAACTACGAGTAATTACTCATGGACTATTCCTTCAAGTGTAAGACCTGGTGCATATGAAATAGTTGTGGGTCCTGAAGGTGGAAATGGGGGCTTGCGTGCAGTTGCAACTTCAAGATTTGTTACAGTAGTGAAAGGTGGTGGAACTGCAACTGGCACAGCATCTTATAGCCAAGAACAATCTGCAGAAGTATTTGCAAATAGAGGTACTTCTGGAAATACCACTTCAGTTGAGTCTAAATTTTATATGAAAGTTGACGCAAGAGGTGGTGCTGTAAAGATGCCTAGTCAATCAGATTTTGAAATAATGTTAACGAAGGGATCTTCAACTTCACAATGTACACAGATTCTAAGTTTGAATCGTAATCTTACAATCGGAAGTACTGGTTCTGATGTTGTTGAGCTTCAAAATTTCTTAGAATCAAAAGGATTTCTGACAATGCCTGTTGGCGTCCCAAAGGGAGAGTTTGAAAATGCAACAAAAGCTGCTGTATCTGCGTATCAGATATCTAAAGGTATTACACCTGCCGACGGCAACGTATATCCACTTGTCCGCGCCAATTTGAACGCTGAATGTGATCCTGCTGCAACAATTACTCTAATAACACCAATAGTAGCGTCATCAGTCGTATTGTCTGCTGATTCTTATTCAGATATACAAGATGGTGGAAGTAGGAGTTTTACGGTTAAAGGTTTGATAAATACATCTACTGTTCCTTCTGGCTTGTATACAACAACTCTAAGATTTAAAAATATAAATAGTGCACAAGAATTTCCTGCTCAGAAGTATGTCAGAGTAGATAATCCATCATACAGCATTGGGGTAGCTACTTATACATCATCACAGCAACCAACTATCACTGTGAATAGTCCAACTCGTGTGGGAGATAAGCCTGCAGTTGTTGCTACGTTTCCGCTTCAAGTTACTGCTGTCGGTGCAAATATATTAAATCCTAGAGCGTCAGATTTTAGAGTCGCGTTTATGAAAGGTAGTACGACAGTAGCAGAGGTTGAACCACTAGTAACAATAGTTCCAAATAATCCAAATGGAATTGCTGAAGGTTCAATATCTTCTGTGACAGTTACAGCAATGTTGACTGGCGATCAGGTTACATCTGGTCTATATACTGCACGATTGGTTAATGTTAAAACAGCTAACGGTGTTATCGATATTGTCACTCCATATCCTGTTAGTGTACTTCTCTCTAATCGAATGGGTGCAGGAATACTCTCTGCAAGTGTTGGTATAGCACTTCGAATGGTGTTCGGAAGTGTGGTGAGTTTATTTGGGTATTAATTTAATCCGGAGGTCTTCACAGCTGAAGGGGTTTAGATAAAGTATAAAACCAGTACTTCCGAAAGGGGTGCTGGTTTTGTTATATCTCAGACTTCAAGTGGTGCAAATTTAATTTGTGTTGAATATAAATCGCAGGATGCAAACATTTTATAGAACGCTTTACAAAATCTGGCAATAGGAGTACTTTATTGCCAGAGATAGCTTCTTTGAAATAGGGAATTGGCAATAGCATTTTGCGCGTCTCAGGTTGAGATTTGCAAAATGCTATTGCTGACTCTTTTGAGTTTGGCATGGAAGTCCTGGACAATTCTGGGCATTTCAAAGAACCAAATCAAACTCAAATACTCCATCACTATGCAACCAAGCGCTGTTAAAGCATTCAAACCAAAAGCGGGGAACATATTGCGAATCCTCGTATCAACTACCGATAAAAGCGGTCTGGCGAAACTGAAACCCCTCATTGATCGTGGTTCTCAAATCGTTACAACTGGCGGCACTGCGACCGAATTGAGAAAGAAGCACGGGTTTCCCTGTACGGACGTCTCCGAAGTAACGGGTTTCCCTGAAATACTCAATGGTCGTGTTAAACTCCTCCATCCCAAAATGTTTGCTGGTCTCCTGGCAGAACAAGGGACAATGGAGCACCTGGATACCATCGCTGAGCATGGAATCGATCCATTCCATGCCGTCTTCATCAATCTGTATGACTTTTTTGGCAAACCCGGAATTGATCAGATTGATGTGGGTGGTCCTGCAGCTCTCCGCGCCGCAGCCAAGAATGGATTGGTCGTGGTGATCGATGTCTCTGACTACGACCGTGTCATTCAAGAAATGTGTGCAAGTGAAGATGGCACCGTGTCGAGCAAACTGCGTAATGAGCTCATCGTGAAGGTCTTCCGGTGCACATCGGAATATGATTCTGCAATTGCAGACTGGCTTGAAGAGCAGGGGAGACTGGGAATTGATCCATTTGCCTCGGTCAATCTCAGCTCACACTAATACACGTCGTCACTGACCTCACACTCAGCGGCTTCAAAAAAGCGGAGACCCTAACAGGTTTCCGCTTTTTCTCTTCCCAAATTTTAGAATTAACCACCTGTCACTTATATTCAAAGAAATACAAACAAAAAATATCAGTCACTAGCGAGGCTCGACGGAGCGAGCTCAAGGAAAATTTCAGTAGAAATTTATCCGTGTGACTGATATTTTTCTGTTTGCTATTTCTTCGCTTTCGCCTTCGCTCTATCAGTATTAGTTAAATACTTCTTTCGTAGTCGAGCGTTTGTTGGTGTAATTTCTAGATATTCATCTTCGTTAATGAGTTCAAGACCTCGCTCGATAGTGATCTCAAGAGCTGGTACTAGATATGTTGTATCGTCAGTTCCAGATGCTCGCATGTTTGTAAGCTGTTTACCTTTTGTAGGGTTCACTTCCATTTCTTCACCCTTTGATGTGTTACCAATAACCATACCTGCATATACTTCAGTACCGTGACCTACATAGAGGATGCCTCGTGTCTGTAGATTTCCAAGAGCGAATGTAACAGCCTTACCATTTTCCATAGAAATCATAGAACCTACTTCTTTCTTTTCAATAACGCCAGCATATGGTCGGAATTCGATGAATCGTGATGACATGATTCCTTCACCTTTTGTATCAACTACGAACTGACTTCGGTAACCGAGAAGACCTCGAGTAGGGATATCGAATGTCATTCGAGTCACACCACTGTCTTGCTTCATTGAAGACATAACACCTTTTCGTTTTCCGAGCTTTTCAATAACAACACCAGAGAATTCATCAGGAGTATCAATTACAAGCTCTTCATATGGTTCTGATTTTACTCCGTCAATTTCTTTGATAATAACTTCAGGCTGTGACACTTGGATTTCATATCCTTCTCGTCGCATCTGTTCTAGGAGAATAGCGATGTGTAGTTCACCTCGTCCATATACTTTCATTGTGTCTCCATTATCAAAATCAACTTTAAGACCTACGTTTACTTCAAGTTCTTTTTCGAGTCGATCTCGGATCTGTCGACTTGTTACATATTTACCTTCTCGTCCTGCGAAAGGAGAGTCGTTTACAAGGAAGTTGAGGGAAATAGTTGGCTCGTCGATAGAAATAGTAGGAAGTGATGGAGTATCCATACTGTCTGTAACTGTATCTCCGATATATATGTTTGTGAGTCCTGCAATCATAGCAACGTCACCTGAAATAGCTTCAGTTGCATCCACCTTACCCATACCTGCGAATGTAAAGAGTTTAACCACTCGTCCTTTTTCAACAGAACCATCAGGCTTCTTGATGAATACTTCTTGGTTTGTTTTGATTTTACCTTTCCAGATTCGAGCAACAGCAAGTCGTCCGAGGAAGTTGTCGTATGCAAGGTTGAATGGCTGTGCTACTAGAGGTTCTGAACTTTCATCTTTTGCAGGAGCAACTTTATCAAGAATCATTTCAAAAAGAGGATCGAAATCTACAAACTCATCAGAAAGGTTTGCTTTAGCAACACCATCTCGTCCGATAGCGTAGATCATAGGGAAGTCGAGTTGTGCGTCATCAGCACCAAGCTCCATAAAGAGTTCGAGTACTTCATCGTGTACACGTGCAGGGTTTGCGGCAGGCTTATCAAGTTTATTCAAAATCACAATTGGTCGAAGTCCAAGTTCAATAGACTTCTTGAGTACGAAACGTGTCTGTGGCATAGGGCCTTCTTGTGCATCTACTACGAGGAGTACACAGTCAATTGATCGGAGGATTCGTTCTACTTCAGAACCGAAGTCGGCGTGACCTGGTGTGTCGATGATATTGATTTTATGCTCAAGACCAGTCTTCTTACTCTTGTATATAAGAGAAGCGTTCTTTGCATAAATAGTAATACCTCGCTCTTGTTCAAGAGTGTTTGAGTCCATAGATGAAGAGTCCTTCACCATGCCTGTGTACTTCATCATCGAGTCTACGATAGTTGTCTTTCCGTGGTCTACGTGAGCGATGATTGCGATGTTTCGAATGTCCATAATAATGTGTGTTTGTTGTTGTGCTTGTGCTCCATTCTGCACTCGAGCCGATTTGTAAAATAAAAGACCGCCAAGGGCGTGCTGTTTAGGTTCTGATTAAAGCATTATTCGGCTGTATTTGCAAGATTATTATTGACAAAACCACATTTTTAAGTATAAATATTTTATTAGCTCTTTGAAACTTTTTTCTTGGCATTTGGATTCAATACTAAATGGACGCTGTTTCACCACAGAGCAAAGTGCTTTATAGAGCTTTTTGCGCTGTGGTGAAGAGTGAAAGATTATCTAAACCAAATGAGAAATAATCGTCAGACATTCTGAATATTAATCTCAACGGCATTGTTTAATTCTAACTGAATGAAAGGATCTCCATTAATATGGATACTGATAAATACGCAAAGATTGTTAGACTCGTAAGTCGAATTTTGGAAAAGATGCTAGGTCTCATTAGTCTCACTGATGAAGACCTTGATTGGGCTATTAAGAATCCCACAGCGGTGATTCAACTCATCGTCGGGGCAATACAAAATCGCAATCCACTGTCAGTGACACCACTTCATATGAGGCACACATGGGTTCCATGGAAAACTGTTAGGCTCGGGGGAGTGTCGAAAGAGGAGCTTGATAATAATGTTCACCCTCTCTGTACTACTGAAGGGCGCAATCTGCTATTTGGAGGAGACTATTGGGTCTCGGGAGTAGAAAGTCAAGTTGGATTGATTGTACTAACCCCTCGAGATTTGGGTTTTGCATGCGCACCGCGAGTCGATGAGTTTATGACTGTCGATTTTTGCAGAGCGTGGAGCGAAAAGTATCTGTTTGGCTACAATTGCTCTATCAATCTGTGTCCTCCAGAAGTTGCACTCAAATTGGTTTTATGTCTTCAGCATGAACCACCTCCGGAAAGAGTAACAATGTGGATTGCGTCGGAACGAATCGTCGAAAGGCCTGATGGTTTTCACGCATTGTTTACTGTGTTCAACTACGATGGACGGCCATTTTTGCTTAGCAGTCAATATGTACTTGAAAATAGAGAAATTGGTCTCGACGATCGAATCATATTTTGTCTTCGGTCAACTCGGGACTCTGAATCCTAGGTTGGTTAGAGCTGAGGATAAATATAGAGTGATTGTCCAGTGAGTGCCAAAGAAACCTGCGCCCTAACACGGTGCAGGTTTTTTCTTAGGGTGTGTGTAGGTGAGTTTTCACCTACACAGGATTGACGCTTGAAGGGTTTATTGGTTTAATCACTTTTGGTAGTGCGACACATTCTGTGGGCACACTTGAACCTTTACTAAAACCCAACTCATGAAAATAAGATTCGTCGTTGATACTCTGTACCATCACAGTAAAGTCAGATTTCCTATTTACTTTGTGCCTGATAAAGAATGGGTTGATACACCTAGTTCTTTTCCAGAAATCCCACCAATTCTGGTGTTTGCCAACTCTGCGGATGAAACTCAACTTCCTGAAGGTATAAACCTAGAAGTTAGAGAACCTCTCAATGGTTGTCTGCAGGTGAAGTGTCGAGTAGATCGAAAAGGTGTTGTGTCTGAAGCGATTAAAGCGGCGTTGGTAGCATGCAACAGCATCTTCACAGATTTTGAAGTTGAGGCGGCGTACGAGATTACACCCTTGGACGATGGAGAAAGACGTGCGATTGCTCGGGAAATAGATCGTGTCCAATCATGTGATGCACATCCGTGGGACTGAACCATTTATGAAGAAGGACTTTTTGTCTTAACGAGAACCTGCGCCCTAACACGGTGCAGGTTTTTTCTTACTCAAAAGTTCCAGAAAAAAAGCGCACTGAAATTTCTACAACACGACTAACAATGATATAATCCGAACATATAGTTGTAATATAAAAAGCATTCAGACGTCTTTCCGTTCGCGACCTTCGCTATATTCAAGTATTCATTCACATATCCAAATTTAAATTATCCATAACGCCTTACCAAAAGCGCTTCACTTCACACATATTATGAAAAGTAAACTTTCCCAATTCACTACATTCTTCAAGAAAAAAAGAGTATATATCCCAACTATCATCATCCTCGCATTTGTAGGATGGTCTTTGTTTGGTGGTTCTGGATCTACATCTGAAGAGCTATATACTGTGCAGTCTTCGACTTTTGTACAAGAAGTGGGTGTGACTGGAAAGGTGATTCCTTCAAAAGATGTGGATATGGCTTTTGAAACTTCTGGACGTGTATCTCGGGTGAATGTGAAAGTGGGTGATATGGTAAAACAGGGACAAGTGCTCGCGAGTGTAGGAAGTGGTGATCAGTACGCTACAGTGTTGCAACGACAGGCGCGAGTAGATTCTGAGGTGGCAAAGCTAGCTGAGGTACAGCGTGGCTCACGAGCTGAAGATATTACTATTGCTACTACTGAGCTTGATGGGGCTCGTATAACATACGAGCAAAATCTCCAAGCTCTCGTAGATCAAATAAAAGATTCATATGCAAAAGTAGATGATGGTGTGCGTGCAAAAGCTGATCAGCTTTTCAAAAATCCTCGAACGGTATATCCAGAAGTAGTTGCGTTTGATAATTATAATTTACGGCTTTCTGTAAATGATCAGCGTCTACGAGTGGGTGAAATGCTTGCGGCGTGGCAGAAAACTATTGCAACATTGAGTACTGATGCATATTCTGTTACCTATTTGAGCGAAGCTCGAAATAATCTTTCTACTGCCCGAAATTTTTTCAATGATTTGAGTGAAGGAGTATCATCACTCACTGCAGGCGATGCACTTCCACAGACAACAGTTGATAAGTATAAGTCAGATATTTCAGCAGCTCGTTCTGCTATCAGTACATCAATCAGTGCACTCAGTACTGCAGAACAAGCATACAAAGCAAGTCAAAATGCATACACTCGTGCACAAGATCAGCTTGCTCTCAAGAAAGCTGGTTCTACTATTGAACAAATAAATTCTCAAGCAGCGCTTGTTAAAAGTGCGCAGGCTGATTTGCAAAGTGCGCAGGCTCTACTCGGGCGAACAAATATTACAGCTCCATTTGATGGTCTCGTAACAAAAGTTGATACAAAAGAAGGGGAGATAGCCAGTGTTAATACAAATGTCATTGGAATGATTAGTGCTTCTTCTTATGAAATAGAGAGTTTTATATCAGAGTCTGACATCGCAAAAGTGCGAATTGACCAACCAGCACGAGTAACTCTTGATGCATATGGAAAAGATATTGTGTTTATGGCAAAAACTGTACAAGTTGATCCTGCAGAAACATTACACGATGGTGTTTCTACGTATAAAACAAAGTTGCAGTTCACTGAAGCAGATGAGCGTATCCGGTCAGGTATGACAGCAAACATTATTATCCAAACTGCCGAAAAACCTTCTGCTGTAGTGATTCCGCAAAAAGCACTCTTCCTTGAAGCTGGTGAAAAAATGGTAACTATCGACCAGGGCGGAAAGAGAGTGAATCGAAAAGTTGAAACAGGAGGTATTAATGCAAATGGAGATATTGAAGTGATTTCTGGAATAGCTATTGGTGAGAAGGTGGTAGTAAAGAAGTAGTTTTGCAAAATTAAAAGAATGCCAATAAAAAACAAATCACTAAGCAATACGAATATCTGGCGAGTAGCTTTCTTTTTAGCTTATCGACAAATCAAGCGTGCGAGTCTTTGGACTACTGTTCTTATTATTGCGGTGATGACACTTACATTTCTCAACCTTGTGGTGGTAAATGGTGTGCTCGTAGGAATCATTCAGAGTTCGGTTATTGCTCAACGAGAGCGAGGTACGGGTGATGTTTTGGTTACAAAGTTGCAGCAAAAAAATCAGGTAGAAAATAGTCAGGAGATATTGAGCGTGCTCCGTGGTCTTTCTGATGTGACTGTAGTGTCGCCACGATACACAGCAAGTGGAAACCTTAATGCTGACTATAGACGAAAGCTTCGACAAGATGAGACACCAAATAAAGTAGGCGCAAGCTTTGTCGGCATTGATCCAATTATCGAAGATAGTATTACGGGTATTTCAAAATATATTGTTGAAGGTGCGTACCTTCAGGATAATGATGTGGATGGAATAATTATTGGTGCAAACTTTTTGTATAAATATACACCTATCGAGACAGCCGGATTCCAGACATTGAAAGATATTTCTATTGGCCAAAAACTCAAACTTACTATTAATGGAAATTCAAAAGAGGTGATAGTTCGTGGAGTTATCAAATCTAAAGTTGATGACAATGACTTCCGAGTGTTCATGCTTGGCTCAGAACTCCGTAAACTTATTGGGCGTACTGATATAAATGTAGATGAGATTGCGGTGAAGCTTCTCCCTGGTGCGACCGAAGCGGATGCTATTCGTGTAAAACAAGTACTCCTGAATAACCGATTTGATGATAGTGCCAAGATTCAAACATATATTGAAGCTCAGCCGAAATTCTTGAAGGATATTGCTGCTACATTCGCCCTTCTAGGAAATATGATTGGTTCTATTGGTCTTGCTGTAGCATCCATTACTATATTCATCGTGATTTTCGTAAATGCTATTACTCGTCGAAAATTCATCGGTATTTTGAAGGGGATTGGAGTGCATCCAAAAGCGATTGAAGTGTCATATATTATGCAATCAATCTTTTATGCGGTGACTGGTTCTATTATCGGTCTTGCAATCTTGTATGGATTCTTGGTCCCATTTGTAGACGCTCATCCAATCAACTTCCCATTTAGTGATGGTATTATTTATGCACCATATTTTGGAACACTAGTACGTGTTGTGTTGCTCCTTGTGACTACTATCATTGCTGGATACATCCCTGCAAGAATGATTGTGAAAAAGAATACACTGGATGCGATTCTAGGAAGATAAACGTATACAAACATATGAACAACCAAAACCAACACAATAGCGCGAATGGTCACAATAGCGAAAACATCATTGAAATAAAACAAGTAGTGAAGTCTTTTGTCGATGGTGACAAAGTTACGACAGTACTCAAAGGTATTGATTTGGAAATCAAGAGAGGGGAGTTTGTGGCGATCATGGGACGATCTGGTGCTGGTAAATCTACACTTTTGTATCAAATCAGTTTGCTCGATCAAGCTACATCTGGAGAAATATGGGTTGATGGAGTAGATGTGACTAAAATGCATGAAGATGAGCGAGTATCTTTTCGACTCAAAGAACTCGGATATGTATTCCAAGATTATGCACTATTGCCTGATCTAACTGCACGTGAAAATGTTTCTGTACCACTTATTATGCAAGGATATGCAATGGAAGAAGCGTACCAGATTGCTGATAAGACACTTGTTCGGGTAGGGCTCGGACATCGTATTCATAACCTTCCTTCAAAACTTTCTGGAGGAGAACAACAGCGTGTGAGTATTGCTCGTGCAATTGCGCATAGCCCAAAGATTTTATTTGCAGATGAGCCGACAGCCAACCTCGATACCGAGTCGTCTGCTATGGTTCTCAAGATTTTTCAAGAACTCAATGCAGAAGGTCAGACTATAGTGATGGTAACGCACGAAGATGAGTATGGTGATGCAACTGACCGAGTGATATTCCTAAAGGATGGGCAGTTGAGTAGTGAGAGGTAGTAATTTTTGAAAAAATAAACTCCAAAATTAAAACCGACCCTGAGAGGACTCAGGGTCGGTAGAAAACACATCGGGAACATTAACAAGTGACGCTACCCAAATGAGGGACAATGGCGGTAACGCAATCCTTAAGCCAGATTCCTTCATTGAGAGGTTTTTGAGCTTCCCAAACATTTAATGCGTGGAGAATCATCCGTTTATGTGCCAGAGGTAATATTACCTTGGAATTTTCACAGAAAATGT
>JAUPUG010000047.1 GCA_030917685.1 Patescibacteria group bacterium | reverse complement strand
CGACTTGCCGATTTTTCTCAACACCTCAACAAGTTCTGGATCAGCACCAGATTCCTCCAGTACTTCAACAGCATTACCATCGTACCATTCGACACAGATTGTATGACGTTCTTTGCACTGATCGAACCTTGAAAGAACATCAACCTCAAGACTTTCGCATATTGATCGAGCAGTCGCCGTACATCCCGCTTCTTCCAAAAGCTCCGACAACAAAAGACGAATTACTTCTTCACTAATCATAAAACTAACCCTATTTGGTGGTTTTTTACACCAGGACTTCCTTTCAAAGACCCAATCCTTCCACATAGAAGAATAAGGCAAAAATACTATTCAACAATAGATTAGTCAACTTTTCCGAGGTGAATTCTCGAGATACGTTCGAACAAAAGAAAAAACCCTTGCTTTACGCCTGGGCTTTTCTTTTTGAGATTTAGCTAATGATTACGCAGCTACTTCTTCTTTCTTTGGAACTGTCTTCTTTGGGAGAACGTTGATTTTCTTTCCAGAGATGATTTTGTTTGAGATGAGGAGATTGTTTGCTGAATCTGAGAGCTGTGCACCCATCTTGATCCAGTGGTTAATACGGTCTCCCTTCAAAACTGTGTCTTCTTTTCGATAATTGTGTGAGCCAAGAATTTCAAGAAACTTTCCACTCTTTGCTGCGTTTTTAGAGTCAGTCAAAACCAACCGGAATGAAGGCTGATTTTTTCGTCCAACTCGTTGTAGTCGTATCATTAACATATGTGGGGATATGGTATCAAAAAAGCCCAAGGACGTCAAACACGTGCCAATATGGCTGTTTTCTGGTAGCATAGACAGCATAAATACCAAAATATGAATAATACACTCGTGGGAGTTCTCTCCCTAAATGCTAAAGGTAAAGGTTTCGTACGAATAGAAGGTCGTGAGGAAGATATCCCAGTAGAACCAACAGATATTGGCCTTGCCCTATCAGGCGACACAGTCGAAATATCTACAGCACCTGGTTTCAAAGATGTACTCTATGGAAAGATAACTCGAATAGTTGAACGTAAAAAAATGCAGTTTGTGGGTACTATTGTACTTAACAATAACCCTGCACCAGGAGCCCCAAAGTTTGCCCTCCTTCCTGACGATAGACGTGCAAATATTGAGATTGAACTTGTGGGTATCGATGCAAATGCTAAGAGCCCAGCAAAAATCGAGCTACCCCTTACGATGGAAGAAGTAAAAGAAGATTACAAAGCTATTGCCTCTATTACTGATTGGCAGGCAGAAGACGGACGATATCCACGTGGAGAGCTCGTTCGTATTATCGGTGAAAAAGGAAACAATAACGCTGAAATGGAATCTATTGTCATTGAGCGTGGGTTTGATGTTACATTTAGTTCAGAAGTAATAGAAGAAGCAGAAAAAGCTGCAGTTGATAATAGCTCTGCAAACCCAAATTCTGATGAGTTGACAAAACGTCGTGATATGCGAGGTGTCTTTACTTGTACTATCGACCCATTTGATGCAAAGGACTTCGACGACGCCCTTTCTATACGACCGCTCAAAGACGAAGAAAAAAGACGATATTCAAATGAGACAAAAAGTTACAGTGGCGAAGCACTACCTGAAGCTTGTTATGAAGTTGGTGTTCACATCGCAGATGTCGCTCACTATGTTCAACCAAATACTGAGCTAGATCGAGAAGCTCGAAAGCGTGCGTTCTCTGTATACCTAGTAGATAGAACTATTCCTATGCTTCCGTCAGTTCTTTCAAACGGTATGTGTTCACTCAATCCTAATGAGGACCGATTCGCCTTTTCTGCTATTTTTACAATGACACTTGATGGTCAGATTTTAGACAAATGGTTTGGACGAACAATCATTCACTCTGATAGACGATTTACATATGAAGAAGCACAGGAACTCCTCAACAAAGTAAAAGCTGGAGAAATAACCGTAGATGAAACAACTGTTGCAGATCCATCAGCATGGCACCAAGCGCCGTATGCAGTAGAGACAGTTGAGTTTGATCGTCTTGCAAAAATCATGCTCAAAGCAAGACAACTAAACGGTTCTATCGATTTTGAAAGTACTGAAATAAAATTCAAGCTCGACGAAACAGGTAAGCCAATAGCCGTATATAAAAAAGAACGACTGGACGCTCATCGACTCGTTGAAGAATACATGCTACTCGCCAACCGTGAAGTTGCTGAATTTATCAGTATAAAAAATAAGCAGGCGCGAACAGAGAAAAATGGCGTGTATCGAGTACACAATTCTCCAGACGCTGAACGATTGCAGGACCTTGGTATTTTCGTGCGAGCACTTGGCTTTGAATTTCATCCAACAAAAAATATAAGTCCAAAGGAAGTACAAAAACTTCTCAATGATGTGGCAGGCTCTCCAGCTGAAGCGGTTATCAAGATTGCAACTCTTCGGTCAATGGCAAAAGCCACATACGCAACATCAAATACAGGGCACTTTGGATTGGCTTTTGAGTTTTATACCCAATTCACTTCTCCTATTCGACGATATCCTGACCTTATGGTCCATCGAATACTCGCCCTCATACTTGAAGGGAAGACTGTTCCACCACAAATGGCAGCTACTCTTGAGAAAATCTGTCTCGATTCAAGTCGACGTGAAGTTGAAGCAGCCGATGCAGAACGTGCCTCTGTGAAGTATAAGCAGGTTGAATACATGCAAGGAAAAGTT
>JAUPUG010000046.1 GCA_030917685.1 Patescibacteria group bacterium | reverse complement strand
CGAGCTTCAGGTTCGACGATAAGTCGGAGTCCATCTGTGTTGATAGGTACTCGAGTGAGGTCTATGTATGAAAGACCATACTTTTCAGAAAGCATTTCAATAGACTTTTCCTCCTCATCACTGAGGAGTGTTTTTATTCGTTGATTTTGTTTGTCTTCGTCAAAGTGTATTGGCATGAGGTGGAGGTTTCTTTACGAATGTTTATGTTAAACATTCGTGTTGATACTATTTTATACTTTTTTTTAATCTATTGCACTAAAGTTTCTATAAATTATTGGAAGTTGCGTCGAACCGTCGAAAAATATATAGTTTGAATATAATTTATGACTCAATACATGGAAAATAAAAAAGTAGTGATTGTTAAAAGCGTAGAAGAGTTAGAATTGTTTGCGATGTCTTTTTTGAGTGAATTGTGCGAGACATTATTGACTAACACCACTGGTTCAAAGGTTTTTGGACTTTCTGGCGATCTGGGTGCAGGTAAAACTACTTTTTCAAAAGCTGTGGCCAAAGAGCTTGGTATACAAGAAGTTGTGACAAGTCCTACTTTTGGGATTCAAAAACAATACAAGGTTCTGAATCCTAAATATTCTGAAATCTTCAGTGAATTTGTTCATATTGATGCTTACAGAATAGAGAATATAAAAGAAACAGAACCCCTTCGTTTTATTGAGCTGTTTCAAAGATCTAACACCCTTATCTTTATAGAATGGCCTGAGAAAATAGCTGAAATATTGCCAAAAGATACTATTATGTTGTCCTTTGAGTCTATTGATGAAAATACAAGAAAAATATCGTATTAAGGTGTAATATATGGGTGTATGAAAGAACCTGTGAATAAAACTGTGGATAAATTGGGTAAAAAAGGAGACAAAAAAACCCTTGTTTTGCTTGATTCTCACGCTATTATCCACCGTGCCTACCATGCTCTACCTGATTTTGCGTCCAGTACTGGAGCTCCAACAGGTGCTTTGTATGGTCTCTCAACTATGTTGATGGGAATTTTAGAAAAATTTAAGCCAAACTACATAGTGGCTTGTTATGATCTTCCTCAACCTACATACCGACATGAAGCATATAAAGACTATAAAGGTGGAAGAAAAAAGACTGATGATGCATTAGTAGAACAGCTCAAGTCTTCCCGAAATATTTTTGAAGCTTTTAATATTCCAATGGTAGATAAGGTTGGGTTTGAAGCTGACGACATGCTTGGAACTATTGTTCACGAGGTGCTCGATAGAAAAGAGATGGATAATATTAATATTGTGATTGCGTCAGGGGATATGGATACGTTGCAGCTTGTGACAGGAGATCGTGTGCGAGTGTTCACTCTAAAGAAAGGTATAAAAGATACGGTTATCTATAACGAAGATGCAGTGCGAGAAAGATACCAGTTTGGTCCGTTACAACTTACAGACTATAAAGGCCTTCGAGGAGATCCTTCAGATAATATTATTGGCATTGCTGGTGTTGGTGAAAAAACTGCAACTACTCTCATAACAAGTTTTGGTTCAATCGAAGGAATATATGAAGCGTTGGAAAAAGATCCAAACCTACTAAAGCAAGCTGGTATTTCTGATCGAATGATTGAACTTTTGGATAAAGGAAAAGAGGAAGCACTATTTAGTAAAATGCTCGCTACTATCCGTCGTGATGCTCCAATTGATTTTAAACTTCCAGATGAAGAATGGAAAAGTACAGTCTCAATTTCAAAAATTGAAGAGTTGTTTAGAGATTATGAATTTCGTTCACTTATTCCACGAGTGCGACAGGTTCTTACAGGAAGTGTAAATGGTGAAGCAAAAAAAGATTTGGATACTGTTATACAGAGAAGTACAAATGGAGGAGAACAAAAAAGCAACGTGGTGAATAATGGGTCTGAGGAGCAGGAAGGTCTTGAAAATGCGCAGACCGCTGAACATCAAACCGCTGAGCAACTTTTTATAGCAATTGATCCACTTCTAGAAAAGAAACTTAAAATTGCTGTCTCTGTTTTAAATTCCACAATCACTGATCCAACTCTTGATGATGTTTTTGCTATTACTAAAACATATGATGCAAATGTTGCTCTTGAAAAACTAGAAAGCGCTATAAAGGCTAAGAATATGGATAGAATACTGTATGAAATTGAATGGCCGTTGATACCGATTCTTGAACAGATGAAAGAAGTCGGAATTAAAATTGATGTAGATTTTCTAAAAAATCTCGGACGTGAATATCATAAAAAGTTGCGAGAGCTTGAAACAAAAATTTGGAAAGAGTCAGGCCAGGAGTTTAATATTAATTCTCCAAAGCAAATGGGAGAGATTCTATTCGATAAGATGGGTCTTGGCGGAAAAAATATTAAAAAAACTGCTGGCGGTGCGAAGTCTACCAAAGAATCTGAGTTAGAAAAGATGAAAGGAACTCATCCTATTATTGATTTGATTCTTGAGTATAGAGAATTAGCAAAATTGCTTGGAACATATATTGATGTGTTACCTACACTAGTTGATGAGAAAAATAGAATTCATCCTGATTTTATACAAATGGGTGCAAGTACTGGACGAATGGCTACACAAAACCCAGGCGTTCAGAATATTCCTATCAAGACAGAGCTCGGGCGAGCGGTGCGAGAAGCTTTTATATCAGAAGATGGATATACTTTAGTTTCTTTCGATTATTCTCAAATTGAACTTCGTGTCGCTGCAATACTTTCTGGTGATGAAAAACTTATAGATATTTTTAAGAATGGAATTGATGTTCACACTGGAGTTGCTGCGCAGGTTTTTGGGGTTGCAGAAAAAGATGTGACAAAGGAGATGCGACGGCAAGCAAAGGTTATTAACTTTGGTATTTTGTATGGAATGGGAGTTAACGCCCTTAAGGCGAATCTCGGAAGTACGCAAGCAGAAGCGAGAGCTTTTTACGATAATTATTTTAAAACTTTCAAAGGGGTTGCAGAATATTTGAACAAGGTAAAATTCGACACAGCCCAAAATGGTTATACAGAAACTTTGTTTGGACGTCGAAGATATTTTGAGGGGATTAATTCAAAACTACCTTTTATACGAGCGGCTGCTGAGCGTATGGCTATTAACGCTCCGATTCAAGGAACTGCTACGGCTGACATGGTGAAAATAAGTATGAATATGATTCATGCGAAATTGAAGGCTCTAGGAATGCTTAATGATGTACGACTCTTGCTTCAGGTGCACGATGAACTTGTTTTTGAAATACGAACTCCAGAAGTAAAGAAGATGGCAATAATGATCAAGCAGACTATGGAGAGCGTGCTAACGGAGGAGCAATCTAAAGGGGTGCCAATAGTGACATCAGCGAATGCGGGGAAGAATTGGAATAAGCTGGAGGCTTTGGAGTTGTAGTACAATAGTAGAAAATGCTTTACGTAATTCACGGAACAGATACTCAAAAGGGTAGAAGTAAACTCCAAGCTTTGGTTGGTGTTTTGCAGTCTAAGCGCCCTGACGCAACACTATTTCGACTCTCACCTGAAAATTGGAACCAAGGTTTTTTAGATGAAGTGCTTGCTGGTGTGAATCTTTTTACTCCTAAAAATATTATTGTTCTAGACTCTCTCATTTCAAATAAAGATTCAGTTGAGTATATAGAAGAGCGAATTGCAGACTTTGCTGAGTCAGAGCATGTGTGTATCCTTTTTGATTCAAAAATAAATAAAGCTTTACTTACAAAGCTTGAAAAGAAGGCTGAAAAAGTGGAGGAGCATAGTTTGAAGGCGAGTAGCGATGAAGGTGCTGTTAAAAAAGCTCCACAGACATTTGCGTTTGCAGATGCTTTAGCTTCACGAAACAAGGTGAATTCTTGGAAATTATTTCAAGAGTTAGTTGCAGATAGTTTGCCCGCTGAGGAGATACATGGAGTTGTATGGTGGCAGTTTAAATCTATATATTTGGCGTATGATGCGAAGACTGCGAATGAAGTAGATATGAAACCATATACTTTTTCTAAGTGTCAGGGATTTACAAAGAATTGGAAGAAGGATGAGTTGGAGAGATATTTGGATAGCTTGGTTGGTATGTATCACAAAGCTCATAGAGGTGAGGTGGACTTTATGATTGAGTTGGAGAGGTTGTGTTTAGGTTAATATTACTCTATTTTTCCAAACACTCTCTCGTCCTCTTCGATAAGCCACTGACCAAACGTATTCAAAACATTTAATACAATATTCGCATCATTTGGAGGGTTATCCACCCAGCTTAGTAGTACGTTTATCTCTGTCTTTTTATCTGGATATGCTTCTGTGAATATCTCAGCCATCATTGGTACGTTCATTGTGTACAAGTTTCCCTTCCAGAGTGACAGTGTCCCTGCGTTTCGTATTAACCTCTTGGCGATCCACCTAGCACCAGTTGCAACATATTTAGAATATTCAGACTGACTTGGATTAGCCTTCTGGAGTTGTAGGCGAGCTTTTTCAATATCACCCGACATACTTATTCGCACTTTTTGGAATGTTTCTCTTGTTAAGGGATAATTTGGGAAATCTGTGTCAAAGTTTCTACCATATACACAAACCGCCAGAAGTCTCAGTTGAAATTGTTTCCGAATACCTAAAATATCAAGTGAATACGCGTGCATTTCAAATTTTGTGAGAAATGGAAATGCGCTATCAAGCTTTAATCTCTCTGCATCAAGCGTTGTTTTAACAATTTCTTCAACTTTCTCTTGTGGAATATTTAAAATAGCATATGTATCAATATCAGATTTATCTTCTATTGCTTCACCACAAGCAACACTTCCTCCTATATATACAGACACCAAGCTTTCACCAAATACTTTTTTATATACATCAATTGCTGTATCGACAGCACCTTTCCATTTGCCAGTGATTTTATCCAGACTTGCAGTCTTTATCATGTAGCGATCCTTGTCGATAAGAAGAGTTTTCATTTATATGTAAGTATATCAAAATCATAGGGACAAGTGGTCACAGATAATCTACTCGCCGTCGCTCGTAGATTTTCGCGAAGCCTACTCCGGCACAATCTTCTGATTGCCCGACTCGCTTGTCTCGTCTGTTGACTCGACATAGCTCCGTCTCGCCCATGTACGAAAAAAGACTGGAGCAGTCCAGTCTTTTTTGTCATGTGCGCTCGGTAGGAATCGAACCTACGACCATCTCCTTAAAAGGGAGCTGCTCTACCGACTGAGCTACGAGCGCATATCAAAGAAATATATCAGAAAATACTAAAGTAGCAACCCTTTTCTGGTTTTTTAGTGCTGTGAAAAAGCCATAAATCAAGCAAATTTTGTAACCAAACCTATAACTAGAGAGGGAGATCTATTGCAAGGAGTCCTGCGCCTGTTAAAACAAGAGAGATTGAAATTACGAAAAAGAGAGCATATTCCGATGGTTTTCGAAGCCCGGTTTCAGGATGTCGAACAGTGACTATGAATGAAACAAATGTGATTATTGCTACAACAAGAGCAGCGATTTGAGTCAGGAATCCTACAAAAAGAGCTACACCCATAGCTATTTCAGCGAATGCGAGTGTCTGAACATAATATTTTGCTGGCTTGAAACCAAGAGATTCAAAGAAGTTTGTTACTCCCTTAGAATCCTCTTTAAGTTTGCTGTATCCAAGCAAGATTATAAAAACACCGAGGGTAAGTCGTAGAAGTGTAGGGGCTAGTAAACTAAAGATGAGTAGCTCAGGAAATGGATTTGTCATATGCGATTATAGTATCACCGTTTATTACTTTATGGTATAACCCAAGTATATATGAAGTCTAAAAAGCTTAAAAATGAAGTAGTTGTGGTTTTGCCAGACATACGAAGTTCTTATAATATTGGTTCAATTTTTAGAACCTCAGACGCTACTGGTGTTTCAAAAATATATATCTGTGGGTATTCTCCCTGTCCGACTGATAATTTCAATCGACCCCAGAAAGAGATTGCTAAAACTGCTTTAGGGGCTGAAAAAAGAATTCCGTGGGAATATAAAATGGATGTTCAAAGAGTAATTAAAAATTTGAAAGAAGAAGGATTTTTGGTGGTGGCAGTTGAGCAAGATGAAAGATCAATTACATATAAAAAATTCTTCAAAAAAAGAGGGAATAAAATTGCGATTGTTTTTGGAAATGAAGTTGAGGGTCTCTCAAAGAAAATAATTGCATTATGTGATGCTGTGGTTGATATACCGATGCTAGGGGAGAAAGAATCACTCAATGTTTCTGTGTCGGCAGGGATTATTTTGTATGAGTTGATTTAGGTTTTTGGTTGTATTAGTATTTAAGAACCCGCACATTCGTGTGGAACAAACCAAAGTAACCATTAGGGTTGGGATCCTGTCGGAACCAATCCTGCTTAGCAGAAGGTAGTAAGACCGCCTTCATCGCTCACTCAGTCAACCCTGGGCGAGCGATTTTTTTTGAACTTTTATTATCTTACAGTGCAAGTTTTTGATGCTCACTGCAGAAGTGCGCACTTCTGCCACAGATTACCTTTCTTTGAATAATTCCTTTACACCCTATCTTTTCACATAATTTACCTGTCCTCCTGTACTCTTGGTGCTTTAGCTGGAACTCACCTCGTTCTCCATTTATATTTCGATAGTCTGACATTGAGTCACCTCCAAAATCTATACCTTGTCTTAAAACTTCTATTACTGATGTGCGTAGTTTTTGTAAAAGACTTTTTGGAATATCTTTAGGCATATGTTCAGGGTGAATTGATGCTCGCCATAACGCTTCATCAGAATAAATATTTCCAACTCCAGCGATGACGGTTTGATCCATGAGTACCGTTTTAATTTTTCCATTTGGTCGAGATAGTATTCGTCCTTCAAATAGGGAATAGGTAAATTCAGTAGATAATGGGTCTGGTCCGACAGTATCCAGGT
This sequence comes from Patescibacteria group bacterium, assembly GCA_030917685.1. GTDB lineage: Bacteria > Patescibacteriota > Minisyncoccia > Phycocordibacterales > CAIZLB01 > VEQN01. The sequence goes on along the minus strand of JAUPUG010000046.1, from coordinate 4,353 downwards.
GAGAGCTTTGATGAATTGTGTCAGTCTCAAGAACTGTGACCTTCGCAAACTTTCGCATGTCGGATAATACCAAGTGTTTATCTAGTCTTTTTGAGTCTCTCAATGTAAAGACAAGTCGAATATGTCTATTAAATGGGTCAGTAAGTGGTCCTTCTTCGGTGCTAACCCAAGGGTCTTTCTCTGTACCTTTTCGACTGCCGGCGGATTTACCTTTTGGATCAAATACATATTTTCCATACATAACATGCCCAGTCATTTTCATGTGAATGAGGATTGTGTAGTCATTTGATAATTCAATCAGAATATTTTTAGCTTTTCTTGATGCGTTTTTTATCTTTGCTCCGATTACTATTTTTTTGAATTTCTTAAAAAAGAGAGGATTCTTTATTTCTTCTTTGTTAGCATAATGAGGACTGTCATAATTTGTCCATACATCAACAATCTGTAGTCCTTGTACAGTTTTATTAATTCCATCTACGGTTGTTTGAACTTCTGGTAGCTCGGGCATAATTTATCGTCCTAACATTTTAAGAGCAGCCTTCACTTTCTCTCCCGTACCCTTAATATCACTTGAAACTTCATCGAGTGCATCTTTTGCCTCCTTGTGTGTATATCCAAGAGACTTGAGAGCTTCGAGGGCATCAACATCTGCATTGCCTGCTTTGTGTGTATCAGATGAAGATCCGAAGTTGTCACCGATTTTACCTTTGAGTTCGAGGATAATCTTTTCAACTACTTTTTTTCCAATACCCGCAATTTTTGTAAGGTATGCACTTTCACCTGTGGTAATAGCTTCGATGATTGAGTCTACTGTAGTTGCATTGAGAATTCCAAGTGCAGACTTAGGTCCTATACCAGAGATGGTTAAAAGAAGTTCAAAAAAATCTAAACTTCGTTTGTTACTAAAGCCATAAAGGTCGAGTGCATCTTCTCGAACTACTGTGTGAATCCAAAGCTCAACTTGCTCTCCAATACTGCTTTGCCCAAGAGTTTCAAGGGTTGTGTAGACTTTATACCCAACTCCACCAGAGGTCATTATTACTACGTATTTGATGTCTCTATGTTGAATACTGCCTTTGAGGTATGAAATCATGTTGGGTCTATTCTATCAAAGTTGTAAGGGTTTTGCTCATATTTTATGATGTTGCCTTTTGCAAAACAAAAAGCCTCGGACCCTTTGTTTTCCAATGAAGGAAAACTCGGGGTGCGAGTGCTTGGGTGGTAGGTGGGAAGTTTGTCTCAACGATCTAGCTCTGGGGGGCGTGTTCGCAAAGGTTTAGTTTCCTGAAGGTACCAATGCTCTAGATTGGAAGATACATGTCCGGTTGATGGAATATAGAGAGTGTGTCGTCCAGTCTCTGTACTAGACGCAATAGGATATCCAATTAGGGGACCTGCGGCGGCTTCCTCGGGTGAGTTAGCCACAACGTGTCCATAAAACGTGATTTTCCCAGCGTGATTTTCGCAAATGAGGTCAAATATCATTTCGTTTAATTCTGTTACACGGCTGGCTCATCCAGCAGTGTTCTAAGTGTGATAATGCAATTTGTATCTAATTAAGTCAAGTGTTTTAAATTCGAACACTAGGACTCCTCTTCTTGCTATTTGCCAAATCCAGCTTTATTTGGTACATTCTTGTCTACATATGCCAATTATCAAATCAGCAAAAAAAGCACTTCGAGGTTCTGAAAAGAAGCGAGTATACAATATTCGACGACAGAAGAAGGTAGAAGTAGCTATCAAAGACATTAAAAAGCTCGTAGCCGACAAGAAAATCAAAGAAGCTACAAAAGCTATATCAGAAGCTTACAGTGCTCTTGATAAGGCTGCAAAGGCTGGCACAATCAAGAAAGGTGCAGCTGACCGAAAGAAGTCACGACTCAACGCATTCATCAAGCGAAACGCTTAGATAGAAGCAAGAAAGTCCGATAAAGTAAAAAAATACCATCAACTTTCGTTAGTGGTATTTTTTTTACTGTGTATGAAGTATCTAAAGGATATACGTTGGATATTTGGTACACTCATCCATTTTTAAACTTCTTTCTTAGAATAAACAACTAAATAGGAAGGTTTGGAGGAACGTTGTTTTCTTTTATTTTAATTTCTCTATCTTCAATCTGTCTTTCAATGTTAGTTTCTCGGGTGTCTTCCTCGTTTAATATTGATGGAGTGTTTTCGATAGCTCTATTACTTTCAGCCTCATTGTACTTTTCAGGACTAAACTTGTGTCGTCGAGTAAGTCCGTACATTCTTTGCCCCTGTTCGTCTTCTGTCTTCTCTACGATCTCCATTATTTTGTCTTTGACTACTTGCGGCATTGGTACCTGTTCAAGTTTAAAATGGGCGATTTCAGCTGCTGTTTGTATCTCCACGAGCCCAAAATTGAGCATAGTAGGAATCATTCCGACAAGCTTCACTGAGACATCTTGCACCATATGGATACTTACTTCTGATATTCTTCTATTAAAAAAGCCACTCTGAATATTATTTACCACACGTTCGTTGGTGATAATCCAGTAGTCTAATGTGTACATTGTGAGTGTATAAAAAAGATAAAACCAAATTGACATAATGTATGCGGCCCATAAGAATGTAAAAAGAGGAATTAGATTGTTTGCGAGAATAACTTGCCCAAGTACTAAGAGAACCAGGATTGGAAACAAACTCATAATCAAAAGTATCGAAACCTTACTCGCAAGGGTGAACCAATGTCGATGTAGAAAGAGAACTACTGTTTCTTGTTCTTTTTTACCTTCGAAAGTATATGAAGTATTTTTTAAAAAGTTAAACATATTTTTTGAATTTTTATGGCTGAACAAAAATTACTTGTGCAAAGAATAGGGTTGTAATTATTGAGAGAATAAGTGAACCAGCTAGGAATACAATAGCAATTCGTTTTGGTTGATTGCCGATACCGAAGCGGATAAGGTGATAGAGGATTACAAATGTGCCAGTCCAGTATACAAGCATGAGGAATGCATAAATAAAGGTGGCGTAGGTTTTAATATCTGTGAGAGCAGGCATGGGGTTATTTTAGCACTATATAAGTGAGATTGACAAAGTACGACATGAAGTAGTTTAATTGAAATAGGTTGGAGTAAGTGGTTAAAAAACAATTCACCCCAGAAATCTGATCTTTATGAAAAAAATGTTTACGTCTTGGTTCTTGGTGTCCTGTAGCTTATTTGATAAATTTGATCGGTATCTATGTCGATCGTTGTCGAGTCCTTTTCTTTATTACTGGTCGAATCTTTGGATTAGGAATGATGAATTTCATCCAGCTCTCGACATGGATACGATTTATTCTCCAGGCCTCTCTAGAGAGGAACTTGCTTTGCGTAAGTCAGGTTTGTTGCGTCGCAGGAATATTGCCCACAATCGAGCCCTTTAAAGCTGAGTCTTAGCCGTCATGTCATTTTGACCTCTGGCGGCTTTGTTGTTGATGGGTGTTAAGTATTTTGCTGTGCTCTCGGCAGGAATCGAACCTGCATCATAACTTCCGCAAAGTTACGTCCTATCCATTGAACGACGAGAGCAGTTCAATACAGAAATTATCATAAAATTTTTAAAAGCCAAAGTATTCCAAAAGCTTTTGTCCAAGTGGTTCAGCGTGTGGTGATTCGAGGAGGTGATCGAGAAGGAAATCTCTTATATCTTCAGGGTCCATTCCTTCAAGGGGAATAGCAATAAGTGGAACCATAACCTTCTTTGATTTTATGAAAAGTTGAGAGGGGTGACCAAGATGTTTGTTGTCTTCAACCCAGAATGAGTCAAGCGTTCCGAAAGGAAAAAGCATCTTTCCTATAAGGATTCCGCTTTTGTTTATTTCAAATCGAACGAGAGATGGTTCTTTTGATCCAAAAATTGAAAGGGCAAATGTACTAATTAGAACAAGCATTGCAAAGAGAACATTGCCATAGATAATGGCGATAGTTGCAATAGACACTCCGATGATGCCAACAGCCCAATACCAATCAGAGGTTTTAGATTGAAAATAATATTCGTGAGCTTCCCAAATGAACGGATCTTTTCCCATATGAATATATTTTAGCACAGGAAAAATTTTTTGTGAGAGTGTAGCCGAAATAAAGTGTTGATTATGCTTATGGACGGATACATTTACGTTGTCGAAAGTGTTTACTGGAGGAGGAGGTTCGACCCGAATCTCTCAGACTCTACCACTATCATAAAGAAAAACCGCCCCATTACGGGACGGCTTTTCTTTATGTATGTGCGGTATTCATTGTACAAAATTCGAACCTTTTTTGAAAGCAATCCCGATGAGGAAATCTGAAACAATGCGGACGAAGTTTTGCGGAAACAATTTTCTGGGGAAAGGATTCCGCAAAACTT